>JBNKZR010000616.1:0-3854 GCA_050301735.1 Polyangiaceae bacterium | reverse complement strand
ATTTTCGCGGCTTTCCGCATATTCCCGGCAACGACCTCGCGTTGAACTATGCGGACGGGGAAGGCGATTTCGATGGCGGTCCGCTTGTCCCGTGACGAGACGCGGGCGCGGGCGCTCGAGCTGGCGGGCAACATGATTCGGACGTGCAAGCTGATCGGGACGGAGAACCTGCTGGTCGTGCCGGGAGCGGTTTTCATCCCGTGGATGAAGGACGTCTCGCGCGATTGGGACATCGGCTATCGCTGGCGCATGGCGGGCGAGATGGAGCAAGCAGAAAAGGGCAATCAATCGATCAACGACAAGATGCCCATCGCGTTGTTCCTGATCGTCATTCTGCTGGTGTTGCAGTTCAACTCGTTGCGGCGTCCGTTGATCATCTTGTTGACCATTCCGATGGCGATGGTTGGCGTTGCTGGGGGGCTTCTCGGGTTCCACAGCTACTTCGGATTCATGACGTTGCTCGGTGTGATCGCTCTATTTGGTATCGTGATCAACAACGCGATCGTGCTCATCGACCGCATCGAGATCGAGATCAAGGACAACGGTTTGAGCCCGCAGCAAGCCATCGTCGAGGCCGCCCAGCGTCGTCTACGCCCGATCCTGCTGACCACCTTCACCACCATTCTCGGCCTGATCCCCCTGTGGATCGGTGGAGGACCGATGTGGAAGCCAATGGCGATCGCAATCGTCTGCGGGCTTGCTTTCTCGACGTTGTTGACGCTGGGCCTGGTCCCGATCCTCTATTCGCTCTTCTTCCGGGTGCCGTTCAAAAAGGAGCTCGAGCACCAGTGAATGCGCTGGTAACGCCTCCCAGGGGGCGGCTCGACGAAACCGCTGGATGCCAGCGTTGCGACTTCGCGCAGGCCTACGTCATTGCGCACGAGATTGGTCACCACCTGTCGCACTTGGATGGCGCACTCCGCAAAGGAAGGGACCAGGGAGCCGAGGGTGGCTCGGTGCGTGTGGAGCGTCGTACGGCCAGAGGGCGTGGTTTCGCATCCGGGAATCCGAGCGACTGTGACACGTTCCAGACAACGAGTTCGTAGATTTCGACGAACCTGCCCTCGTGTCTCGCTCGGGCTACTACGAGCACATCTCCAGGCGTTCACACCCAACGCCGCCGCCTACGACGACCTACGACGAGCAGCGCCGCCAGCAAGGCGAATGGCCCCCCCTTCGAGGACGCGCCGCCCACCACTCGGCACCCACAGCCATCGCCACTGGTCACCTCGAACTGTGGTAGGTCGGCGGCTTTTTCCCGGATGACCTCGTCGTTGTCCTCGAGCACCATGCCCGCACCGGACGTACCGAACTGCAGGATGCGTTGGTTGCTCGGCAGATCGCTGAGCTCCACAGGCCACACCGAAACGTCACCGCTGACTCGACCGCTTTCGAAACGCACCTCCCAGTTGTCGTTGCAGCCAACGCGACGCTCGCGGATGTGCACGTTGTTGACGGATCCCAGGTCTGGGTTGAAATCGAACTGCGGGTCCACCGTCATCTCGTCGGGGGAGAGTGTGGTGTACATGCGCGTGAAGATGTCGTGGGAGTCGAACAGTTCTTGGGTCCCGCGCATCGGCTCGATCACGAGGGTTTCGAGCTCTTCGATGAAACGTTCCGGATCCCACAGCGGGCGGCCATCGCTCCCCATCACGGGCACGCACGTCGCCGCTACCTCGTCGTCGCACGACCGAGTTTCGATCGTGAAGCTGGCGGCTGGGGGCGGCTGCGCTGGGACTTGTCCCAGGTTGGCGAGCGGCAAGCTGTCGAGCACGCAAGGAAGGCAGCCGAGCATGACGTGCCCATCCTCCTCTTCGACTAGGGGCACGGTGCGGGCGATCACGTCGAGGTAGCCCTCCCAGGCCGTGAACGGCAGCAGACCAGCGTCGGAGAGGCGCCGAAAACTCTCACTGCTCGAAAGCGCTTCTCGCATTCTTTCGAGGTGGGGCGCTTCTTGATAGACCAGTTCCGACAGCAGACCGGTGCTGTTCGACATCTCCGTGACGAAACCCTGTCCGCCGGCATCGTCCGCGGCTTGGCTCACCACCTGATCATAGTTGTTGCCGGGGTTGAACCAATCGATCAGCATCTCGTTCAGCTCCAGGCTCAGGTAGTTATGGGGGATCGCCCGATGTTTGCCCAATACCCATACCATCACGCCCATGTCGGGATTGGCGGCGACGGCGGTCGGCCGAATCGGGATGACCGGGTTGGAAGCCTCGTAGCTCAAGCGCACCGGGCGGATCGACCCGCTATCCGCGTCTTTGTTGAGCCGGAACGCAATCAGGTTCAGGCCCTGCGCCAAGTAGTCTGCCAGCAACTCCTCACCCAGCGCGCTGACGTCGTAGCCGTTGTCGCTCAACCAATCGAGCACCAAGCCGGCGGGATTGGCCCGCCCCTCGTCGACCTCGAGCACCTCGTAATCATACGGCCCCAATCTCGCACCGGCGACCACGGTGACGGCCGGGCCCGCCGACCCGTTCGCGAACGCCACGCCGCTGGAGTTCGACGTGTCTGCTCCGCCGACTCCGAGGAAGAAGGTACCTTCGTCGCAATCTTCATTGCGCGTGTTCAGCTGATACACTGGGTTGGTCGCCGCTTGCAGCTGGTCGAGGGCGATGGTCGAGCTCAAGCCCACCTCGGGCACTCCGGGCACCGGCAGTACCCACGAAAACGACTCCGACGGCCCTTCGTAGCGGATCTCGATCAATGCCGTGGTCTCGCCCTCGTCCTGAGCAAAAACGATCCGCTCCGCGGCTTGATTGACGGGCGAGCTCTGCGAGCAGAACAGGCCGCCACACGCCTCCGCATCATGGCTGGTCGCCAGCGCTGAACACAGTCCCGACAATACCAGAATCGACTTTGCTGTTCTTCTTCGCTCCGACATCGCTGCCTCCATTGCTGTTCGACCCAACAACGATGAGCGCAGAAGCGGCATCTGTCACTATCAGTTCCGAACATATCGTGGGGCGAATGCGGACAGCCATGAACGGAACTGACACAGTCTGCGCCTCACTCGACGCTGCCCGGACCCGAGTTGGCGTACTCGTAGAGCCGGTTTTTGGGCGCCTCGGTGTCGACGGACGAGAAGGGGCGGCCGGTGGTTGCCGCCGCGCTCCAGGCCTCGGCGGGAATGGGGGCATCCAGCAATGTTTCGCGGACGACGGCCATGCCGTTCGGATAGTCCCGTCGGCCCCGAGCGCCGAGCTCCCGTCGTCACTTTCGCTCGACGCGGCTGGCTCATCCGCCCCGCCCGACGAGCAGGAGATGATCAATCCACAAGACAAAGACAGGGCCCAATCAGCCAAGACGCGTCGCATGACTTGTTGATGCGGGACTGGCCCGAAACGATCACGCCGACCCAAAAGGCTCAGCTCGGACTTGCCACCGTACGCACTGTCGCGCCAGCCGTGCCCCCCAGCACTCCGACCGACGTCATCGCCGCCGTCTCCTCAGCGCGAGCTGGCCCAGCGCTAGCGCAGCCAAAAGCGGTGGAACCTGCTAGCTTGGACGCGGGCTGAATGAAGCTGGACGCCTTTGGTAAGTGCACCCATGAGACGACAGCGACTAGCATTGGCATTGGACCTGGTGGCCGTCGTCGTTGGCGCCTTGCCCATCGCGGCTGTGGTCTACAAGAAGCTCACGCTTGGCGGAGTCTACTGGTCGTTCAGCAACTACTACCTTCTCGCATTGCCTGGCGCCGTCGGGTTGGCAATGGCGGTCGCCGCTGCAGCCGTCGAACGCAAACGCTTCGTCATCCACGCGGCCGCAGGCACCCTGGGCGCGGTCTGTATCTACGCAGCGCCAGCGTTGGACAGCTGCATGCTACTGACCGACTACAACCGCTGGCTCCG
>JBNKZR010000615.1:0-3858 GCA_050301735.1 Polyangiaceae bacterium | reverse complement strand
CAGCCGGGAGCTCCAGCGCGACGACTCGATGGCGACCTGCTGCGAACCGCGGCGAACCTCGCCGAGGACCGCCAGCAGCGAGAACGAGCGTTGCCAGAACGCGTGTTGCAGTTCGGCGAGGGCAATTTCCTGCGCGGGTTCGTCGACTGGATGCTCGAACGCATGAACCGACGAGGGCTGTTCGGGGGGCGGGCAGTGCTCGTTCAACCCATTGCCCACGGGATGGCTGACCGCGTCAACGAGCAGGACGGGCTCTACACGGTGCTGCTACGCAGTGGCGTCGATGGCACCGTGTACGAGAGCCACGAAGTCGTAACGTCCGTCACGCGGTGCCTGAACCCGTACGACGACTTCGACGCTTTCCTCGACCTAGCAACGCAGCCCGAGCTACGCTTCGTCGTCTCCAACACGACCGAAGCAGGCATTCGTCTCGACCCCGAGGATGCTCCGGAAAGACGACCCGCGACTTCATTTCCGGCAAAGTTGACCCAGCTGCTCCACGCTCGCTATCGCCACTTCGATGGCGATCGTTCCAGAGGCTGGGTGATGCTCCCGTGCGAGCTCATCGAGCGTAACGGGGACGCGCTGAAGCGCGCAATCACCGAGTTGGCTCTAAAGTGGCAATTGCCGCCTGAGTTTCTCACTTGGCTGGACGAGGCGTGCATGTTCACCAACACCCTCGTCGACCGGATCGTCACCGGCTACCCGAAAGACGAAGCAGCAGCCTTGGAGCAGCGACTCGGCTACCGAGATCTATTGCTAGTCGCTGGCGAGACGTTCCACTGTTGGGTCATCGAGTCGCCACGTCCGCTGGAGGAAGAGTTGCCGCTGACTCGAGCCGGACTCGACGTGGTGTGGACGTCGGACATGACGCCGTATCGCGAACGCAAAGTGAGAATCCTCAATGGGGCTCACACCCTGCTCACTCCTGCTGCGTTTCTGGCGGGCAAAAATACCGTGCGCGAGTGCATGGATGACCCGCTGTTTCGAGCCTACGTCGAAGGCGCTCTCTCGAACGAGATCCTTCCGACACTGAGCCTGCCAGCAGAAGAGCTCTCGAGCTTTGCTCAGTCGGTTCTCCAGCGCTTCAAGAATCCGTTCATCCACCATCAACTCCTCAGCATTTCGCTCAACTCGGTGAGCAAGTACGGAGCGCGGCTACTCGGCACCGTGCTCGACAACCAAGAGAAACTCGACCGCGCGTCGCCGCGACTAGCCTTCGGCCTAGCTGCGCTACTGGCCTTGTACCGAGGCAGCGACGTATCTGGCGGAGCGCTACGAGGAAATCGTGGGGGAAGCCCGTACTGGGTTCGTGACGAGGCCCGGGTGTTGGAGCACTTCGCGAACGTCTGGGGCAAATCCGAAGGCACCTACAGCAGGAGCTTCTGCAGGGATCTCGCCCACCAATCCCTCAACCGTGAAGACTTCTGGGGTTGTCGCCTGACAGATGCTGCACCATCGTTCACGGAAACCGTCGCGACATCGCTGCATGCCATATGTCAACACGGAACCCAAGCCGCACTGAGGCAACTTCTCGACGACGAACGACAGCAGTTGCGAGCCGCCACGTGAGACGTGGCGGGCGAATCGCCAGTTGCAGGCTCGAAGTCTGGGACGCCCTCGCCGGCCGCAGCCCACGCGCACGAAACGACACGACTTGAACCCAACCATGCACCCTCGTCGGCTCGCTGACCAGCCACTTTGGCTCATACTGAAAACCCACAGCACGCCACACCCGGCGAATTGTGCGACAGGGGCGCTTTGAGCCCTCCGCTGAACAACCCTGTCATTCGAGACATTCGCGCGCGGTTCGCGACGCTCACCACTGATGCCGTCGTTAGCGCGGAAGATCAGCTCGCCTCGAGTCTGCTGCGTGTCGCAAACGTGAGTGTCCTGTTGCTCTCGCCCAACCATCGTGTCGTCTACGTCAATGCGTTCTTCGAAGAGCTGTCAGGGTACGCACTCGCTGAGATTGAAGGACGGGATTGGATCGAGCGCTTCATCTTCCCGGAAGACAGGGAACGCGTCCGTCATCGATTTGCGGCCGCCATCAACGGCAACGCAACTCACGGCGACACCAATGCCATCCGCCTGAGAAACGGCGAGGCACGGATCGTCGAGTGGCACGACCAGACCCTGAAAGCGGAGTCCGGGTCGGTACTGGGGCTGCTCGTCATCGGTCACGACGTCACCAAGAGGGAGGCAGCCAGAAAAGCAGAGCTCGCGCTGCGAGCCTCGAACCAGCTGCTCGAGGCGATGTTCGAGAACTCCATCGTGTGTCTGGCCTATCTGGACACCGAGTTCAACTTCGTCCGGGTCAACTCACGCTACGCCGAAGCCGATGGCAAGCGTCCCGAAGACTTCGTCGGCAAGAATCATTTCGACCTCTATCCGAACCCTGACAACGAGGCCGTCTTCGAGCGAGTGCGCGCCACGGGCAAGCCCCACTCGGCACTGGCGAAGCCGTTCGAGTACGCACACAACCGCGAACGGGGCGTGTCTCACTGGGACTGGCGCTTGACCCCCGTTCGAGACACCACTGGCGACATCGTAGGCTTCGTGCTGGCTCTACAGGACGTCTCGGAGCGTATCGAAGCGATCGAGGCGGTTCAGGAGCGGGAGACCCGCATCGCCAAAGAGTTGCAACAGAAAGAGATACTTCTTCAGGAGGTACATCATCGGGTCAAGAACAACCTGCAGGTCGTTTCCAGTATGCTGAGCTTGCAAGCCACGACCTGCGACGACCCCAAGCTCGCGAGGCTCTTTTCCGAAGGTCAGGATCGCTTGTACGCCATGTCGCTGGTTCACCGCATCCTGTACGAGTCTGGAGACGTCACGCGCCTGAGCTTCACCCGCTACTTGGAAGAACTCACGGAGAGTCTGCGAGCAGCCTATGTCAGCCTTGGTCAGCGCATCGTCATCCAGACCAACGTTCAGGATGACCTTCTCGATCTCGACCAAGCTACGCCCTGTGGGCTGATTGCGAGCGAACTGATCACCAATGCTTTCAAGTATGCGTTTCCAGAGCGCGACATCGGCACGATTCGCGTCACGTTGCAGCCTGCCCCCGGAAACAAGATCCGCTTGTGCATCAGCGATGACGGCGTTGGTATCCCCCCAGGGGCTGCGGAGGAATCAAAGAACTTGGGGCTGAAGCTCGTACGCGCACTCACCCGTCAACTCGTCGGCGAGTTGCAGGTCCGCGTCGACCGCGGCACGGAGTTCGTGGTGATTTTCGACAACGCAACCGCCATCGAGGACGGAATCAATTCGGTGCACGCAGCTCGTCGCGTCCCGAACTCAGGCCAGACGTAGACCTGCGATCCATCCCGAAAGGTCTGGTCTCTGGGCAGACAATCCCTCTCGAAGCTCGAGCAGCTCGTCCTGTAGGTTACGGAGCTCCGACCCGCCCTCTGCCCCATCGACGGCCGCTAGTTTCACGCCATCCGAATCTACGACTATGGCGTCGAGGCCCCCGGCGATTCTCTCGTCATCTCCTCCAGCAATCTCAGCATGCAACTGGGTGAACTCTTTGGCCTGAGCCCACAACCAGTCGACGCGAGCACCATTCCGTTCACGAACCGCGGCCGTGAAGCTTTGACGCAAAGTCTCCAGGCGCCTGGTGACCATCCACAACCGCGTCGCTTGCTCCTGACGACTGAGGAAGATGGCGCGCTCGCGCGTGACGACCGTCTCGTAGCGCAAGTGCCAACGAACGAGCCGCATCAACGTCGCCTTGGCCAGATCCCGCTGCTCGAAATTCCAGGCAGAAGACGAGTGCACGAACCAATCACGGGTCTGCAATTCGACCGCATCGCGCGGCGCCCAAGCCTGCACGGCAGCGGGCACGTGCACGGT
>JBNKZR010000614.1:0-3860 GCA_050301735.1 Polyangiaceae bacterium | reverse complement strand
TCCATCGCCTCGCTCAGGAGCTGACCGATGGTCTCGTCGCCATTGGCGGAAACGGTGCCAACCTGTGCGATCTCGTTGGCGTCCTTGGTCGCCTTGCTGAGCTTCTGCAAGCCTTCGACGCAGGACTCGACGGCGCGGTCGATGCCACGCTTGATCTCCATCGGGTTGTGTCCTGCGGCGACCAGCTTGGAACCTTCGCGGAAGATGCCTTGGGCGAGCACGGTCGCGGTGGTGGTGCCGTCACCGGCCACATCGCTCGTCTTGGACGCGACTTCGCGTACCATCTGAGCGCCCATGTTCTCGAACTTGTTCTCCAGCTCGATTTCCTTTGCGACGGTCACGCCGTCTTTGGTGATCGTGGGGGAGCCGAAGCTCTTCTCGATCACGACGTTGCGGCCCTTGGGACCGAGCGTGACCTTGACGGCGTCGGCTAGGGCGTTGACGCCGTTCAGGATGAGGTTACGAGCTTTCTCCTCGTATGCGATTTCTTTGGCTGCCATTGTTCTCTCCTAGTGCTTCTTGGACAGGGCCTTACTTCTCGATCACCCCGAGGATGTCGTCTTCACGAAGGATGAGGTGCTCCTCACCGTCCAACTTGACTTCGGTGCCGGCGTACTTTCCAAAGAGGATCAAGTCGCCCTTTTTCACTCCAAGCTCGCGAAGCTTGCCGTCGTCTCCGACTTTGCCGGGACCTGCCGCGATCACCTTACCCTCGATGGGCTTCTCTTTGGCAGAGTCCGGGATGATGATACCGCCCTTGGTCTTCTCTTCTTCGGCAACGCGCTTGACGAGCACGCGGTCCTGCAACGGTCGAATTTTCATGGTCTGCAAGTCTCCCTGATGGTTTTGCTTCGGGCCCCGTTTGACTTGGGGCAAGTAGCCTTCGTTGTCGCCGTGGAGGGATTGGCTCGGATGCGGACCAGCAACTGAACGGTTCGACAGCTGAAGCCTGCGTTGTTGGCCGAGCGGATGCCTTCCTTGGCGCTAGCGCGCGGAAACTAGCCACGCTGGGAGGGGTGTCAACCCAAGCACATCGTTTTTGTCTCAGGCGGCGCTCGCGCGTCGGTGGCTGTCACGTGATACGGTGCGCCCGTGCAGCGGTTCTTCTCCCTGGGACGACCCACGAGTTTGGGGATTCGGCGCGCGCTCGCGCCCCTGCTCCTGTGGAGCTGCTGCTCCAGTCTGGGCGGGGCAACGGGATGCGGTGGAAGCGAGCTGCATGACGGCGCCGCGTCGGAGCTGCTCGAGCCGGCCCAGAAAGTCGAGAGAGAGCGCGGTCAGCGGCCTCTGGCTGAACTGCCGAGCGGGACGGTTGGGCCATTTCTGACTCCAGCGGCAAGCGGGTGGGTCGCGCTGTGGGCGTCCCCCCAGGAAGAATCCACAGCCTGGTTCTCACGAGGCCTGTACGAGGATGGCAAGCCCCGGGGGGACGCACGGCGACTCGGCAGCGCTCCCGGTCAGATCCGTCTCGTGCGCGCCGTGTCCATGCCGGGGGGCAAGGTCCTGGCGCTCTTCACGAGCCTGAACACTTCTGGTGAGTCGTTGCACACGATGACGCTCGGGCCGGAGGGCGAGTTGCTCACGCCGCCGGCGCCCGTCATCGAGTCCCGCAGCGAACTAGTGTGGCTGGATGCGATCCCAACGCCCGCCGGTGCTTTGCTGCTGTGGGCCGAACGCACCGGCGATCGTGCGGAGCTGGCTGCCGTGCGCCGCGATGAGGCCGGCGGGATGGGCGAGATCCGTTCTGCGGCGAAAGGTGTCAGAAGCTGGCAAGCGGTCCCCAACGGCTCGGGGGCGCTACTGGCCACCGTCAACAGCGAGGGCGGCGTGGAGCTCCGCGCCCTGAACGACCGAGGTGAGCCCTCAACGGCAACCACCGTGAGTGACGCCGCCAAGAACAGCGAGCTCGACCTCGTGGCCGCAAGAGACGGCTTCATCCTCGCCTTCGCCGAACGCAGCCATCTCGAGGCCCGCGTGATGACCGTACTGGCGCGAGGAGACGGCAGCCTGCTCACCCAGCCCGCGTCCGCCACCGAGGCCCGCGGCGAGCAGGCTTTGGTGCGCCTGGTGGGTGGCCGCGAGAGCTACCTCGTGTGGCAGAACGTGAACCAAGAAGCCGAGCAATTTCGAGTCGGTCGGCTCTCCGCCGCGGGTGAGGTTCGAGGTGCTGAACTGGTCGTGCCCGTCAATCCCGGTTTGCCCGAGCCCCTGTTCGCGACGGCCAGCAGTGGGCTAGCGGCGCTGGTATGGGCTTGCCCGAAACGAGAGCAGTGCACTGCCGAGGTTCCCATCGCGGTGCGCACCGACACCGAACTGCAACCCTCGTCCGCAGCGGCCTGGGCGCTGCCGTGGGGAACCGACCTGGCTTGGGATCTCCAATGCCAGAAGCAACGCTGCATCGGGTTGGCGGCCAGCTACGGCAGTCCGAGCCATGTGTTTACTCAAGGCACTACCCCCGGCTCTTCGAGCGTGGCCCTCCCGGTGTGGCAACAAGGCAAGGAGACCCCCCGCAGCTCGAGCGTCGCAGCCGCGTTCGAAACGCCAGAGCTGTCAGACCTCGCGGCTACCCACAGCGGGGGGGGCCAATTGGTCGCTTGGCTTTCCTATTTCGACCCTTCAACGCCCTACGAAAAGCCGACGCGACCAGCACCCGACGGTCGCTTGAAACCGGTGCGCGCGTTGCTCGCGACTCAGTGGCTCAGTGACGATTGGCGCGGGAGTGGTACGGAGCTACCGGCCCCCACCATACTCAGCTATCGAGCCCGTTCGACCGCCGGCCTCGCGCTCGCCAGGAAGAACGAGCGCGGCTTGATCGCGTGGTCGGCCGTCGACGGCGAGCAGCCGCAAGTCTTCACGACCCTGGTGGGTGGGCGCGGAGAGCGCATCTCCCAGCGAATGCAAACGCGTACCAAAGGCGAAGTGCAGCAAGTGAGGGTCGCCAGTGCTGAACGCGGTTGGCTGCTCGCCTGGAGCGACGAACGCAGCGGCAAACCGCGGAGCTACCTCGCACGCTTGGAGGACAACTTGAACCGACGCACCCCCGACGTCGCGCTGCCGGCAGATGGCGAGGCCTCGGTCATGGGCTTGGACGTCGGCATCGTCGGACGCGAAGTGTGGCTGCTCGTCGCCGAGCACCAGCCCGACGCCGTGCGCTTGTTTCGCGCGGAAGACGGTCGACTGAAGTCGTTGGCAGATGCGTCCGTGTTGGCGCAAAACGAGGTCGTGCTAGAGCCCGTGCTCGCGCTCGGAGCGACGAAGTGGGCTGCTTGGCTGGTCGAACGAGGTGAAGTGCGCCAAGTCGTGGCAGCCCAGCTCGACGATAGCGGAAACCTCGTGGCTGCCCCGAGGGTGGTCGACGGCGTTCAGCAACCAGAGCGCCTACGCGCGAACTGCGACGCAGAGCATTGCCAACTGGTCGCCACCGGTCGCGACGCCCGAGGCCCGGCCCTGTTCGGCGTTACGCTCAGCGCTGCGCCCCTTCGCGCCCGCGCGCTGTCCCGCTTGGTGGCACCCAGCGGAGTCGTCGTCGCGCCAGCGTCGGCCGGAGAGAGCATCTGGTACTTCGATGCAATACCAAGCACGGGCAAGCGCGGTGTCCATGGCGCCGAAGTGCTGTGGCAGTAAGGATTGCAGGGCTGCACACTGAACGGCTGACAACGTAAATGTGACCCTGTTCGGCCAGATGTATCCACCATGCCGCGTGCGCTCGAGTCGCTGCCTGACGCTGCGCCGAAGGCGTTCACTCATGACGGTATGAGGGCTCCACTTGACGCTCCCTTTCGATACACCGACTCGACGCCGAGTCGAATTCGACTCGGCACCGGAGGAGCGCCCAGAGCTGGCACAATGTCTGATTAGTT
>JBNKZR010000613.1:0-3888 GCA_050301735.1 Polyangiaceae bacterium | reverse complement strand
GCAGCAAGGTGGCGAGCCCACCGAGCGTCTCAAAGGTGCCGCCGCCTTCACCGGGCAGCGCTGGGGTGATGCCATACTCGTAGACGTCCGCTTCTGGATTGAACTGGCCCGCGGCGTCATAGGGATAGAAGCCCATGCCGATCGGATCGATCAGCGCGTGGCACCCGGCGCAGGCAGCGTCCGTGTTTCGCTTCTCGAGCATCGCGGGGTAAGTCAGCCCTTCGAGCTCCGTGCTCAGGGAGTCGAGGAGTGCCGTCGGCACCTCGAGCTCCACGCACAGGAAGACCCTTTGGAGCCAAGCCCCGCGGTGAGCGATTTTGTCCCCGTCGCCCTTGGCGCTGATGAGCGCGGCGTGGGTCAAGAGCCCGCTGTTGGCGCGATTGTGATCGGCGGGGAACTCGACGCGGCCATCGGCGGCAGGTGCCGGCAAGTCGTAGAACGCTGCCAAGTCGTCGCCGACGTACGTGTGGTTGGCGGTTAGGGCGTCTAGAAAGTTTACGCCAGGGGCCCAGGCGTACTCGGCCAGAAAGCGGTGCGTTTCGTCCTTCATGCTGGGCATGAGCGAATCATCCCAAGCGGGACCAGGCTCGTTCGGCGGCCGCAACTGTTCAAAACCCAACCACTGCTCGAAGAAGGCGTCGAAGAACTCTCGGGACCGCGCATCCGCGAGTAACTCGGCGGCTACATCGGCCAAACCAGCTTCACTGTCGAATTCACCGGCGGCACCTCGGTCGAGTAGCTCGCGGCTGGGGCCGCGGCCCGTCAACGCGAACGAGAGTTTCGATGCGAGCTCTTCCCCGTCGAGGGTGGACAGACCATCCGGTGAATCCCCCAACTCCATGCGGAAGAGGAAGCTCGGCGAACTGAGCATCGCGGTGACGACGTCGACGAATTGCTGCTCCGGCCCGCCTTCGGCACGTTCGGCAACGCCCATCAGCGCGGCGACGTCGTCATCGCTCAAGCTCCGACGATACGCGACCCGTCCGAAGTCAGTGATGAAGCTCGAAAGACAGCCGGCCGCTGCCACGTCACAGCCGATGACGGCCTGAGCCCGCGGCGCATCAGCCAACAAGTCCTGGGCCAAGACCGTGGCTTCTTCCTGATAGCTGCGCAGGTGCTCCGTGGTCACGTTCTGGAGTGCTGCTACGGTGCGAAAGCCCTTGAAGTCACTGTCTTGCGGCACACTCGGCACCGCCGGCACTTCGGGGAGTTGAAAGAGCTCTTTGAGCGTCAGCTGGTATTCGAGGCGCGACAGTCGCGCGAGCACTTTGGGACTGACGTCCGGCGTGGAGCAATCGACAGTCGCCGCCGGGCCGTCGTTCGGCGTGTTGGGTTCACCGCCAGGGGAGCCCTCGACGGGCGCCCCCGCCGTCGGTTCGGCGCCTGTTGAAGCGCCAGTCCCGGCAGGTTGGCCATCGATCGCCTGCTGCGTCGCGGGGTTAGCAGGGTCGGTAGTTGCGCCCGTGTTGCCGGAACCAGCAGCCGCGCCGTCCGCCGAGCTATTGGCTGCGGGTGGACTTTCCTCCGTCCCACCGGAGCACGCCATCAATGCCCACCCGCACGCAGCGAGGGCCGAGTACCGAACGCCCCTCACGCGGGCTCCGACTCCAGTGCGGTACTGCTTCGGGTCGGATGGGACCTGCAACAACCTTCGTGACATCATCGCTCTCCGACCCCGAAGACTTGCCGTCTTCCGCGTCGTTGGTTGGGTGGGAAATTATCACAAGCAGGCAGAAGGCACCTGGCGCTGCCGCCGATTGCCGGGCTCGTCGCTCCGCAATTTTCACCAGGGTGTGATCATTCCACGACGAGTCCTCACCGTACCGCGTCTTGGGGCGGTCGTATCGGAGCTACCTCTCGTCGCTGTTGCCGTCGGGTGCGCACGAGCATCAGACCGGGGTCGTCTGAGACGACGGCGGCGGCGACGATTCAGCCCCGCGGTCGAGCAGCCCTCGCAGCGCTCCGGTCAAATAGTCCCGCAGCATCTCGTAGGCTTCGGGCTCCGTCGGACCCATTTCGCAGATCAGGTAGCCCAGCGTTCGGTCGTGGAGGTAGAGCGTCTCGGCGACGAGGCTGCGTCGGCGGGGCCCAGAAAGGATGCCGTCGGGTAGCAGTCGCTCCAGCGGGTAGGGTTGGGTCGACTCGGGCTGTGGGGTGGTCGCGTCGAACGTGGCGCACACGCGGGCGAACCCGGAAGGTTCGACCGCGCACACCGCACAGGCCGGGATGCCCAGGGTCACCAACTGCGTGCTCACCAGCTCTTGCAGCTGCGGCAGCGAAGCGGCCCGCATCAGCTCGGCGCCTACTTCGGAGATGCTGCGCCGCCAGTGTCTGAGCTGCAGGCGATGCTGCACCTGGTAACGTTCCGCGATGCCGCCAATCAAGACTCGCGCTCGATGCCACAAGTCTTCGGCTCGGTTGGCGATCGCCAGATTGCCTTGCATCAGAGGGCGCAAGCGGGCGCGCATGCGGGTGATGACCCCTTGGAAGGCGTTGGTGTCGCCGTCGGCTTCGGCAACTCGGAGCAGTAAGTGCTCGAGGTATTCCAGGGTCGAACGATTGAGCAGCCCGGCGCGTCGTCCGCTGGCCTCCGAGACGAAGCTGTTGCACAGCTGCTCGGGCCAGTCGTCGACGCCGATACCAGGGACTTCGGCCTGCAGCTCGTCGAAGAGCTCGGCCCGCAGAGTCCGATAGCTTTGTTCGAAGGACGCGCTGTCGGGGACTCCGATGTTGCGCATGCTGTCGAGAGGGTTGTGGCTTTCGGGGCCGGTGCTCGACGATTCGCGCCGGACGAGTCGCGCCGGGAGCACAGTGCTGCCGGTCGGCTCTTGGTTGAGTTGTTCGATGACAGATTGCAGCGCCCGCTTGCCCAAGTCCATCAGCGGTTGCCGCACGGTGGTCAGGGGTGACGTTGCGAAGCGCGCGGCCTCGATGTCGTCGAAGCCGACGACGCTGACGCGTGCCGGTACCGGCACACCGCGCTCGGACAACGCGTTGAGCGCCCCGAGCGCCATTAGATCGCTCGCGGCCATGATGGCGTCGAAGCCCATGCGTCGCTCGTCGATGAGCGTGCGCACGGCGTGAGCCCCGGAGGCCGCTTCGAAATCGCCCATGGTGATGAGATCGGGGTCGAGGGGAAGGCGATGTTCGGCGAGAACGTCGCGGTAAACACGGAAGCGTTCCTCGGCTTCTCGATTCGATTCAGGCCCGCGGATGAACGCAATTCGTCGCCGACCGACTTCGTTCAGGAGGTGGTGAAGCGCTTCCCGTACCCCCGCTTGGTTGTCGATCGTGACACTTGGGCAGCACAACAGCTCGATGCCGACGCTGCACGTCGGCAGAGGCTGAAAGCTCTCGACGAACGCAGCCAGAGCCTGCTCGCTGACCTGGTTGCCCAACGTGCCAGAGGCGACCACCAAGCCGTGCAGCCGTTGTCCGCTCATCGCGTCGTAGACGCGATTACGATGGGTGATCGGGCCGAAGACCGACAGTTGCCCTCCCACTGCGCAGACCACGTTGACCTCCAGGCGCGCAGCTTCCTCGTTGAGACCGGCAAAGAGCCGTCGCTGATAGTCTTCAGCCAGCGTGTCGACGAGAAAACCGATGGTGGGGCCTAGGACGGACAAGCTCTCTATTTCTCAGGGCCTAATTCGCTGCGGATGCGGGTCGCGTGGCGGTCGAAGCCGCCCGGGCAGCGGGCGTCGCCCGGGCGCTCTACCCGGTCTAGCAAACGCGGTGTCCCCAGAGCATGCGCTTTTTAGGCCTTTCGGTGGGGATGCGCTCGCCTGAGGCACTCCCCTTCGCACCGAGATGTGGGCAAGGCAGGGGCCCCAGCGAAGAATCCGCGCCAACTGTAGCTATTTTCGCGGGCTGGTCTGCCGGTCCGGT
>JBNKZR010000612.1:0-3895 GCA_050301735.1 Polyangiaceae bacterium | reverse complement strand
CGTTAATCGGACAATCCCAGCGGCTGCGTCATTGCCGAGCCCGGCTCCACCGAGCCGAGCTCCGCACTACCCGGGCAGGAGGACCCGGATGCAACATCTAGGCGTCAAGACAACGTGTCGTGTCGAGCGCCGGGATCTCCCGAATCTGTGCCAGCCAAAAATCCGGTACCTGCGCCGTGAGGCGCGTCGTCCAACGCCGCAGCCAGCACTTCACTCATGTCGGAAGCGAACAGCACTTCGAGCTCGTTGCGCACCGTCTCCGGCACGTCGTCGAGATCGCGACGGTTCTTCTCCGGCAAGACCACACGACGGATCCCTGCGCGGTGCGCGGCCATCACCTTCGCCTTGATGCCACCCACTGGTAGCACCCGACCGCGCAGCGTGCACTCGCCGGTCATCGCCGTGTCGGGACGCACTCGACGGCCAGAGAGCAGCGACGCCAAGGCCGTGAAGATGGTCACGCCAGCCGAAGGCCCATCCTTCGGAACCGCGCCCGCTGGGACGTGAATGTGCAGATCCGAAGAGTCCAAGGTGCTCAGATCGATGTCCAACTCCGCCGAGTGACTGCGCACGTAGCTCAGTGCAGCGCGCGCCGACTCCTTCATCACCTCGCCCAACTTGCCAGTGATTTCCAGCTTGCCCTTGCCGGGCATTTGCGTGGTTTCGATGAACAGGATGTCGCCACCGAAGGGAGTCCAAGCGAGCCCCGTCGCCACGCCGGGGATCGACGTGCGCTCGGCTACTTCACTGAAGAACCGCGGCTTGCCGAGGTACTCGGCGACGTTGGCGCTGGAGATGACCACACGCTTCAGCTGTTCGTCGGCTTGCTCTGCCGCAGCGGCGCTCTTTTGACGCGCGACGTCCAAGGCCGCTCGGCGCCCGACGCGCATGAGTTCTCGGTCGAGTTGCCGCACGCCGGCTTCACGGGTGTAGTCGGCGATGATGGCCGCCAGTCCCGTGTCGTCGAAGGTCACCATTTCGTCGGGCACACCGCTCTCTTTCATGCGCTTGGGGATCAAGTGGCGGCGCGCGATTTCTTTCTTTTCCACTTCCGTGTAGCCGCTGAGCTCGACGATCTCGAGGCGATCACGCAGCGGCGCCGACAGCGGCTCCAAGGCGTTGGCGGTAGCGATGAACATCACCTCCGACAGATCGAACGGAGTCTCCAGGTAGTGGTCCGTGAAGTTCTTGTTCTGCTCGGGATCGAGCACTTCGAGCAACGCCGCCTCGGGAGAGCCGCCCCAGCCGGTGCCGAGCTTGTCGATCTCGTCCAAGAGCACGACGGGGTTCTTCACCTTCGCCTTGCGCAGCGCGTGCAAGATACGGCCAGGCAACGCCCCGACGTAGGTGCGTCGGTGCCCGCGGATCTCTGCCTCGTCGCGCACACCGCCGAGAGCGATGCGCACCAAAGGGCGACCCGTCGCGTCCGCGATGCTCTGCCCGAGGGAGGTCTTACCCACGCCGGGAGGCCCGACCATCGCCAGGATGGTCCCTCGGGGGTTACCGGACAGCGAGTGCACGGCCATGTGCTCCAGGATGCGCTTCTTCACGTCGTCCAGGCCGAAGTGGTCGGCGTCCAACTGCTCGGCGATGCGCCCGATGTCTTCGTTCACCTCGGCGCGCGTCTTCCACGGTAGCTCAGCCAACCAATCCAGGTAATTGCGGATCACGTGGCCTTCGGGGCCGTTGCGCGCACTGCTCAGGCGCTTCAACTCGCGGTCGACGATCTCTTGCACCTCGTCGGGCAAGTCCGCCTCGTCGAGCTTCTTGCGCAGGCGACCGTCTTCCGAGTCGCCGTCTTCGCCGAGTTGCTTCTGAATGGCCTTGAGCTGCTCACGCAGGATGGCCTCTCGTTGTTGCTTGCCGAACTGACTGCGAACGTCGCGCGCGATCTCGTCGCGCAGCTTCGCTGTGGTGGCTTTCTCCGCCAAAAGCTCGATCACCCGACGCAAGCGGTCACTCGCATCGGCCATGCCGAGCAACTCGACGGCGGCGGCAACTTCGACTTCCAATGCCGTGGTAACGATGTCGGCAAGTAGCCCGGGGTCGACTTCCCCTTGGGGCAGTTCACCCAAAGCGCCACCGCCCTGTTGCACCTCTGCGAGCTTTTCGCGCAGGGCCTGAGCCAGAAGGCGCGCTTCCAACGGGTCGTCGATGCGCTCTTCAATCCAAGTGCCCCTCACTTTCGCGTAGGGCGCCGAAGAATGATCGACCTCTTCGAGCTTGAAGCGCCCGAGCCCTTCGAGCCCGAGACGGTAGGTGTTGTCGCCCACTCGGGAGGTTTGCACCACTCGCGCGTACGTTCCGTACTCGTACAGGTCTTCGAGCTTGGGGTCGTTGGTCTTTGCCGAGCGCTGCGACACGACGGCAACCACGTCCCCGACGTGTACCGCGTGTACCAAAGCAACGGATCGGGCGCGACCCACGGCAAAGAGCTCTGTCGAGCCCGGAATGAGCACCCCAGATCTCAAAGCGAGCAGGGGCACGAAGCCATTGGGCACGGGAGCACCCCCGCGCAACGTTTTTTCAGCGTCGGTTTCAGACATACTAACTCCCTGAAGCCCACAGTGAGTGCGTGGGCGTGTTCGGAGGATGGGCGAATCGTGACTGCAGACGAATCGCGCCGGGTACACGCGCCGGGCGCGTGCTGGGTTTCAGACCGTTGAAAGCTAAGTCGGGGCCAGAAGCTGTCAACTAAGACGGCAGTTTTTGCAGGCGCCGTAAGGTTGAGCCGCAGCGCTCGCATCGATCGGTCATTGCAGAGAATTTTCCGGCACACGCCCACTTGCGATTCGAGTTCTCTGCCCCATCTAGCGGCGCGAGAGAGGCCTTGACACGAACCGTAGGCAACCGATCCTGTGGACCATGGCTCAATTGCCCTATGGAACGATTCGCCCAGGCGCAGCCAGCGGCCCCTGGCATCATCGCGCTGATGCACAGCGCGTGCAGTGTGACCTATGCCCCCGGGCCTGTCGCTTGAAAGACGGGCAGCGTGGCTTCTGCTACGTGCGCAAGGCCGAAGCGGGCACAATCGTGCTCGACAGTTATGGGCGGGCTTCGGGTTTCTGTGTGGATCCGATCGAGAAGAAGCCGCTCAACCATTTCTACCCGGGAACGAGCGTGCTGTCGTTTGGTACGGCAGGCTGCAACCTCGGTTGCAAGTTCTGTCAGAACTGGGACATCTCGAAAGCCCGCCAAGACGACCGACTGACGGACGTCGCCAGCCCGGAGAGCATCGTCGCCGCTGCGGCCGAGGCCAGCTGCAAGAGCATCGCCTACACCTACAACGATCCCGTCATCTTCGCCGAGTATGCCATCGACTGCGCCGTCATCGCCCACGAAAAGGGACTGAAGAACGTCGCCGTGACGGCGGGCTACATCACCGAAAGCGCACGCGAGGACTTCTTCCGACATCTGGATGCAGCCAACATCGACCTCAAGGCGTTCACCGAAGAGTTCTACGAAAAGCAGTGCTACGCGCAGCTGGCTCCAGTGCTCGATACCTTGAAGTGGGTGCACCAAGAGACGGACGTGTGGCTGGAGGTCACGACCTTGCTCATCCCGGGCCTGAACGACTCCGAGGAGGAAATCGCGCGACTCACGGAGTGGTTCGCCGAGAACCTCGGCCCCGACGTGCCTCTGCACTTCACGGCCTTCCATCCCGACTTCAAGCTCACCAACCGAAGCGCCACCCCCAGCAGCACGCTCCTTCGCGCCCGAGAGCAAGCGCTGGCCGCCGGTCTACACCACGTCTACACAGGCAACGTCTTCGATCCTGCGGGGCAAGCCACGTACTGTCCAGAGTGCGGGGAGGTATACGCGGAGGAGATTACGGAATGCGTGAGCTGTGGGGTGGATCTGGTAAACGCACGGCCAGAAGAGGCATCCAACAGAG
>JBNKZR010000611.1:0-3897 GCA_050301735.1 Polyangiaceae bacterium | reverse complement strand
AAGAAGGTGATGCCCAACACCCCGCAGCAAATGCTGTTTCGCGGGCAGAACATCCTGGGCTACCGCCACTACGCCGACGACGTGGTCCGGAAATTCGTCGAGCGCGCCGCCGTCAATGGCGTCGACGTCTTCCGCGTCTTCGACGCGATGAACGACCCGCGCAACTTGGAGACGGCGATCAAAGCCGTGCTCGAAGTCGGCAAGCACGCCCAAGGCACCATCTCCTACACCGTCAGCCCCGTACACGACGTCAACTTGTGGGTGAACCTGGGCAAACAGATCGAGTCGATGGGCGCGATGTCTTTGTGCATCAAGGACATGGCCGGCTTGCTCAAGCCCTATGTCGCCTTCGAGCTCGTCAGCAAGCTCAAGTCGACGTTGAAGATCCCGATCCACATGCAGTGCCACGCCACGACGGGGCTCTCGACGGCGACCTACCTCAAGTCGATCGAGGCGGGCATCGACAACGTCGATACGGCGATCTCCTCCATGAGCATGACCTACGGTCACTCCTCGACGGAAGCCATCGTCGCCATGCTGCAAGAGCAAGAGCGCGACACCGGACTCGACTTGCTCGCGCTGCAGGACATCGCGGCCTACTTCCGCAAGGTGCGTCGCAAGTACGCCAGGTTCGAGGGCAGCCTGCGGGGCACGGATTCACGCATTCTGGTGGCGCAGGTTCCCGGCGGCATGCTGACGAACATGGAAAACCAGCTGCGTCAGCAGGGCGCCACCGACAAGTTCGACAAGGTGCTCGAAGAGATCCCCCGCGTCCGCAAAGACCTCGGCTACATCCCGCTGGTCACGCCCACCTCGCAGATCGTCGGCAGCCAGGCCGTCATCAACGTGCTGACCGGCGAGCGCTACAAGAGCATCTCCAAAGAGACCCAGGGCGTGCTCAAGGGCGAGTACGGCGCGACCCCAGCGCCCATGAACGCGGAGTTGCAAGCGCGCGTGCTCGACGGCAAGAAGCCCCTGACCTGCCGCCCTGCGGACGAGCTCGAGCCCGAGATCGAAAAGCTCACCAAAGAGCTCAAAGGCATCGCGAAGGAAAAGGGCATCCAGCTCGCCAAAGACGAGATCGATGACGTGCTCACCTACGCCCTCTTTCCCCAAGTCGGCTTGAAGTTCCTCGAGAACCGCAACAACCCCGACGCCTTCGAGCCCGTCCCGTCGGAAGACGACGTGGCCCCGAGAAAGAAGTCGAGCGGGCCCGCGACGTACACGGTCGAAGTCGAAGGCCAGAAGTACGTCGTCGCCGTCGACGCCGGTGGCAAGATCACTCAGGCCGAAGCACAAGGAGCCGCCAAAGGTGCCTCCGCTCCCCCACCCGCGGCCGAAGGCGAACCCCTGGCAGCGCCCTTGGCCGGCACCATCGTGTCCGTCAAGGTGGCAACCGGCGACATGCTGGAGGATGGCGAAGTGGTGTTGATCCTCGAGGCCATGAAGATGGAAACCGAGGTTCGCACCCCGAAGAACTGCACGATTGGCGAAGTCCACGTCAAAAAGGGCGACAGTGTGGCGGTGGGCGATCCCCTGGTAGACCTTTGCTGAGACGACCCTGATGAAGCATCTGATTCAGTCCTGGGAGGGCTCTGGGCTCTACCTCATCGCCCAAGCCGTCGCCGAAAACGGCATCGCGGGGCTTGGCCAACCCTTGATGATCTTGATCGGCCTGCTGCTCTTGTTCCTCGCGATCAAAAAGCAGTTCGAGCCCCTGCTGCTCGTGCCCATCGGCTTCGGCACCGTGCTGAGCAACATCCCGGGCGCAGGCCTGGTGGCAGAGCCCACGGCAGGACAGGCCGGCGGCATCCTGCACTACGTCTACGAAGTCGGCGTCAACACCGGCGGCGTGTTCCCACTGTTGATCTTCATGGGCGTGGGCGCGCTGACGGACTTCGGCCCCTTGCTCGCCAACCCCAAGACCCTCTTCCTCGGCGCCGCCGCCCAGTTCGGCATCTTCGCCACGGTACTCGGGGCCGTCTTCTTGACGGACGCGAACATCTTCGAGTTCACCCTGCAGGACGCGAGCGCCATCGGCATCATCGGTGGCGCGGACGGCCCCACGGCGATCTTCGTCGCCAGCCGCTTGGCGCCCGATCTGTTGGGCGCGATTGCGGTTTCCGCCTACAGCTACATGGCGCTGGTGCCAATCATCCAGCCGCCGATCATGCGCGCCCTGACCACGGTGGAAGAGCGCAAGATCGAGATGAAGCAGCTGCGACCGGTATCGAACGCGGAGCGCATCTTCTTCCCCATTGCGCTAGTGCTCCTGGTCGGGCTGCTGTTGCCCGATGCGGCGCCGCTCTTGGGCATGTTCTGCTTCGGCAACTTGATGCGCACCTGTGGCGTCGTCGAACGTTTGAGCGACACCGCCCAGAACGCGCTCATCAACATCGTGACGATCTTCTTGGGCCTGGCCGTGGGCACCAAGCTGAGCGCCGATAAGTTCCTCAAGCCGGAGACGGTGGGCATCCTGCTGCTCGGCGCGATCGCCTTTTCGATCGGTACGGCAGCGGGCGTGTTGATGGCGAAGCTGATGAACAAGCTCAGCAAGCAGCCCTTGAACCCCTTGATCGGTGCCGCGGGCGTGTCGGCCGTGCCGATGGCGGCACGCGTCGCCAGTCGTGTCGGGCAAGAGCACAACCCCCACAACTTCCTCTTGATGCACGCCATGGGCCCCAACGTCGCGGGCGTCATCGGCTCGGCTGTCGCCGCCGGCGTGATGCTCAACTACTTCAAGTAGCCCCACTCGGAGCGTGCCCATCGCGCGCTAGCGCTGACGGCGGTTGTAGCTCACGCAATCGGCGTACTGCACGCCGCTGCCACCGAACAGATCGAGCGCGCTGCCGAACGTCAAGTCCACGCGCCCTGCGCTCAGCTCGGCGACGCGGTCCAAGTCGCTCAACTGCCGCCCTCCCCCGGCGTAGGTGCACGGGATGGGCGAGACTTGCCCCAAGAGCGCGACGAGCTCTTCGTCGATGCCACGGCAGAGGCCTTCCACGTCGGCGGCGTGCACCAGAAACTCGCTGCAGTGCTGGCCCAACCGTTCGAGGGTGGCCGCGTCGACGGGCGTGTCCGTCACCACTTGCCAGCGCTGGGTCGCGACGAACCAGCCGTCACCACGCCGGCGGCAGCTGAGATCGATCACGAGCTGCTCGGGCGCCACGACCTCGGTCAGGGCCCGCAGGCGCTCTTCGCTCAGCTCAGCGCCGTCGAAGAGCCAGCTGGTGACGATGACCTTGCTGGCGCCTGCTTGCAGCCAATGCTCGGCGTTCTCCGGCGTGATGCCACCGCCGAGCTGCATGCCGCCAGGCCAGGCGCTGAGTGCCTCCGTGGCGGCGTTTTCGTTGCCGGGGCCGAGCATGATGACGTGCCCGCCCAAGAGGCCGTCATCGCGGTACAGGGCGCTGTAGTAACTAGCGCCTCGTTCGGAGACGAAGTTCTCTTTGGGGCCAGCCTCGTCGGCATCGAGGGTGCCGCCGACGATCTGTTTGACCTTGCCGGCGTGGAGATCGATGCAAGGTCGGAAGCGTGTCACTCCCGACCTGGGAAGAGACGCTCACCCGGCGCCAGCGCCACGATCAGCGCCTCCGTCCAGCCGGGCTCGGCGGCTTCGCCCTCAGCCAGCGGGTGCACGGTGAACTGCCCGGGACCCGTCGGGGCGGGGCTCAGAGCGACCCGGATGGAACGGTGGGTGACGAAGTGCGGTGCGCTCGGCGGAGAAGACATCGGCGAGGTCTGCCGAGGAGCGGGCTGAGCGGCGGCAGCCTGTTGCTGGGCGGCAATCAGCGCGGCCTGCTCGGCGGCGGCGGCTTGCTGCGCTGCGGCTTGCTGGGCGGCCTGCTCGGCTGCGGCTTGCTGGGCGGCCTGCTCGGCTGCGGCTTGCTGGGCGGC
>JBNKZR010000610.1:0-3902 GCA_050301735.1 Polyangiaceae bacterium | reverse complement strand
CCCTGCGCTCGATAGCCGCAGCCAACGCAGGCAGGTTAGCGGTGCCGCCTGTCAGACAAATGCGGCTGATATCTCCTTCACCGCTGGTCGCCATGAAAAAGTCGAGGCTGCGCTGGATCTCCGCTGCGATCGAATCTGCAACTTGCTCCACCGCGGTGGTCACTTGCGGAGGAATCGGACCGCCATCGGGAGAGTACCCGCACTTCAGCATTTCCGCGGTCTCGAAGGGCACGTTGAGCAAGCGTTGGACCTCTTCGGTCACGATGTTGCCGCCGCTTGCGATTTCACGCGTGAAAGTGCTCGTGCCACCAGCCAACACGTTGAGCGATGACAGGCTGGCGCCAACGTTGATCAGCGCGATGATCTCGCCCTGGTTCAAGCCGTGAGTCGCCTCGTACGCGTTCTGAATCGTGAAGGCGTCGATGTCCACGACGATGGGCTTGAGTTTTGCGTCCCTCGCGAGTTGAGCGTACTCGTTGATCTGGTCTTTGCGCGCCGCTACCAGCAGCAGGTCCATCTGGTTGGCGTCTGCTCGCCGGCGCAGCACCTGGTAGTCTACCTGGACGTCCTTGATGTCGAAGGGGATGTGCTGCTCAGCTTCCCAAGTGATCTGCTCGGCCAACTCCGCTTCCGTCATCATCGGGACGGTGATCTTGCGGATGATGACGCTCTGTCCCGAAACACTGAGGGCCGCTTCTTTGTCGCGGATCTTCGCCGCGGCCAGGGCCTCGCGCAGCGTGCGCACGACTGTGGCCGCGTCCATCACTTGTCCGTCGACGACCGCTTGTGGCGGCAGCGGAGCGAATCCGAGCTTACGCAGTGCGAGGCCGCGTCGGCTTTCCTTGACCAGGCACACCTTGATGGAGCTCGACCCGATATCCACTCCCACCAGGTTTTTGCCTTCACCCATTGAAACCTCGCTCGCTCGACAGCGTTGCGCCGGAAAGTCTGTCACCCGGGCATCTACACAGGCAAATGAACGGGACTTTCGAGCGCTCGGGCAGCTGGACCCAGCCTGGCCACGAGGGGAGCCGACAGTGGCGGCACGAACGGGTCGCAACGACCACTGGCGTGGGCCGACCCCCGCTGGGCACCGACATCGACGAGCTGGGCCGCACATGGGAAGAAGTCGGGCTATCGCCGATAGACACCTACTGGGTACTGAGGAACCCCTGGGTGTTTTGTTGCCGTGAAGGATTACACACCAGTGCGAAGGACTCGATTCCTTACTATCCGACTCGCTTCCACCTTGTTTGGCGTGGGTTTGATGCAACCGACAGCCAAGGACTCCAGCTAGCCCGCGATGACCATGGTGGAGAGAGATGGGTCAGAAAGGACCCGACCAGATACCGAGCGCCATCGCTCGAGTCTGCCAATAGAGACATTTCGCGTGCGGGGTGCCGTTGGCACGCCCTGTGCTCTTGTCGTTGCTCGAGGTCTATATGAGTTTCGACAGCGCAACAGAATGTCTCGATATTGAGAGCACAATCGGCGATAGCGCCCTCCCCGAACCCACGTCGACGCGACGTCGCGTTGGTTCTTCTGCCACGGCCAAGAAGGAGGCAGAGCAGGACGCACCCCAAACCCCAGCGGCGCCTGTCGACGCCGATGCGATGATCGCCAAGTACCAGCAACTGGTACGGCAGATCGCAGGCGGCTTCCAACGCAAGCTCCCCCGCAACGTTCTGCGTGACGACCTCATTGCCGCGGGCATGAGTGGTCTCTGGGATGCCGTGCGCCGCCAAGGCCACGCCCACAGCGGCAACTTCGACTGGTATGTCCGAGTCCGTATCCGCGGGGCGATCCTGGATGAGCTTCGCGCTCAGGATTGGCTGCCTCGCCGAGCGCGCGCCGCAGCGACGGAGGCCAATCGCCAAAGCGGCCGCTCCGCAGCACCGGTCGTGCTGCGATTCGATGAAGTGAACGAAACGGAACAAGCGAGGTGCCTCGCGCGCGACGATTCGAACGCCGAAGCAGCGGTAGAAGCCAGCTACGTGCGTCGCCAACTGCAAGAGGCGATGGAGCAGCTCCCGGAGCGCGAGCGCCGCATCGTCTCGCTGCATTACTTCCGAGGCATGAAGTTCAAAGACCTCGGCGAGATGCTGGGGGTGAGTGAACCGCGCATCTCCCAACTCCACTCGCGCGCGATGGGCAGGCTCAAGCACATCCTGGCCGAAGCCGCATAGACTCACGCTCACTTCCGACTTCTGCTTGACGCCGCGGGGCCGTAGGAACTCCGCGGCGTCAACTCGTTTGTCAGGCTGCCGACGGGTGCTTGCTTCGAGTCAACGACCGAGTTCGCGCGAATCGTGCCTGAAGCTGAAGGTATTCAGCATCATCGGTCGCGCGAGCCCGACGATCTGAGTCGTCGCAGCGCCTGATGTGGGAGCCAGCGGCGTCCCTTGGCGATACAGCAAAGCGCGATGCTGCGAAGCTCGATCCAGCTCGAAGGCAGACTCGCAGCCCGCACTTCGGAGGTAGATGGCGAGCGGTGCGCTGGTGTCGTGCTCGACGAACGCCACCAAAACGCGACCACCAGGCAATACACAGAGCGCGCCGCGTCGACGTCGCGCGCCTGTCTGCGCAGCGCGACGCGTCAGCTGGCCGTCCGCGATCAACGCCGGCAGTTGCACGTAGTCCGCGGCATCCGACGGCTCCAGCACCTCACCGGCCGCCAGCAGCTCGACATCGCCCAGGCGAGGGAGCATGAGCGTCGGGTAGATCGAGCGCAGCGGCAAGCTTTGGCGTGCACCAAAGGCCAAGCCGTAGCGGGTTGGGCGAGTGGTATGACCCACGTCCAAAGCGAAGAGCACGCGCTCGCGTTCGTCCGCTTCCAATTCACGGCGGGGCGCAGGGCGCCCCTCGATCAGGGGCTCCGCAGCGCCAGCCACCAATCGCCATTCCACGCGGCCCGGACGCACGGTGAACAGCTCCAATTCGAGATTGCCAACTCGAGCACTCCCAGCGAGCAGAGCAGGCGCAAAGCGCGGCTCCGGTTGTGTCCCGAGGCTCGCTGTCCACTCCACGTCCGAGTCCTCGGGGATGGGCTCTCGGCGCAACACGTAGAAGTAGTCGTCGGCGGAGCCGGTGGGGTTCGGCGGCCGCATCGCGGCCCGCATCGGCCGAAGTGCACTGCCGCTCTCGCTTGGGCCGCTGACACCAAACCCGGTCGCCTCGTCACCCGATCCGAGTACCATCGCGAAGTCACAGCTGGCGGCGACCAGGGCTCGCGCCAGAGCCGACTGCGTGCTGCGCTCGGACCAGGCGTACAAAACGTGCCCATCGTTCCGACGACAAAGCGCGGACAGCGCTCCCCACCGGGAGGAGCTCTTTTGGAGCTGCGCTTTTCCGTCGAGCACGAGCGGCGCCCCCGACTGCCGCAAGGCGACGAGCCCAGACGGTAGGTCGCCCCCCGGCCAAGGTCCGAAGCCCAGCGCGCCACTCTCCATCATGGCGACCGTGGCGCGTGACGCCTTGGGCGGGACGAGCACTCGACCGTCGGTCATTGCCCCCGCGGCGGCCCCTGTACCGTTGAACGTGGCAACGACTCTAGGCAGTAGTTCCGACGCGACACGCCCCTTGCCAGGCGGACCCAGCGGCGACTTCGGCCGGGTGTGCCCACCGTCGAATCTCAACTCCAACCTGCGAAGGTCGATCGCGATCAGCACCGCAACGTGATGCTCATCCGCGGAAAGCTGCAGCTCCGTTTGGTACAGCGACGCCGGCTCGTCTGGAGTCCTCATCCAACGCCTGCCAGCTGCGCGAGGTAAGCGTTGAAGGCAGCGGCGCAAACGGATGGCAAGCCACCACCGCCTCCGTCTTCATCACCAGCTGATCGTGCCGACCCGGCACGTTGAAATGATGCACAAAATTCCCCAGAGAATCTTCGTAAACCATCACCC
>JBNKZR010000609.1:0-3913 GCA_050301735.1 Polyangiaceae bacterium | reverse complement strand
GGTAGGGGTGTTCGATGCGCCACCCGTGCTCTCCAGGTCCTCTGCTCCCGCCTTGCTTGCCTCTTCGTTGGCTTCTTCAGCGTTGGCGGTCGGCGTGTCCTCCGCCGGATCTGCTAGGGCGGGTTCGTCGATGGGGCGCACTTCGGGGGCGTCGTTTGTGGACGCGGGTTCTGCCAGCGTCGAAGTGGTGGCGGCCGCCGTGTCGTCGGCGGTCGCTTCGTCTTCGATTGGGGCTTCGTCCTTGCCCATCAGCATGAATGCGGCACCTCCCGCGACGGCGACGACCGCGAGGGCCCCGAGTCCGATCAGCAAGCCGGCCCCGGAGCGCTTCTGAGGCACGCCCGTTTCGCTGTTCGACCAGGTACCGCTCGCCTCGGTACTGCCGGTGACTGCGGGGGTTATCTGCGTCCCGCCGCCAGGGTCGATCACGGGCGCTTCGCCACCGAGGCCCGTCTCTTCCAACGGGGGTACGGTGACGGACGTGCCATGGGCGGCCCACTCGTCCAATGCCTTGGCGAACTCCTCGGCCGTTTGGAAACGGCGCTCAGGTGCGCGCGCCATCGCCTTTTGAATGATGGTTTCGAACGCGGGGTCGAGCTCGGGCACCAAGTGGCGCGGCTGCGGCATCGGTGAGAGCACGATCTTGAACAACAGCTCGTTGAACGTCGCGCCGTCGAAGGGGACCTGGCCGGTCACCGCCTTGTAGAGAATCACCCCGACGGCATAGAGGTCACTGCGCGCGTCGGCCGAGCCCGAGCCCTTCGCCTGTTCCGGCGACATGAAGTACGGCGTGCCCATGACGGCGCCCGTCGCAGTCATCTTCATGTCCTGATCGAGCTGGGTGAACTTCGAGATGCCGAAATCGATGATCTTCACGAAGTTCGGCTGCCCCGCCTTCTCGCGCAGGATGAAGACGTTGTCAGGCTTGAGGTCTCGGTGAATGATGCCAGCGTTGTGGGCGGCTGCCAGGCCCGTCAGTAGCTGTCGGGCGAGCGGGTAGACTTCCTTCGCCGAGAGTGGTCCCACGCGCTTCGTGCGGTCCCCCATGGTCTCCCCCTCCAGGTACTCCATGACCATGAAGTGGTGGCCGTCGTCCAAGGTGCCCATGTCGAGCACCTCCAAGATGTGGTCGTTGCCGATCCTTCCGGCGGCCTGGGCCTCGCGCTGAAAGCGTTCGACCACACCCTGCTGTTGGGCGACTGAGCCGTAGAGGATCTTGATGGCGACCCGTCGTGCGATGAGCGTGTTCTCGCCCTCGTACACGGCGCCCATGCCCCCTTGCCCGATCAACCGCACGATGCGGTACTTGCCTTGGATGACGTCGCCGAGCTCGAGTGTCACAACGAATACCTACTCTAGGGAAGTTACGCTGACGATGCCTGTTTTTCGCCGTTATCGAAGCTGAAACCCGGGGCCGAACGGCGTGTCGTGGCAGCGTGCATGGAATCTCGACGGGGTGCCAAGGTAGGCATGGACGGGCGGCAAGCCCGCGAAAGTTCAAATTTCGCCCGAGCTGTGGCAAACCCGCGTCATGGCGATCACCTGGGGTCATTGCGTGCGAGCAGCACTCTTAACAGCGCTGCTCGGCACGGCGAACACTTGCTACACCGAGCCCGCTTGGGCAGCTACCGATGAAGAGCGCGCCGCCGCCCGCTCGCTCGCCGAGCAGGGCATCGCAGCCTTCTCGGAGCAGCGGTTTCAAGATGCGGTCGATCTGTTCTCGCGAGCCGAGGCGGTGATTCACTCGCCGGTTCACCTGCTCTACATAGCTCGCGCCAGCGCGCAGCTGGGTAACCTGGTCAAGGCGCAAGAGGCCTACGTCAAGATCACTCGTGAGGAGCTCCCCGCCGATGCTCCGGACGCCTTCAAGAGCGCATCGTCAAATGCCGCCAGCGAACTCGAAACACTGCGACCCCGAATTCCGCACTTGACCGTGCACGTCAAGGGGGCAGGGGACGCTCAGCCGGAGCTCTTCATCGACGGGGAGGCGGTGCCTCCCGCGTTGGTTGGAGTCCCCATTCCGGTCGACCCTGGAAACCGCAAGCTAGAGGCGCGAGCCGAAGGCACGACACCCGCGACCCAAGAAGTTGCGCTGGCAGAAGGGCAAAAGGCTGAACTCGACCTGGAGTTGACGCCAGCGGCCCCCGCTGAGCCGGAGCCGGTGGTCGCCGAACCCGTCGCGCCGCCCCCGAAAGAATCGAGTGGTGGCACTGACCCCCTGCGCCACGCGTCCTACGGCGCGTTCGGCGTCGGTGCGATCGGGCTGATTGCAGGTGGTGTGTTTGCCTACAAATCCTCCAGTACCCAAGGCGATGCGGACGACCTCTTTGCCGAGTGTGATCCCGACTGCACTTCGGCGCAGCAGAAGGAAATCGCCGACCTCGACGATGACGCGGCGAGCGATGACACGCTGGCACTGACGGGCTTCATCGTCGGCGGCGTTGGCGTCGGCGCTGGCGTGGTGCTCTACCTTCTTTCGTCAGGTGACAACGAGAGTGCCACGAACGAGCCGCGCATTACCCCGTGGATCGGCTACAACTCCGCGGGCATCGCCGGAACGTTCTGAAGTCCGATTCGCGAGTTCAGCGCCAGCGGAGCGCCGCGCCGAGGTGCAGCACGCTCAATTGCTCGCTGGCGAGCTCGACTCCCAGCCAGGTGTCGGAGCCCAGGCTCCAGAGCACATCCGTGGACAGCATCGCGTAGGGCAACACCGGCAAGTCCGCCTGCAGGTCGTCGTGCAGAATCGGCGCGTTGTGGCCGAGCCCCACGCCCAACGAAAGTCCCCACTGCCAGGCATTGCTGCCGAGTAACCGGTAGCGTCCGTGGGCATACCCAGCCCATACGCCGTAGTTGTCGTCGGTGGTGACGACGGCTGAAAGCGCACCCCCCACTTCCAGTCGAGGAACGATCTCCGTGCCCAATCTCAGCGCCACACTCGGCTTGACCACGTGCTCCAACGCGATCGAGCGGCTTTGCAGCAGCGCCGCGGCGCCTGCGCGACCGCTCAACTCCCAGCTGGGCTTCTGTTCGGCGTTTGGGGTTGGGGGGTCGACCTGCGCGTTGGCATCCGGCGCGTGCCAGCCCCAGGAGCACGAGGCAGCGAGTAGCGTCGCGACGCGACGAATGATGGAAGGCTGGGGGCCGCGGCTGCAAGCGGGTATCATCGGCGAGCGGAGAGCTTGGGTGCGAGTATCACAGGGCATGGGTAGTGGGTATTCCACACGGGAGGCTTCGGTGACCCCGGCGCGCAGACTATCGTCGATTCTCGCGATCGCGCCAACCGCATTGATCGCGCTGGCTTGCGCCGAGGCACTGCCGGACGACATTGCCGACTACCGAGAGGACCCCAATTGCCACCAGATGAACGTTGATCCGCTTCCCAAGCGTAGCGACGACCCACACGAGGGCGTCAAAGACGTCTTCGCGTGCAATGTCCCGTTGGAAACGCTGGAGAGCAATGCGCGCCCCTTTCCGGAGGGCGCCGTCATCATCAAAGAGAGCACCCGCAGCGATTCCGACTACGCATGGCTCGTTGCCACCGCGCGAAAATCGGAGTCCGGGTGGACGTGGAACGAATACAGCCGCAACTTCGAGGACGAAGCGTTCGTCCACATTGCTGCCTCCGAGCAGGTGTGCATCGATTGCCACGAGAAGGTCGAGGCACTGGACTGGATTTACACTCCATACGTGCCGCGGTCCGCAACGGACGACGCTGAGTGAGTTGCGCCGTCGAGTGGGTCACGGCGCTGAGTGAGTTGCTCCGTCGAGTGGGTCACGGCGCTGCGTGAGTTGCGCGGTTGGGCGATGTGCGCGGCTGAGTGAGCCGCACCGGATTCAGTCGCCGGCGCTGCCGAGAGAGAGTCGGCTGCGCAGCACGAGCTCTCGATACGAGCTCGGGGCTGTACGCGTTGCC
>JBNKZR010000608.1:0-3919 GCA_050301735.1 Polyangiaceae bacterium | reverse complement strand
CCCGAGCTCGTGGTGAAGGTCGCCACGAACAACGAAGGATAGAGCCGCTTGAGCGTTTCGGCGATGGCCTGCGTCGGCGCCGCGTCACCATCCCGCGCCTGAGTGTAGTGGGTCAGTAGATGAACGCCGAAGTCGATACCGACTCCGGCTAGGACGGCGAGGGTGAACGCGCTGATCAGGTTGATACGGGGATGCAGCAACGCGAGGCCGCCCACCGTCCACACGATGCCGAGCGAAGCGGGCAAGAAGAGCGCCAGCAACGACCAAATCCCCCGAAACTGAAACAACATCACGGTCAGCACGAGCACTGCGCTGACGACGCTGATCTTCGCGAGATCGCGGTTGACCATGCGCTTGGTGACGGGCACGTTCCGATACTGTCCGTTGACCGCGAGCTTGGCACCCGGCTGCCCCGTTTCTGACTTGACCCGCTCGAACAACGCCTCCGAGCGTTCCAGAATGCGAGTGGCGAATTCGACGTCCGCCGGATCGCCCTCGATTTGGACCTGCACCGAGCACACCTTGTTCAGCGCATCGCACAGCTCACCGAGCTCCGCCCCCTCGTCCTTCTGCTCTGGCTGAGCGGGCTTGTCGTCCGACTGGGTCGACGTGGGATCGGCCTCCACGAAGTCCTTCGACTCTTTGCCGAAGAGGCTCACGAGCGCTCGCACGTCCGGATCTTTTTCGAACAGTCGCTTCAGGTCCTCGTCGTTGGGCAGCGGCGGAGGTTCACTGTCGAGGTTCGTGCAGCCGGGGATCTTGTCACACGATTCCCAACGCTCCCGTTCGTCGATTTGCTCGTCCAACTCCTCGATGTCTTCGGCACCGAGGTAGAGCAACCGATTGTCGGAGAAGACGGAAGGGTCCCTCTTGTACATCGCCCACTTGGTCTCGGGCCAGGTGGCGACTTCGTCGTGCAGTCGGCGAGCGAGGCGTCGACTGGTCGCCAGATCGTTCGTTTGCACCAGGAAGTAGAGCGGTGAGCTGGATTGAAGCCGCTGCTTGAGCTCCACCACCGAGCGTGCCGATTCGGTGTCGTCGGGCAACAACGCTTCGATGCGTGGATTGACGTTCAGTCGTCCTGCGAAGCCGCCGCAGACGACACTCAGGACGGCCGCCGCCAGCAGGATCCACAGCGAGAAGCGGTCACTGAACGTGACGTACGCGTCCAACCAGCCGTCGATCCGGCGTTTCAACATCGACACGCCCCGCACCTCCCACGAAGCGCCAAGCGCCGTCAACCCTCGCCGCATCCGGCAGCCCAGCGGCCTCGCTGCGGCGAGCGACGAACGCCAGCTCAGCGTGCGGCGGAGTGCGCCAAGCGTTCGTAGAGTTCGAACAGGCCGTCGAAGTGCTGAGCGGTGGTCTTGACTCGGCGCTCGGCTGCGGTCACGGCGGCCCGACGCAACTGGGCGCGATCTCGGGCCAGAAGTCGCTCCAATGCGGCCGCCGCTGCATCGACGTCCCCCGCGGGATAGGTCTCCGAAAAAGAGGGCTGCACCAAGTCGAAGGCGCCCCCACGGTCCGGTGCCACGATCGGTGTGCCCGAACACATCGCTTCGGCGATCACGAAGCCGTACGTTTCCGCCGCCGAGCCGTGGAAAAAGGCATCAGCGCTGGCCACGGCTTTGGCGATGAATGGTCGATCGCTGACGAAGCCGGCAAGGTGAACGCCTGGCGTGCGCTCGGCCGCGCGACAGATCCAACGTCGAAACGGTCCGTCACCGAAGACGACCAGACCCGCCGGATGCTGGCGGCTGAATTTGCCGAAGGCTTCGATCAACGTCGTCACGCGTTTCTCGGGGTGATAGCGGCTGATGCTCACGAGCAAGGTGCCATCCTTGGGAGCGCCACACTGTCGCAGCAAGTCCTGCCGGACGGACTGGTCGAAGTTGTCCGGGGAGAAGTGCGAACGGTCGATACCAAAAGGAACTGCCTCGGCGCGCGAGATCCCGAAGCTGCGCAAACGCTGGGCGAGCCACTGGCCCGCCACGACGGTAGCGTCGAAGTGCCCGGCGAGCTTTCGCACGTAGCGCCAATACGGAGTGCACACTCGATCGATCGTCTTCGGCGAAAGCCAGCGGTCGAGTAGCGTCTGCGGATAAACGGCGACCGGGTCTTGATGGTAGATGAACGCCTTCGCACCTGGGCCGCGATAACGCGCCGCAAACCAGCCTGCCGTCCACGGTGAAGAGCCTTCGATGACGTCGGGGCGCTCTTGCGTGATTAGGCGGTGCACCTCCTTCTCACGGTGAAGCACGTAGTAGCGCGGATCGAGTGGCATCGGCGGCCCCTTGACCCACAGGATGCGCCCGCCCAGGCGAGAGACCTCCGCGTCTTCCGGGCCCGGCGCGATCACGACCAACTCGTGCCCACGCGCGGCAGCGGCCTCCAACTTGGCATTGACGTAGGTGCGAACGCCGCCCCCCTTTTCGGCGTAGAACTCGTTGACGTCGACAATCTTCACAGCAATCTCGCGGCCCCCTCATAACGCAAAGCTCGCGACTCGACTGCGTCGATCCGCCCCGCGACTGGCGGGCGGCCAAAAAAGGTGTTCTGACGGAGCGGTGGCAAGCACGACCGAGCCACTGTCGAACGCACTCAGCTGGCCGTGCCCCCCTACTCAAGCCGCATGCTGCAGGTATTCGACGGCCATCTCCACGAAGGCGCGCGTCTTCGGACTCAGATGCGTGGCACTGGGATAGACCACCGATATCGAACCGGGCTCCGACGAGTACTGGGGTAGCACCCGCTCGAGTTTCCCGCTGGCGATGCCATCTCGCCCGGTCAGTAACGGCAGCAACGTGATGCCGGCCCCTCGCTCTGCTGCAGCGGCGAGGAACTTCAAGTCGTTGGAGACGAGGCGAGCGCCGGCCACCACGGATTCCACTCCCGCGGGACCGTGCAGCGTCCACGTGGTGCGCACATCTTCGCCACGGAAGAGCAGGCAGTCGTGCTGGGCCAGCTCCGCGAGCGTCGCGGGTCGCCCGCGTCGCTCTAGATAGTCGGGGCTGGCGACCAGGACGAAGCCATCGGCGAGCACACGCCGCGCCACCATCGTCGAATCCACCAAGGGCCCCGCGCGGATTGCGACGTCGTAACCCTCCGCAACCAGATCGACCATGCGGTTGCTCAGATCCACGACCACCATCACGTCGGGATAGCGGCGGTTGTATGCTTCGATCAGACCGCTCAGCGCCACGTAGCCGAAGCTTGCGGGAGCAGTCACCTTCAGCACTCCTCTGGGCTCGGCCTGCAGGTGCTCCAGCGTCTGCTCGGCATCGTGCAACTGCTCGAATGCGCGACGGCAACGCTCGAAGTAACTCTGGCCGGCGTCGGTCAATCGCAGCTTGCGCGTCGTGCGTTGCAGAAGCTTCGTCGCCAGCGACTGCTCCAAGTGCGCCACCCGACGACTGACACTCGACTTCGGAACCCCCAGCACGCGGGCAGCGGCACTGAAGCTGCCCTCCTCGACGACGGCGACAAACGCCCGAATGTCATCCAGAGTCGCTCTGACGACTGTTGCTTTCACAAGAACAATCTTTTCACACAGGGCACACTGGTGCGCCAGAAGAAACGAACAACACTGCCTTCATCCGGCGAAACGACGCCGGGGAAGGATTCGAAAATGATCTCTGAAACATCAAAAACGGTTAAAATCACGAGGTATTTGTTGGGTCTCGTGTACGTGGTCTTCGGCCTGAACTACTTCCTGCAGTTCATCCCGACTCCGCCCCCGAGTCCCGCGGGAGGCGCGTTCTTGGGCGCACTGGCAGCCACCGGCTACATGTTCCCGCTGGTCAAACTCACCGAGATCGTCGGTGGGGCGCTGCTGCTCAGCGGTCGCGCCGTGCCCTTCGCGCTGGTGTTGCTGGCACCGGTCACGGTCAACATCGCCGCCTACCACCTGGCGCTGGAC
>JBNKZR010000607.1:0-3927 GCA_050301735.1 Polyangiaceae bacterium | reverse complement strand
GACGCTGCCCGACACATCCACGACCCCCGCTGGCTCGAACCACACCAGTGCGGGCTGACCCGATTGGGTGGGCAGCACGTTGAGCGTCGCGGTATTCCGCTCCAGGGCCACAGCGCTCACTGGGGCACGGAAACTCGCCCACTCGTCCGGCTGCTGGTCGAACGCGGGGGGCACGAATTGGTCGTCGAAGTAGCTTTGGTCGACGACCAGGTCGTTCACCTTTTTCACGCCTATGTTGAACAGCGCGTTTGCCAGGCGCCAGAGGTCTCGCTCCTCCAAGGTAGGATCACCTTGACCGCGTACGACCAGGGTCGCGATCATGTCACCTTCGACAGTGCCGTAGAGCCCAGTTTGAAAGCGATGATTGGGGCCGAGGAGATCGAGGGCGACGGCCGCCGTGACGAGCTTCATGTTGGAGGCGGGGTTGACCGCTTTGTCCGCCGCGTTTTCGAACAACACGCCGCCGTCGCGCAGATCCACCACGCGAGCGCTCAACGTGCCGCCTTCTTTTTCGACCCAACTCACGAGCTGAGCAAACTCGCGGGCCGCAGGCCGTTGCTCCGCCGCTTGGTCGGTGGAAGCGGGCGGCTGGTTCGAACGCCCGGGCGATACGAGAAGCAGAAGAAAGAGCATACAGCTCAACTGCAGTCCACCTGCGATTGGCCTCTGCCACCGACCGACGAAACCCGCTCCGCCCATACCATCTCGGCATAGTCGTTTCCCGCGAGTTTTCACAGAGGCATTGGCAGCCCCAGGGCGTCTCGTCGTGGGGCAGAACGAGGCTGGCGTGCAAAAGCGGTTGCGTTTGTGACGGGAGCCCGGCAGAACCGCTCGCCGGTGGCGAAGCGACGCACTCTTCCCGGTCTGGTTCTTGGCCTGACAATGGCACTCTCCCCGAGCGCTTGGGCGGACGAGCCTACCCAGCCGCCAGAGGACTACCATCCTGATCGCTATCCACAGGCTTCCGCGCGCTGGAACGTGGTCCTCGGGGGCACTGCGCTGTTCGCGGGCAGCTACGGGATGGCCTACGGGACCTCGTACCTGTGGCCCGATGCTCCGACGGCGAGCGATTTGCGCTTGCCCGTCGTTGGCCCGTTCATGGCCATGGCGGGGGCTAGGTGCGGTTCTTCCGAGAGTGGATGCGGCACGTTCAGTGTCGTGCTTCGAACCGTCTTCGCGACGCTCAGCGGCATCGGACAAGTGGGGGGTGTCGGTCTGATCATCGAGGGCATCTTCATGCCTACCTCGACTGGGAAAGAATCGAGTTCCTCGCTGCTTACGCAGACTTCAGCGTTGCGGACGCCTGATTCGACCCGCGCGCATGCAGCGCAACCGCAGTGGATGCTGGCACCCACGATGGACGAAAGCAGCCTGGGGCTGAGCGTTAGCGGTAGCTTCTGAGGCGCCGCAACTCCAGCGCTGGTGATTTCCGAACTCGTCGCCGTTTGTTTGTTGATGACCCATCGCGTTCAGCATGTTACGAGATTGCCCCATCATGGAGATCGCGCAGGCTGACGAACGCGCCGTGATGGAGACACTCCAGTGACCACGGCACCAACGGTGACCGCGTGTGGACTCCGTGTCTTGCCGTCTGGCATCGATCGCGCGAGGCGATGTGTTCGCTTCACGCGCGACATCGAGTCGAACGACTCAACCACGCCGACCAGCGGCACTGACGTGCTCGCGATTGGCTTTTCGATCCTTTCCCAAGCTCAGGAACACCCAACTGCTCTCGTCTGGAACGAGGAGGTATTACCGTGAACCGTCCTACCAAGTTCGTATTCGTCACCGGGGGTGTTGTTTCTTCGATCGGAAAAGGGCTGGCCTCCGCCTCGATTGGCGCGTTGATGGAAGCGCGCGGATTGCGCGTCACGCACATGAAGCTGGACCCGTACATCAACGTCGATCCCGGCACGATGTCACCGTACCAGCACGGCGAGGTCTTCGTGACCGACGACGGTGCTGAGACGGACCTCGATCTCGGGCACTACGAGCGCTTCACCAGCGCGCGGCTGAAGCGTACGGCGAACGTCACGACCGGGCGCATCTATCAGAGCGTCATCAACAAGGAGCGACGGGGCGAGTATTTGGGCGCCACGGTGCAAGTGATTCCCCACATCACGGAAGAGATCAAATCCCGCATCATCGAGGGCACGGACGGTGTGGACGTCGCCATCGTCGAGGTGGGTGGTACCGTCGGTGACATCGAATCGCTGCCTTTCTTGGAAGCCCTGCGCCAATTGAAGGTCGAGGCCGGAACGGAGAACGCGTTGAGCGTGCACGTCACTCTGGTGCCGCACATCTCGACGGCTGGGGAGCTAAAGACCAAACCGACGCAACACTCCGTCAAAGACATGCGGGAGATCGGCATTCAGCCCGACATCCTCATCTGTCGTTGTGATCGACCGATCAACAAGGGTCTGAAAGAGAAGATATCTCTCTTCTCGAACGTTCCTGTCGAGCGCGTCATTTCTGCCGTCGACGTCAGCTGCATCTACGAGTTGCCGCTGGTGCTCCACTCCGAGGGGTTGGACGACCAGATCGCGGATCGCTTGAACATCTGGTCGCGTCAACCGGATCTGCGCAAGTGGGAACGCGTCGTCGGGCGCTTCAAACAGACGAAAGGTGCCGTGCGGATTGGCATCGTCGGGAAGTACGTTCATCTGAAGGACACCTACAAGTCCTTGCACGAGGCGCTCATCCACGGCGGTCTCGAGAACGAGGTCACCATCGAGTTCGAGTACATCGACTCGGAGAAGTTGGAAGAGGAGGCGCCGGAAGCGTACTTGACGGGTCTCGATGCCATCCTCGTGCCCGGCGGGTTCGGCGATCGCGGCATCGAAGGCAAGATCAGCGCAATCCAATTCGCCCGAGAGAATTCGATACCGTTCTTCGGTATCTGCCTGGGCATGCAGCTTGCCGTGATCGAGTACGCGCGCAACGTGTGCGGGTTGAAGGGTGCCAGTTCCGCCGAGTTCGAGGCTACGACGGCCCACAACGTCATCGACATCATGCCTGACCAGCGCGATCTCAAGGACAAGGGTGGCACCATGAGGTTGGGGGAGTGGCCTTGCACCCTGAAGAAGGACAGTTTCGCTGCCCGTATCTACGGAGTAAGTGACGTAGGTGAGCGTCATCGCCATCGCTTCGAAGTCAACAACGACTACCGTGAGCAGTTGGAAAGTAACGGCCTCGTCATCAGCGGAACGAGCCCAGATGGCAGGCTGGTGGAGATCGTCGAACTCCCCGAACACCCGCACTACATCGCCTGTCAGTTCCATCCGGAATTCCTGAGCCGCCCGACTGAGCCCCACCCCTTGTTCACGCACTTCGTTGCGGCCGCCTGTCAGCGCCGCGACAGACTCGCCGAGAGCGTCAAGTCCAAGCAAGAAGAGGACAAGCGTTCCGCGAATCACGCCGTGCACTGAACGACCTGGGCCGGTGCGAGCTGAGCTTTGAGAGAGTAGCTCGTTTGCGCCCTGTGGGCAGCGTGCTATCTGGTGCTTTCATGACACGGTGGCGGTTATTGGCGAGTTTCGGCGTGCTCGTCGGTTGTTCTCCTTCGAGCTTGAGTCAAACCGCGCTGCAAGGAGACTTGCCAGCCCTGCGCGCCGAACTGGCGGCTGCCAAGCACGCCGGCAAGCTGGACCGGGATGAGGCGCGGGAGGTGGCGCACGCCGTTGCCCGTCGAGAGCTCGCTTCGACGAAGGGGGACGAGGCTGTGGCTCGTGTTCGTGAGTTGCGCGCCTGTCTGGGTGAGCTGGTCTCCGAGTTCGAGGACCGTTCAGAGCTCGAGGACGCCGGTGCAGCGGCGGCTGCTCTCGCGCTGTTGGACGCTGGGCGTGGCGATGCAGAAGGGTTGTTCGAGGCACATCGAGAGTCCTCGGAGCCCAGTTGGCGCGCTGTGGCTGCGCGGGCAGCGGTCGG
>JBNKZR010000606.1:0-3949 GCA_050301735.1 Polyangiaceae bacterium | reverse complement strand
GGATCTTGAGGGAAGGCCCACGCCCGCGCCGCGTCAGCATGAGGTTGGCTGGAGAGACGTCGCGGTGGACGAGACCTGCACGACCCATCTCCTCGAGCGCGTGCAGCGCCAGGTCCAGCAACGCGAGGACCTGGGCCGGCTTCATCACGCCCTCCCTTGCGAGGAAGGCCTGGAGCGTCTCCCCTTCGACGAGTTCCATCGCGATGTAGATCGAGCCTTCCTGCGTCTCGCCTACGTCGAGCACCTGCGCGATGTGCTCACCGCGCACGCGTACGCTCGCGCGGGCCAGCGGGTCGCGGGTCGCGCACACGACGCGCGCCTCGTGGATCAACAGGTTCATGAGGCCGCGCTCCGTAACCCGACACCCAACGTCATGAGGGCTCCCCGCGTTGGGCGAATCCCGCAACGAACGCGAGCAGGAGCCGCGCTGCAACACGCGCCGTGCGCCCGCCCTCGTCGTGACGCGGACAGAGCTCCATCAGATCGAACTGCCGCACACGTCGATCACGACCCGCGGCTTCCGCCAGCGCAGCCGCTTCGAGCACACCGAGTCCCATCGCGTTTGGCGCGCTGACCCCCGGCGCGAAGGCTTGGTCGATGCCGTCCAGATCGACGCTGACGAAGCCGACGCCGCGCTCGAGTACACTTCCGAGCAGCTCAGTCGGGGCTGGGGCGGCAGCGACGTCCTCGACGAAAATGCAACGGATGCCTCGCTCGTGGGCCCATTTCAGGTCCTGCTCGTCGTTGGAAAAGCGTCCCAAGCCGTATTCGACGAAGCGCGCGGGCTCGAGATGCTGGCGTTCGATCAAGGCTCGAAAGGGCATACCGGAGCCGATGCGCTGCCTGACGTCGAGGTGCGCGTCGACGTTGATGCCGCCCAGCAAAGCCCCGCGCACTGAGCCCTCGTCGTCGTTGCCGATGTCGACGTGCCTACCGGTCTCATTCCCGTTTCTCGCGCCGACACCATCGTTCTCTCCGACGCCGGAACTGTCCATGCCTAGCCCGTCCGTATGCGTGGCGAGAGCGCACAGCGCTGGCAGACTCGAGTCGTGACCTCCGCCCACACACACGACATTCATCCCGAGCCCATAGAGCTCCGTCATCACGGCTTCGATGCGGCGGTGAGTTTCAAACAGGCCGCGTTCGTTGCGTTCGTCGCTGACCACCACGTCGCCCGCGTCGAAGATCGGCACGTCGAGCAGCCGCCCCGCACGCCCATCGTAGCGCGATGCCTTGGAGAGAGCCATGCGCAGCGCAGTCGGCCCGTCGCAGGCGCCCACCCGGCCTGCGTTGAGCTCGACGCCGATGTCGTTGGGAATGCCGAGCAGCGCCAGCGAACAGCCCTGTGGGTCGCCCCTCAGGTTTTCGATGAAGCGACCGGGACCCGTCGCGGGCCATTCGGGCGGCTTGGTGTAGTCGATCCTCATGCTCACCTACCGCCTATAGCGCGCCTCAGGACCCCGCCGGCTTGGCTCCTCGTTGCATGGGCACGATCAGATCGTGATCTGCCGCGCAACGTTCGGCGTCTTCATAGCCGGCATCGACGTGACGCAGCACGCCGATCGCCGGGTCGTTGTCCAACGTGCGTTTCAAGCGGGCGGCAGCTTGCTCCGTGCCATCGGCGACGATCACGAGCCCGGCGTGCTGCGAGTAACCGATACCGACGCCACCGCCATGGTGAAAGCTGACCCAGGAAGCACCACTGGCGGTGCTGAGCAGCGCGTTGAGGATGGCCCAATCGCTGATCGCGTCACTGCCGTCCAGCATACCCTCGGTCTCGCGGTTGGGCGAGGCAACGGAGCCGCAATCGAGGTGGTCTCGCCCGATCACGATCGGCGCACTCACCTCCCCCTTGGCCACCAACTCGTTGAACAGCAGCCCTGCGCGGCTGCGTTGCCCGAGCCCCAACCAGCAAATGCGTGCCGGTAGCCCCTGAAAGGCCACGCGTTCACTCGCCAGCTTCAACCAGCGCAGCAGAGACTCGTCTTCGGGGAAGGTCTCGATCAGCGCCCGATCGATGCGCTCGATGTCCTTCGGATCTCCGGAGAGCGCCGCCCAGCGAAACGGCCCCCGACCCAAGCAGAACTCGGGCCGAATGTAGGCAGGCACGAAGCCGGGAAAAGCGAACGCCTGCTCGAAGCCGCCCTCTTGGGCGCGCTGCCGCAAGTTGTTGCCGTAGTCGAACACGACGCTGCCACGACGCAAGAGCGTGACCATCGCGCGCACGTGCCGCACCATCGTCTCCACACTGCGCGTCTGATACGAGGCTGGGTCGTCCTCGCGGAGCGTCGCAGCCTGCGCTGCGCTCAGCCCCAGTGGCACGTAGCTGAGCACGTCATGAGCCGGCGTCTGGTCAGTGACCACGTCGGGAACGATGTTGGCGTCGAGCAGCGCCTCGAGCAACTCGACGGCATTGGCGACGACGCCCACCGACTTGGCCACGCCGTCACGCGCGTAGCGCTGAGCGCGGGCGATGGCGTCCTGCAGATCGTCGGCGATCTCGTCGAGATAACGTTTGTCCTGACGGCGTACGAGCTTGTGTTCATCCACGTCGGCGATGAGGCACACGCCGCCATTCATGGTCACGCTGAGCGGTTGCGCACCACCCATACCACCGCAGCCAGCCGTCACGGCGAGTTTACCTTCGAGACTCCCGCCGAAGTGTCGCCGGGCGCAGGCGGCAAAGGTCTCGTAGGTACCCTGCAAGATGCCTTGGGTACCGATGTAGATCCACGAGCCAGCGGTCATCTGCCCATACATGATGAGCCCGCGCCGCGCGAGGTCGTCGAAGTTCTCCTGAGTCGCCCAATGGGGCACCAGGTTCGAGTTGGCGATCAGCACCCGCGGGGCATCGGCGTGCGTGCGCAAGACGCCGACGGGTTTGCCCGACTGCACGAGCAGGGTCTGGTCCGCTTCGAGCTCGGTCAAGCAATCGACGATCGCGTCGAAGGCGCTCCACGAGCGCGCGGCTTGGCCGCGCCCGCCGTAGACGATGAGATGGTCGGGATCCTCGGCCACTTCCGGATCCAGGTTGTTCATCAGCATGCGCAAGGCCGCCTCGGCTTGCCACGTCTTGCAACGCAGCTGACTGCCTCGCGGTGCACGCACGGGGCGAGGTCCGGAAGCGCGCGGGCCCCCTGCACGACGATGCTGATCACTGTCGGTCATGGTCTGTGACGAAGCGGTGCTCTGCCGGCACTGTGCCGACCCGGTAGTGTAGCAGGCTTCTCGAGTGAAGAAACGGCGTCCACGGCTGCTCCCCGGGACAGAACCCGGCAACGGACGGCAGGGCGTTTCGGGCGAGAGCGCCCGCGCGCATGACCCTCTCGGCGTTGAGACTGCCCGCACGCCCGTCAGGCGGACAGAGCGCCGGCGCGGATGAGCTCTTCGATGGCGGCGATGTCCGGCGCCGGGGGGCGGTCGGAGCGGCGTCGACTCACGCGACTGCGCACCGTTTCGAACGCGGCCTCCACCCCCGCGCCCGAGCGCAGCGGACGCTGATACTCGAGCGCTTCGGCGGCGCACAGCAGTTCAATCGCCACCACCTGGGTCACACGCTCGATGGCGGTGCGCAACTTCAACCCCGAGGTGGCACCGAACGAGTTGTAGTCTTCCATGCCCGCGCTGGTCGGAATGTTGGCGACACTGGCAGGCGTAGCCAATCCCACCAGCTCGTTGCAGCAGGCCGCCGCCACGTACTGCGCGATCATCAGGCCCGAGTGCATGCCGGGTGTCGGCGCCAGATGCGGATGCAGGTGGTTCTCCGAATCGGAAGCCGCCAAGATGTAGTACACGCGGCGCTCGGCGATGCCCGCGATGTGACACAGCGCGATCAACAGGGTATCGAAGGCGATGGCTAGCGGCATGCCGTGAAAGTTACCCGCCGAGACGATGTTGCGACTCGTCGTGGCTGCGCCCGGGGCGGAGGCAAAAACCAGCGGGTTGTCGG
>JBNKZR010000605.1:0-3951 GCA_050301735.1 Polyangiaceae bacterium | reverse complement strand
GTGATGGCTTCGATGGAGCGATACTCGACGCCATCGTAGGGCTTGTCCTCGTTGCCGCTCGGCGTCAGAGAAATCCGAAGTCGGCCATCGACGACGGCAACGTTGTCGCGAGTGAACTGCGCCAGGTTACCGTCCCAGGAATGGGTCTGAGCGGCCCACCGTGTCGAGTCGAGCGTGTCGAACGGGTCTTCCCACAACAGCTGAAATCCGTCGACAGACGCCGGAGGCGGCTCGGTCGTGTCGTCGACCGCCGGAGGTTCGGAGGACGACGTGGACGGCGCTGAGCCCGGCGGCACTGCCGGGTCGACGGTCGCTGCAGGGGGAGGACTGGCGGGCATGGGGGCACCGACGCTTGATGCGTCTGCGGATCGCTCAGACGAGCCGTCTGCGCACGCCAGACAGGAAATCATCGCCGCGGCGGAAGCGAGGGACCGGATGTTCAAGGGCTCTCCATCGAATCGCGTAGGCACAGCACCTAAGCGGAACAGCGGAGATTCTCTGGGCGAATGACCGCCACGTGTTCGCAGATTGTGCGTTTGTGTCGCCGCGATCGCCGTGTGCTATGTTGCTGAGCCATGCATCCGCCGCTTCAGCCGTTTCCGATGGAGCACCGACGCCGAGCCCAAGCGTGGCGCTACCAACCGCAGTTTCGACGGCCACGTCACTTTCACGACCAGTCGGAGCTGAACATGGTGACTCGCGGCGTTGGACGCTTTGTCGTCGGCAACAGGGAGATCGCGCTCCGAGCGGGACAGGTAATCGGCTTCTTCCCGGGATGCGAACACGAGCTGGTTGAGGCGAGCGAGGATCTGGAGCTGTTCGCGATCGGGTTCGAACCGGAGCTGCTGCAGGCATACCACCGCGAGTGCGGGGAAGCGCTGTCCTTTGGCGGTGGACCAAGCAAGGTTGCGCAAGGGGACCTCAGCAAGATCCGTGAGTTGTGCCTGAGTGTGGACGAGTCGCGAGATCGACTCGCGCTCGAGTCGCAACTGCTTTCGGCGGCCGCGAGTGTCGCCCGTACGCCCCGCAACATGCCTCTGGGATGGCGCGCGGCGGTCGCGATAGCGACCGAGCCGGAACGGACCCGAGAACAGCTCACCCGAATGCTTCGCAGCAATCGTGGAGACGTGAGTCGCGCACTTCATCGCGACGTCGGCACGACGCTGCCAGCGCTCAAGAATCGAGTCCGCGTCTTGGACTTCGTTCGCCGATTGGATGCGGGCCTCTCGATGACGACTGCCGCCCGGCTCGCTGGTTTCGGAAGCTATTCGCAGTGCCACCGCGCTTTCGTCCAGCTTTTTGGCCTTTCCCCTCGCGAGTTCATGCGCTCAGCGATCCGGAATGAATTTGCGCACCGCTTTGAGCCATTCGAAGCTCACATCCCGAGTGCGCCTCGGAGGTGCCCGTAGCGGCATCCCTTCTTGCAGGCCGTCCCTCGCCATTGCCGTCTGAACTCACGACTGGAAGGCTAGGGCGGCGCTTGCCACCGCTCGCCAATTGTTCACCCGAGACCGTGCGGATGATTCTGCTCGGTCCGCGTCAGGATGTTTCGGCAGGTGCGTGGCAAACGACCTCGATGTTGTAACCGGCAGGTCTTTGCGTCGATGAAGTACACGCGCTCCAGCGCGGCTGGTGTCGCCAAGTGTGATACCCCGACGAAACCAGCTTCGGCGTTTGGCGAAAGCGGGAAATCAGGGGAGCTCATCGCAGACCAGCTATCCAAGATGGCGTCATAGATCGCTCCGTCGTTCAACGCGGAAGCCGCAATGACGTCGTTGTCCTCGGTCTCTTCGAACCCCCCGAAGACCACGAAGCGATTGCCGGATACTGACTATTCGCCCCGGCAGGACGTCGAAACTACGCCGTCGCTTTTTGTCCGTTGGCGAGCGAAGGCACGGCCTGCTAACTGCGACGCGTGCCCTCTCTCCGATCGGAGTCTCGCTCCATCTTCTCTCAACGCACGGCCTTCGAACGCGGACCCAATGCTCTGGCTCAGCTCCTGGCGGAGAAGCAGAAGCGTGGTGAGCGCATCGTGGACCTCACCGTTTCCAACCCGACGCACGCGGGTCTGCCCACTGACGAGGCTGCACTGGCGCGAGCGCTGGCCATGGCCCCGGCAGACTACGAGGCCGACCCGCTAGGCACGCCAACGGCGCGCCGGGCCGTTGCGCAGTATTGGGCAGAGCGTGGTGTCGCCATCGGGGTCGAGCGACTCGCGCTGACGGCGAGCACCAGCGAAGCCTACGCCGCGCTGTTCAAGTTGTTCTGTAACCCGGGTGACGAAGTGCTCGTCGCGCGGCCCAGCTATCCACTGCTCGACGAACTCGCTCGCTACGAAGCCGTGCGCCTGGTGGACTACGCGCTGGCATACGACGGCGCTTGGCACGTCGACTTCTCGTCCGTCGAACGCGGCTTGAGTGAACGCACGCGGGCCATCATCGTCGTTTCGCCCAACAACCCGACCGGCAACGTGCTCAGCGCGGAGGAACATGTGAAGTTGTCCGGCTACGGCCTACCGATCATTTGTGACGAGGTCTTTGGGCTCTACCCTTGGAGCGCCAACGACACGCTTCCGACCGCTCTACAGACGGCTGCCTCGGGGTTGACGGTCGTGCTCGATGGCTTGAGCAAGGCGGCGGCATTGCCTCAGCTCAAAGTGGCGTGGATGAGCTTCGCGGGGGAGCCGGTGCTGCTCGACGAGGCGCTCTCGCGGCTCGAGTTCGTCTTGGACGCTCAGCTGTCCGTCAACGGTCCGGCGCAGGCTGGATTGAGGGAGTTGCTCACCTTGGGCGCGAGCCGCCGGAATCGTGTCCTCGAGCGGCTACGGGCGAACCTCGCGCTAGTGACGCGCGTTTGGTCGGCAGCGCCGTGAATCGACCGTACGCGACGGGCGGTTGGTACGCCGTGCTGCGTTTGCCGTCGGTGCACGGCGAGCTCGAATGGGTGCAAGGGTTTTTGGAGCGCGCCTCGGTTTGGGTTCAGCCGGGCTGGTTCTACGACTTGCCGGGTGACGCGCACTGCATCGTCAGCCTGCTGACACCGGAAGCGGAGTTTGCGGAAGGGGTGGAGCGCTTGCTCGCTGACGTCGCTGGGCGCGTCTGAGCGAAGCGGGCGAGCGTTCTGGCCCCGCTGAGGACCCCAGAAGCCGTCCCGGCTACAGACAACTCGGCGTGTTGCAGTCTGGCGGCGGCTGCTCCGGCGGGGCGGGGTCCGGGATCGGGTCGGGTTCCGGATCCGGCGGCTGTCCGCAGGCGATGAATGGGTCCCCTTGGGCGTCTTCGTTGTACAGATCACTGAACCCCACGCACACGAATGGAAGCTCACACGGGTCGACGACCAAGCACTCGCAGGTGCGGGTGAACCAGTCGCAGTCTTCGAGGAAGGGCACGCAGCGATGAGAGACGGTGATGCCCTCCAAAGTCGTGCCCTCGCGAACCGTGTAACACATCGTGTCCTGTGGGCAGGCGACGTCGGTGCACGCGTCGGGCTCCTTGGGGGCCGCCTCGTCCAACGCCGCGACGGCGTCTGGGTCTTCGTAGTTCGTGCCCGTGCCCACGGGATCGGTTGGACTGGAGCCTGGACGCGGGTCACTCGGAGCAGATCCGTCGGGTGCATCCGCGTCGGTTGCCGCCGTGTCTGTCTCGCCGGCACTCTCCGTTTCTTCCACCTGAGCATCGCGAGCATCACTCGAGGCGGGCGGCTCTTCCGCGGCTCCTGTTTCACCAGAGTCCGTCGGCGAGTCCGTCGCTTCCGCGGAGTCGGTCGCTTCTGCCGGCGTCGAGTCTGATGAAACACCGCTTTCAGCAGCCGCCTCCGCATTTCCGTCGGACGCAGATGAACCATCTTCCTCGACATCCGAGGCATCAACGTCGGTGGACTGCGGCTCGTTCGTTGCATCCACCGGGTCATCGGAGCTGTCCGAATCGTTGCAGCTCCCAAGAATCAAGCAAG
>JBNKZR010000604.1:0-3952 GCA_050301735.1 Polyangiaceae bacterium | reverse complement strand
CTGGCGATCCAGAAGGTAATGGACAAAATAGTTCTACACTGCTTGGGAACATATTGCGCCTGGATATCGATCACGGCACCCCGTATGCGATTCCACCGGACAATCCCTTTACAAACGGCGATGGATTGCCAGAAATTTGGGTTTATGGGCTGCGCAACCCCTGGCGTTTCAGTTTCGACCAGCTGACGGGCGACCTGTACATCGGTGATGTCGGTCAGAACACCTGGGAAGAGGTGAATTTTGCGCCCGCGGGCAGTGGACCAATCAACTTCGGCTGGGCGGCACGCGAGGGCCTGACGGCATGCTCGACCTGCAACAACAAATCGCTGCTCGAGGGCACGACTTCCGTCGATCCCATCCACGTCCACCCGCGGGCGACCGGCGGTTCGTCGACGGGCGGATACGTCTACCGCGGGAGCAACATTCCAGGTCTCTACGGGCGCTACATCTACGGGGATTACGCCACGGGCGACATGTGGGTATTCACCTACGACGGTGCGGGCGACATCTGCGACGAAGTGGAAGACCCCATCCCCAGCGCGGACATCCCGAACAACAGCCTCGTCTCTTTCGCCCAGGACGCGAACGGAGAGATCTACGTCATCAACATGTCCCGCGCGACGATCTCACGCATCGACCCGGGCTGAAGCTCGACGCACGCCGTCCCGGCAAGCATGAGTCACTCCTCGTACATCTGGAGGGCCGCTGCGGCGCTCTCGTCGGTCTTCGTCGCGATCGCGCTCTCGACGCCAGCCGAAGCGAACGATTCGGTGTTTGGTGGTGTGGGCGGCGCCCTGGTTCCGATGGAGGAGACCCAGGTGCAGATGCGCGAGGAGGAGATCGTGCTCTCCGCGCACGACACCTTCAACCGTTGGGACGTCGAAGCGCACTACGTCTTCTTCAACCACGCGAGCGTGCCAGTCACCGTCCAGGTCGGCTTTCCCGAACTCGTGTGTTGGGACGACGAAGAGTCGATGTGTCAGCGTTTCCGCTTCCAGAACTTGAAAACCACTGTCGACGGCAAGACCGTCAGCCACAGGAAGGGAAGTCTGGACGAACACGAAGAGTGGAGTTCGTTCATCGGCACGGTGTGGCTGTTCGACGTGACGTTTCCGCCGCGCAAAGCCGTCCACGTCGAACACACGTACACGACTGGCTCCGGCATCAATTCGATGGGCTCGAGGTTCACGACCTACGTCACGCGCACGGGGAAGACTTGGGCTAAACGGATCGAGCGGGCGCGCTTCGTGATGCGCGTGCCGCCGTTCGCGCACGCGCTGGAACGGATCCGAGGCAAGGGCTTGGAGACACGGCCCCCCAAGGTAGCGCAAGACGGTCGCATCGAGTTGGTCGCGGAAGCCAAGAACTGGGAGCCGACGGAGGATGTCTCCTTCAACTTCACGAGCGAAGCGCGTGTGTGTACCTATGGCTCCGTCAAGCCAGAACAAGCCCAGGATTGCATCAACGAATTGCACGCGCTCAAGGGCTACCCGTTCAAGAAACCGGAGCTCCGCAAGACGTACTACAGGCAGCCGGGTTTCGAAGCCACCTCCGGCGGCTGGACGCGAAAGCTCTCGGCACTGCAAGGCTTCAACCGCAGCTGGTTCACACCCTTCGAAGCCCGTCAGCTCGAGCAGTGGACGCAGCTCGCCAAACGTGAGCTCGCCGAAAACCAAAGTCCCGACACCAACAAACCCGATGAGCCCAGCGGGATCTCCAGCGAGGTCCCCAAAACCGAAGGCCCGCAGACCGAAGGCCCGCAAACCAAAGACGGCACTGACGACGGCAGCCACACGGCGACGGACAGCAACGGGACGTCAGCGCAACCGAGCGCCACGAGTGAATCTTCCGCGCCAACGAGTCACCATGCCGACGCGCCGACGGGTCGCACGCGACCCAGCGAAGCGAAACACGAACCGGCCGACGACGCGCGCCGCGACGCGAACGCCGCTGAGTCCCGCTCGGGTTGCAGCATCGGCAGCCCGGCTCGCCCCAAGCCGGCCCCGGGTGGACCGTTCCTACTACTGCTGGGACTCGTGTGGAGGGCGCGCGAGCGTCTCGGCAGGCGAGTCTCGGTACGGTAGCGCGCTGTAACCGACGAACCCCCAGCCCGAGACTCAGGATCGCCGTACTCTCAGCGCCCACCACGGCGGGTCGGACAAGCGGATCTCAGAAGTCGATGCGTTGCACACCGTAGGTCCACGTCGGCGCCCAGAGCTCGCCGTCGAAGATGCGCGGCGATTCACTGAGCACGCGCCCCCCGTAGAAGCCGATCAACTGCGGACTCGCTTCGGCAATGTCGAACAGCGCGTAGGCCGGGCCCCTCAACAGTAACGCGTCGTCCGAAGCGTCGGCGAAGGTCCACTCCGTCTCGGGTAGATCGATGCCGTTCAACACGTCCAGATCGCCGTCGAGCGCGATCGTTTGAAGCTCAGCCGGACTGCAACCGTCCACGCCCTTGCGCACGTAGTAGGCACGACCATTGAGCACCACCAAGTCGCCGTAGCGCCCGGCGAGCGGTCGCGACGCCTCGATGTGCGCGCCGTTCTGCTCCAAGCGCAAACGGTGGAACCTGGCCGCCACCTCGGTGTCGACACCCGGCTCCACGCTGAAAATGGTGCCCAAGCGTGCGGCATCGGCCGCCGCATCGTCGCTGTCGGAAGCGGCCGCTCCTTGGGAAGCGCCGCTACCGTCTGAAACGCCCTGGCCGCCGAAGGCGACGCCCTTTGGTACGAAGGCGACCGCGTAACCCGGGATGTTGATCGAGGTCGCGAGCGCCGATGCCTCGCCGTCGCCCGCCCCATCGACGATCTGGAGCATGAACCTCGCGGGCGCGTTGAACCAGGACTGCCCGCGTTCGAGCTGCACTTCCATGCGCGTCACGAGCAGCAGCTCACCCGACACACGCAGCGGCGCGAAGCGCGAGTCGGCCAATTCGAGCTCGGAGCTCGACAGCGCCACCCAGCGCGGCGCACGCGGCGTGCTGTCGTCCAGCCGGTGGAGCTCCAAGCGCGTGCGGGTGCCGTAGACTTCGGGCGGAGGCGGTGGCGGCACCGGCTCGGGGCACTCGGCCGCATCCTGTGGACACGGTGGACTGTCCGCGGGCTGAGCCACGGCGACGTTCGCTTCCGCCAGTGACCGGTACGCGATGCCGCGCGCTTCGCAGTCGGCTACGTAGAGACACGTCTCCGACTGCTGCTGCGCAAAGACCCACGCGCCGCTTTCGAGCTGAATCAACTCGCCCTCCGGCGGCTCGACGCCTTCGGTGTCCTGTACCGCCTGCGGCAAGTCCACACTGCCGAGCAGCTCGGGGGGTGCCCCAGGCGCGACGAGGAGGAAGCTCCGCTCGTCGCAATCGGTGCCGTTCATCTGCTCGCACTCGTGGCCCTGCGGCTCGACCAAGACGCCGACGTTTTCACCCACCGGCACGAGTCGCCGCGCACCTCCCGGGACCTCGATTGCGCCGAGCTCGGCTCCGTCTTCGTCGTACGCAGTGACGGAGCGGTCGCCGCCCCACGTCCATTGCAGCGCCACGTAGCCACCTGACACAGGCAGCACGTCTTCCACCTCGCGGAGCTCGAGATCGAACCAGGCATCGGCTCCCTGCTCATCCACCGCGGCAATACCGAGCGCCGAGGGCGCGAAGAACGCGCCACCCAACGCCAAGACCTCGTCGTCGACGGACACGGCCTCGTAGGTCGTTAGCTGAAGCTCGGACTCCGAGACGTCCACCACGCCCAAGCCGTAAACCCAATCCAGCTGCTCGTCGTCGAAGGTGCGCAGGAGAAAACCGACGTGGTCGTTCGTCGCCGCCAACTCGCCGGGATAGAGCGGATCGCCCTCCCTCACCGAACCCGTCGCGGCAATCGTCGTCTGGAGGTTGTGGAGGCTCGCCCCCGCGGCGAGCCCCGAGGAGCCATCCACCAAACCCAAGCTCAATAAGCCCGTCGCG
>JBNKZR010000603.1:0-3964 GCA_050301735.1 Polyangiaceae bacterium | reverse complement strand
ACTGAAGCAGCATCCGCTCTGAGCCTGACTCTGCTTGCCGCGCGCAGAGCCGTGTGAGCTGACGCCTCGAACTCGTTGCTGGCCCTGACTGACCCGAGTTCGAGCGCTGGGCTTCGCAACATGTGCCGGCTCGCGACGCAGCAAGCGCGTTGCTCACAGCGCAACCGTTGCGTCAGGGCGGGCAAGCGTCCGCTGACGCTGAACTCGCCGGCTCGCCTTGCCGATGGTCCAGGCTGGCGTATATTCACGGGCCCTCCGACCCGAACGCCGGCCCCAACCTTTCGAGCAGACCGGCGCTCTGGGTTCACATCGGAGACCTCCCGCGAAGGCACACCCTCGGCGCTCCGCAGTGGTGTTTCGCGGCGCAACCCGGTCTCCAAGCAGCGTCCGACTCGGACGAGTGAGCATCATGAGCCGCAGAACGAAGCCCTACACGACGACCACCAGTAGCTCGCCTCCCATGCGAGCGCGGACGATTCCAACATCGCCAAGCCGCACGTCCGCAGCAGCGCAGTCTGCCGGCGGATACACGGCCGTGCTGTCCCGCGAAGCGGAAGCCGAGCTCTTCCGACGCCTGGCCTCCTGCCGACGAAAGCACGTGGGTTGGGCGCTGCAAAGCCGGGAAGGTCTGTCTCAACTCGGGGAACTCTGCGAAGAACTGGCCGACGCCGGCAAGTTGCAGCAGACCCAAGCGCTCGCGACCTGGCGCGGCGCCGTGCGGCGCCAACGACGACGAGCGGCACCCTGGTGGGACCGCTTCACAGCCACCGATGATGCCGCCGCGAAAGCACAGCTGATGAGCAAACTCGAGCAGAGCCGCGACCGGGTCGCCGAGGCTGCCGACCGAGCCGGCGTCGAGCCGGATCTCCGCCACCGCGTGGCCACATCCGCAACCGCTGCGTTGCGCAACGCCGGAGCAAGCCGCGAAGAAGGAACGCAGACGGCCGTCTTATCGCGCTGGGTGCTCGAATTGGATCGCGAGATCCGCAGCCTCGAGGCGCAGCTATCGGCGGCCAATCAAGGACTGGTCTGTTTGGTGCTCAAACGATACATCGGTCTCGGCCTCAGTTGGTCGGACTTGATGCAAGAGGCCAACATCGGCCTGATGCGCGCGATCGATAAGTTCCAGGTGGAGCGCGGACTGCGCTTCAACACCTACGCCGTGTGGTGGATCCGTCAGGCGGCTCGGCGGGCACTGTCGAACCAAGCTCGCACGATTCGCGTTCCCGTTCACACTCTGGACGCACGCCATGTCGTCGGACGCGCGAGCACTCGCTTGACGGCCCAGCTCGGTCGTCGCCCGACGGACGACGAGTTGGCGCGCGAAACCGGTCTCCCCGTGCGAGAGATCGAGCGTCTGGCAACGCTGACCGAAGAGCCCATCAGCCTCGAGACTCCCCGCGGTGCCGAGCACCAGGCGCGCTTGATCGACTTCATCCCTGCGCCTGACACCAGCAACGCCGCGGACGTTGCGCTGGAGGGACAACAACGGCAAAGCTGCGTGGAGGATCTCTTGAACGAGCTCACCGACCGTGAACGCACGGTGGTGAGGTTGCGCTTCGGCTTCGAGAATCCTCAAGAGGAGTACACGCTGGAGATGGTGGGGCGGGTGCTAGGCGTCACCCGCGAACGAGCCCGACAGATCGAAGCCAAGAGCTTGTCCAAGCTGCGGCGAGCCGCCGCCAAGCGAAACATCGACCTCAACTCGCTCAACTAGATTGCACAGCCACATCCGGCCGCTCGCTGACGAGATCGGACACGCGCGACAAGACTTCCTCAATCGGTCGAGTATCCACTGCACCTTGTCCTCGAAAGGGTCCCAGCCGGCGTGCAAACGAAGTTCGCTGCAACGATCACGCATCGCAGGTAGGCGACCCGCCGTCGGGCTCCAACGGGGGATGTGCTCTTGGCATGCCTCCTGCAGCCGTGGCGGCACCATCGAAGGAGTAACGCATCATGGACACCCCCAAATTGTTCGAAACCGCGATCGCTGAGTTGGAGCGAATGCTCAGTTCCAAGACGGTCGTTGGAGATCCCATCACGGTCGACAACAGCACCATCGTGCCGCTAGTCAGTGTTGGCTTCGGGTTTGGCGTGGGAGCCGGCGAGGGGTCGCAGGCTGGAGGTCGCAGCCGGGGTCAGGGTGGCGCCACCGCAGGCGGCGGCGGGGTGAAGCCTGTTGCTGTGCTCATCGCCGACGACAAGGGCACGCGGCTGGAGTCGATCAACGTCGCTGCTACCGTGCTCGGCAAGGTCGCCGAGAGTGTTACGGAGATCGCGCGCGAAAAGCTCGCAGCGCCAAAGAACGACGAGCCGTCGGAGTAGAATGACCGCGCTCGGTCTGGTCGCGCTGCTCATTGCGCTGACACTCGTGGCGCTCGCGGCGCGCGTATCCATCGGCGTCGAGTTCGCGTACGCGGACGAACTGCGCGGTCACGCCAGGTTGCGTGCGCTCTTCGGCTTGGTGGACACTGAATTATCGACCAGCTCCGGTGCGAAGCGCAGCCCTCGGCGACACGAACGACGGAGCAAGGAGCGTCGGAAGCGAACTTCCCGCCGCGTGGCCCCACGTCGGGTACTCGCCGCCTTGGATTCGGACGGGGTCCTGGCCGCGTCGCGGTTGTATGCGCAGCGGTTGCGGCAGGCTCTGAGGTTCAGCGAACTCTTCGCGTCCTTCAGGATCGGCCTGGACGACCCTGCCGACACCGGCCTCGCGTGGGGGTTTTGCGGGCCCCTCGCCATCATCTTGTCCGACCGTCACCCTGGCCTTTCGCTCACGCCGGTCTTCGAGCGACCGTGTTTCGAGGCAGACGTCAAGGGCAGCCTGAGCGTCATGCCGCTGGCGTTGATAGCCGCGACCCTGGCATTCATGCTGACTCCGGCAGTACTGCACGCGGCCTACCTCATTTGGAGGGCGAGGTGACGACACGACTCCAGATCGAGCCGCCCCAACGGGTAGGCAGGTATTGGGTTGTCGTATTGAGTGAGTGTCGCAGCTTCACTGCCGCCGGCTGGGCGTGGTGCGACAAAGCACCCAGCGCCGTGGTGCTCGTGGGTCGCGGGGGCGTTTCTTGCCTCGACATGGACGGGCGGGCGATCGAGCTCGAGTCGCTGTGCGCGCGCGTTCCCGCGCTCGACCGAGAACTCCGAGAGCTTGGAGTGCCCTAACCGCACTGCTCGACGGTGTCGATCCACTCCCAAGCCCGAGAGCCCGAGAGCCCGAGAACCAGTGGCGTTTCTCCCAAACGCGGTGCGCATGTCCGCCACCATCACAACTGTCCACGTTTTGCGGCAACGACACGGTGAGACGGCGAGAGCACTTGATCACCCACAACCCACCCCGTAGCGTTCGGCTAGCTTCGACACGACGTGACCGAAGCCAGCAACAAGGAGGGACGTAATGTTCGCATTATACGACCAATTCATCAGCATACGGGTTTTTGGGGCAGGCCGACGTTTATACGCACTGCGGCAAGTGAAAGAACGCGCAACGCGGCTCGACCGGCGGGATCTCGTTCGACTCGTGGACGCAGCCATTGCGCACGATCAAGAACGCACGCAACCGTTGAACGCTGCGTGGAAGGTGGCGCTCCGCGCGCCCCAGCCGACTGAGGCGGAGCGACGCAACCAGTAACGGCCGAGCAGCGAGCAATGGACAAGTAGCGAGCGAGCGGTACGGGCCTTGCAGCTCGGGATTCGACGGGCGCAACGACTCAGTGCGCCAACGGAGGAACCATGCGACGACATCATCAAGCCCCCCCTGATCCCCCAAGGCCGAGATACGACCGCTGGTCGCTGTCCACTTGTGCAATGTCAGCCAGCCTCGTGCTCGCCGCCTGCGCGCAGAACACGGCGCAGTCTCCGTCCGCGGCAGACGAAAAAGCCAAGACTCCCGCGCTGCAGCCAGCGGCAGCGCCGATGGGCCCCGGCATGCAACGTAGCGACGAGACGACCCCAAAGGCGA
>JBNKZR010000602.1:0-3971 GCA_050301735.1 Polyangiaceae bacterium | reverse complement strand
CCCTGCGGCGACGGCCGCCGCGAGCGCGCCCGCTGCAGCAAAAGAGAAGGCGGCGCCAAAGGCTGCGCTACCGGTTCCGCCTAAGAGCTTGGGCGCGCCAAAGGTCCCGAAGGACAACCCGCTGACCGCGGAGAAGGTCGCTCTCGGCCGGAAGCTCTTCTTCGACAAGCGGCTCAGCGTCGATGGCAGCCGGGCTTGCTACAGCTGCCACCAGAACGAGGACGGCACGGGCGGGCACGAGCCGATGGCGATCGGTGCCAAGGAAGTGAAACTCACGCGCCACGCACCGGTGATGTGGAATGTCGCTTACCTGCCGAAGCTGTATTGGGACGGTCGCGCCGACAGTCTGGAAGCACAGGCCATCGGTGCTTGGGCGGGTGGCAACATGGGCGTTGGCAAAGAGAACCTCGCCAAGAAGGCCGACGAACTCTATCTGATGGACGAGTACACTCCGTTGTTCGATGCGGCGTTTCCCGGCCAGGGCGGCACGCCGACCACGGTCTCTCAGGCGTTGGCGTCCTACGAACGCACGCTGTTCTGCGGCAATACGGCATTCGACAAGTTCTCGGCGGGGGACACTGCGGCACTCACGGCGGAGCAGAAGAAGGGCTGGGAGCTTTTCACCGGAAAGGCGAACTGCCACAGCTGTCACACGCCACCGTTCTTTTCAGACGCCTACATGGGCGAAGCCGGAGCGTTCCACAACGCTGGTGTCGGTTTCGAAGGCAAGAAGAAGGAGGAGGTCGATCCCGGTCGCCAGAAGGTGAGCAAGGTCGACTCCGAATTCGCAGCCTTCAAGACTCCGACTCTTCGCAATGTGACGAAGAGCGCCCCGTACTTCCACGATGGCTCTGTGGCGACGTTGGAAGAAGCCGTGAGGTTCATGGCGGGAGGCGGTCATAAGAACGCGAATCTCGACCCCAAGTACGTCGACCGCAAGCTAACGGATGAGGAAATCAAGTCGCTGGTCGCCTTTCTGGGGGCGTTGGAGTGCGACGGCAAGCTCGAGCCCCCGCAGAACTGAGCACAGCGACGCCGCTTTCGCTACATGGGCGTTGAAAGTGAACTCTGGGTGTGTGCTTCGAGCGCACACCCAGAGTGGGGCGCTTCAGGCTTTCTCTCCGTCGCTCTGTTACCAGCGCTCTGGAGAAAATGACGTGGGATGACAGTGACTTGCGTTGATGCAGTGCTCACTGTAATGCAGGCCTGCGCGATCGCTCGGCCACGCTTCGATTGTGCGCCGAGGGCAGGCGGACACGCCCAGGTTCGTATGGTACCTAAATACCGCTTACTTGGAGCCGGACGGGCTCAAGACAACAACCTGGGAGACGAGAATGAAGCTGACACGAGGTGTACTCGTTGCGTTGAGCGCGGTCGCGCTAGCGCTGACTGGATGCGATTCCGAAGAGAGAGACTTCAGCGACGACGGTGACGCTGGCGCCGAGACGGAAGAGTCTGATACCGGCGAGACGACGGAAGAGACGGACGCGGAAACCACCGACGAAGCGACGGACGGCGCCACGGATGAAGCGACGGACGTCGCTACCGACGAAGCAACCGACGCCGAGACGGATGTTGCGACCGACGCCGAGACGGACGTCGGCGAGGAGCCCGATGGTGGCGTCGACGAGACCGACGTGCAGCCGGAGCCTGACGGGGGCATGGAAGAACCTCCAGTAGCGGCTTGCGAAGTCGACGATGACTGTGACGACGGCAACGTCTGCAACGGCGTCGAGATATGTGAGGGAGGCGAATGCCTCTCGGGTCAGAACGCCGACGACGGCGATGTGTGTGAGATCGACGGAGTCGACGACCTGCTGCTTTGCATCAACGGCAACTGCACGCCGACCAGCTGTGGTGATGGCATCATCGACGACCGCACCGACGAACAGTGCGACGACGGCAACGACGCCGACGGCGACGGCTGTGAAGTGGGCTGCACATACTCCTGCGGAGAAGACGCTGACTGCGATGACGGCAACGTCTGCAACGGCGCCGAGGTTTGCGACCCTGAGCGCCACGTGTGTGGGGCAGGCACGACCGCCGATGACGGTACGGAGTGCGATACCGACCGCGCTTGCTTCGAGGGCCGCTGCATTGGCCTAGGGTGTGGTAATGATGTGCTCGAAGACGGCGAAGACTGCGACGACGGCAACTCCGAAGACGGCGACGGCTGCGATGCAGACTGCACGTTCACCTGCGTCGAGGATACGGACTGCAACGACGGCAACGTGTGCAACGGCGAAGAGACCTGCGACACAGACACCAACACATGCATCGCGGGCGAAGACCTGGCTTGCGAGGATGGCAATGCTTGTACGGAGAACTTGTGTGATCCCGAGTCAGGCTGCGCCTTCCCGCTGATTGACGTGGATGGCGACGGACACGCGGCGGCAGATCTCGGCGCGTGCGGCGACGACTGCAACGACGATGACCCCGACATCTACGAAGGGGCCAACGAGCTGTGTGACGAGAAGGACAACGACTGCGACGGTGATGTGGATGAGGAAGCACCCGTCTGGTACGTCGACTGCGACGGCGACCGGTTTGCCCTCTCCAGCGCCGCCAGTATTCAACAGTGTGACATGCCGGAGACCGCACCCACCGGTTGCGCGGATGGCTCAGCTGCGACCTGGACGTCGACTGCGCCGGCCAAAGGACAGGCGGACTGCTATGATGTTGCGACGTTCGTTCGGCCTCGGTTGAACACCACCGACAACAACGCGGCATGGAGCTCCACCGAGTATGCGGGGCGCCCTGCTGGGAGGCGATACGATCACAACTGTGATGGTACGGAGGAAGTTGAGATCAAGACGACCGGGGTTACTTCGGAGTCGTACTGTGACGAGGATCCTCAGATATTCATCCCGATCGTGACGCTCGGGGTCTCTCAGATCCTCATTCCGCTCGATCCCGTGAAGTGCTACGGGTCCAGCGGATGGTCTGGCGGTACGGCTCCTGGTTGCGGGGTTGAGGCTGCGTACTCGACTTGCTCGGGGTTGTCGGGCTCGTGTGCGCGCTACCAGGGCACTCGCATCCAGCGTTGCCGCTGAGCGCTACCCGCGAACGCGATGCGCTGATTGCTGCCTCGCCCGGTTCGGGCGAGGCAGCGCGCGTTTTGTCACGTGGCGTGGTGGTGGAGGTCGCGCACGCGGACCGGTGGGTCTTGTTCGCTACGCCCTAGCGAGCCAGCGGACCAATTCGCCACTCGCCTCTGTGCCGAGCGTGGGAACAGGGGGCCAGGTGCGCCTTCACAGGCGCGCCTGAAATATCGGTCCGGGCCTGACCGAGCGCCAGCCAACCCTCGAGTCTTTGCTCTTGCGGCACCTTGGCCGCTCGGGAGCCCTGGAGGCTGGTGACTTTCTTCGCGCGGTTTGTTAGCAACCCGCGGGTGGGGCGGCCGAGCTCCGTGAAAACGCCCACTGCGCGGGAGAATCTAGAGATGCGGCTTGTCACAGCTCAATGCCTGTTTGGAATGTTGCTCATTGTCGGTTGCCATAGCGCGCGAGACTGCCGCGACACTGCGTCGTGCCCCGAGGTACCAGACGGCGGCGGAGCGCGTGAACCGGGCCTTGGGACGAGCAGCGATGAGGAGTCGCCTGGGCAATCGAGCACCTCTTCGGAACTCGGGGCTGTGGGTGGTCTCGGCACGTTGCCTGTTGGCGCCAGCAGCGGGATGCCCGGACCGGGTGCTCCGTCCGTTCCGCCGGCAGTGCCGCCCGTGACGGTGCCTTCGATGCTCCCACCACAGGACAGTCCTGGAGCTGCCACTCAGCCGTCACCCGAAGAGGTGCTACCAGGTGCCGATACCCAGGACGAGGGCCAGGGTGGAAGCGATGGATTCGGTGGGGCGGGCGTTGAAGATCAGGATGCCGGGGCCGGCAGTCTCCCAACGGGCGGCTCCGGCGGGGGAGGGGGAAATCCCGGATTCGGAGGGGCGACAGGCGTCGGCGGGAGTATCTCAGAGGGGA
>JBNKZR010000601.1:0-4000 GCA_050301735.1 Polyangiaceae bacterium | reverse complement strand
CGGACAGTCCGACGGGCGTCGTTTACCCTGAAGCACCAGCCCGGCGATGCATTCACCGGGCTCCGTCGCCTTCGGGACGGATAACGCGAAGCGCCGCAACGCGTCGAACTGAGCCCACTCGGGGCGCAGCGAGAGACCGCTCTCAGGGATCGAACCCAGCCCGCGCCATGCGCGATCGGTCACCCGGAAGACCGCTTCTACTCCCGCACGCGCGGCCAGGTTGCCTTTGGGTCGTACCGAGCGAACGTACTGGTTTTCCACTCGGGCCTGCCCGGACTCCAGCTGCCGCACGCAACGCAAGATGCCTTCCAAAATGTCGACCGGCTCGAAACCGGTCACGACGATCGGCACGGAAAAACGCTCCGCCACCGGATCGTACTGCTGCATGCCCATCACCGAGCACACGTGGCCCGCCGCCAAGAGACCATCGATCTGGTGCTCTTCGTCTTGGAGCATGGCCGAGAGCGCTGGCGGCACCAAGACGTGGGAGACGAGCAGCGAAAAGTTCTTGAGGCCACGGGAGTGCGCGGCCTGGACCGCCATGGCGGTTGCCGGCGCCGTCGTCTCGAAACCCACGGCGAAGAGCACGACCTGTCGCTCGGGGTGCTCTTCGGCGAACGTCACGGCCTCCAGCGGACTGTAGATGATGCGGGTCTGCGCGCCCTGGCCGCGGGCTCGAAGCAAGCTCGAGCTGGAGCCCGGCACCCGCAACATATCCCCGAAAGAGCACAGCGTGACGTCCGGCTGCAACGAGAGCTCGATCGCCATGTCAATCAACTCGATGGGCGTCACGCACACCGGACAACCAGGGCCGTGGATGAGCCGCAACTCCAACGGCAACAGCTGCGCTAGGCCGTGTTTGACGATCGAGTGCGTCTGCCCGCCGCAAATCTCCATGATCGACCAAGGCCGCGTCTGCGTTTGGCCGATTCGCTCAGCCAGGGCCCGCACCAGCTTCGCATCGCGATACTCCTCGAGGTGCTTCATGCGCTCCCCTCCGACTCAACCACCCCGCTGAACGTCGCGCGTCCCGCTTCCTCCTGCTGCTCATCTCCACCCCCCAACGCGGCGAGGTCTCCTAGCTCTCGCAGGGTCTGCAGACAGCGCTCGGCTTCGGCCTCGTCCAATCGACTGATGGCGAAGCCCACATGAACGATCACGAAGTCGCCCACTTCGGCTTCAGGCACGTACTCGGTACAGACCGACTTGACGATGCCGCCGAAGGCGACGTCCGCCATCGCGGGCTCACTGCCCGTGAAGCGCAGCACCTTGCCGGGGATCGCCAAACACACTGCGTCATTGTCCGCCGTTCCGCGCTCGGAAGCAACCGGGCCAAGAGAAGGTTCACTCCGCGTGGCGAGTTACTGGCCGCAGGCGCCGATGGCCCGATCGAGATACGGCGAGCCGGACGCGAAGCTCGGGACGCCGACCTGTACGTCCCGAGAACCCACCTCAGCCCCGGCCGCGCGCCACGTCCACGGCGGGCAAGAAGTCCGCCGCCCCCCGGACCTTCGGCGAGAGCTCCGTCGGGACCGTGGGACGCCTACGCCTTCCAGCGAGAGCACCTCGGCCGAGCTGGCCCGGTGGTCTGGGGTCTGCATCTTTCTTAGCGATGTGCGCCGAATGGGCCACCATTGTCGCGCTCCACCGCCCCACGGGCGCGCCCAGAACTCGTCGGAGCAGCGCGACCGGGAAGGCCGGCGGCGTCCGTCACGATGACGCGCCAAACATCCTGAAGTTCCAGCGCTTTGCTACGGAGTGACGTCTCGCCGAGCGTTCACCACGCGGGCGTCCACTGCGCCGCGGCTCGCGCGCAACCGCCAACGGAACTCACCAAGCGGGGTCACCTACAACCTGCCCGGACCAGCGGCTCGAATACTCGTTCAAGTCGGAAAATCAAGGACGCAAGAAAACTGTGTTGAGACGCCACCTGCGCGGTGGCGTTTGTCAATGGGCGGTGAGTTTGCCGGCCAAAACAGCGCGTGAGCTATACAGGGTTTTGGTGGGACGCGCGCTCAGCGCAGCCTTGCAACTCGTGCCCGGAGCCATTCGCGAAGGGGCCCCATACGGGCTGGGTTGCTTTGACGGGTGAGAGTTGTTCAAGAAAAGGGGTGTTCATCCGCCAATGATGCTGTTTCAATGCCCGCACCAAAGGCCGCTGTTGGCCACACACATCACACGACGTCAAAAGAACTATGAACCCTTCTCGTCTCTTCACCGCCAGTTGTGTCGCGTTGGCCGTCACCGCAATGAGCTTTGCTCTGCGTGGAGCTGCCACCGGCGACTGGGTTACTGAGTTCAACCTCACCAACGAACAAGCTGGTTGGGTCAACGGCACCGCGTTCTGGGGTTTCACCCTGGCGATGGTGATCGGTGGTCCGCTGGTGGATGCACTGGGTCTCGGTCGCATCGTCGGCCTGGCATTCGTCGGTCACGCAGCGGGCATCGCGCTGACCCTTGCCGCATGGGACTTCTGGAGTCTCTTCTTGGGCACGTTGCTCTTCGGCGTGGCCAACGGCTCGGTCGAAGCGGCCTGCAACCCGCTCGTCGCCTCGCTCTACCCCAAGGACCAGACGACGAAGCTCAACCACTTCCACGTTTGGTTCCCTGGAGGCATCGTGATCGGTGGCCTGTTGTCGTTCCTGTTCGGCAAGCTGGGCTTCGGTTGGCGCGTGCAATTCGCGAGCATGGTCGTGCCGCTGCTCGGCTACGGGTTCATGTTCTTCCGTCAGCCGTTCCCGAAGACATCGCGCGTGGAGCGTGGCGAATCCACGGCTTCCATGTTCACGGCCTGCCTGTCTCCGGGTTTCTTGTTGATGGTCGGCTGCATGCTGCTCACCGCCTCGACGGAGCTCGGCCCAGGCCAGTGGATCCCCGCAATTCTCGAGCACGCCGGTGTCTCGGGTATCCTGGTGTTGGTCTGGATCACGGGCCTGATGGCTGTCGGACGTATGTTCGCGGGCCCCTTCGTGCACAAGCTCTCACCGATCGGTATGTTGGTCGGCAGCGCCGCCATCAGCGCGTTGGGCCTCTACGCCATGGCTCACTCGAGCGGCGCGGTGCTGTTTGCTTCGGCAACCATCTTCGCCTTCGGCGTGTGCTTCTTCTGGCCCACGATGCTCGGCTTCGTCGCGGAGAACTACCCGAAGACGGGTGCGTTGGGTCTGGCCATCATGGGTGGCGCCGGCATGCTGAGCGTGAGCTTCGTGCTGCCGGTCATCGGTGGCTGGTATGACGCTGGTATCAAGGAGCGCATGCCTGCGGGCGAAGCTCCCACCGGGGAAGCTTTGGCGGCCATTCAGTCTGCGGCCGGCCTGGAAGCACTCGGCATGGTGGCGGTCCTGCCCGCCATTCTCACCGTCGTGTTCGCCGCGATCGCCATCACCCGCAAGAAGAAGGCGCCCGAAGCGGCTCCAGCGCACTGAATCGAGTGAGCTAAAACCGAGGGACGGCAGTCCCCGCAAACGAGGCGGCGTGGAAACCACGCCGCCTCGTTGCATTCTGTCCGCCGCTCTTGCCGGGGCGTTCGCGCTACCCCCGCGAGAGCGAAAGGCCCCCGGCCAACCGCGGGCGGACGCAGACTCGCTTCGGGCAGGGGGCGGTGGAGTCGCCGCAGGTCCGGCGAAGCTGCTGGCAGCCTGCACCGCCGCCGTGGCCGCCAAATCGGAGGGCTGGCAGGCAACCAGGCGCCCTCGGCACTAGTCCGAGTCGCTTCGGCAGCCTCCAACTAGCTTCGGCAGCCGCGTGGGCGGCGTCGGCAGCGTCGAAGCAAGCCACGGCAGCGTTCTGGGTGGCCTCGGCAGCGTCCACGAACGCTTCGGCAGCGCTGCCGTCGAGGGGTCCGCGGCTGCGGCAGCCGTTGTCGGCACTGCGCGCGCCGCCGACGACGATGGGCCGCCTATCGAGGGAACTGCACCCCCAACCAAACCTGCCCGAGTGATATCCCGCCGTCGTTGGGCGGCACCCTCTCGTTGAGCAGCACGCCGATGCCCGCGCGCTC
>JBNKZR010000600.1:0-4007 GCA_050301735.1 Polyangiaceae bacterium | reverse complement strand
GACGAGTAGTGACCAACAATGTGAGCTGTGTGAAGAGGACTCGCCGAATCCGAACGAAGATAGTTGCACTATGGAAAGCACCTGCCCGGCGGGGACGGAGCAAACCTCTCCGACGACGGATGAAAGCCCGCCGGACTGCGAGCCCTGCGCGGCGGGTCAGTATTGTCCTGGCGGGGACCGTCCGGCGGCGGACTGTGCAGCGGGCAGATGGGACCACGACACCGATCCTGCGACTCCGTGCGTGGAGCGAACGGTGTGTCTCGCCGGAGCCTATGTTGCGGACGAGGGGGACGCACTGAACGATCGGGAGTGCGATGATTGCGCCTCGGGCACGTTCAGTACCGGCACGAACGTGCAAGAATGCCAATCTTTCAGCGAGTGTGAACCAGGCACGTATCTGGCTGCGGAGGGGAGCGCGAGCAGTGACGTGGAGTGCAGCGGTTGCCCCGCTGGTAGCTACACCAGCAGCTCCAACGCGTCGGCTTGCGCGCAGTGGATCGACTGCCAGCCAGGTCAATTCGTTGCCGAAGCCGGTAGCGACTCTGAGGACCGGACCTGTCGCGAGTGTCCGGACGGCATGGACAGTGGCGGCATCAACGCTGGTGGATGTGTGGCTGAGGGAACGTGCCAACAAGGTACCGTGCAAGTGAGTCCGGCCACTGAAGAGGCGCCGGCCGAGTGCGAGCCATGCGAGCCGGGCACGTATTGTGCGGGTTCGGATGCGGAGGCCATCCCCTGTGCTGCCGGAACGTGGGATGACGATTCGGACCCAGCGACCCCTTGCATCAGCAAGACGACGTGTGCTCCAGGCCAGTTCGTGTTCATGGAGGGCTCATCCACGACCGACCGGACTTGCTTCAGCTGTCTGCCTGGGAGGTTTACTGACGTACCGAACGCCGACAGCTGTGACCCGTGGCGGGACTGCGAGCCGGGTAGCTATGTCGAGTCTCCCGGCACGCGTGCGGCGGATCGGGCGTGCGAGGAGTGCGACGACGGCACCTTCTCCGACGAGAGCAACGCTTCGAGCTGCGGTAGCTGGTCCACGTGCTCGGCGCCCTCATTCCGCCAATCCGTTGCACCATCGCCGAGCAACGATCGCGAGTGCGAGCCCTGCGCCCCACCGGCGCAGACTGTCGAAGATAACGAAGCGAGCTGTTCGCAAGTGGAATTCCAGATGGCTGACGGCGAGGTCGTCATGGAAGCGGAGCACTACGACCAGAGGGCGACGAACGGCTCCAACGACAACTGGATCGAGTCGTCCGACGCTGCTGCTTCGAATGGCGCGGCGATGGTGGTCGGACCCGACACCGGTGATCAATGGGATGTTACCGCAAGCTCACCGCGTCTCGACTACTTCGTCAACTTCACCACGGCGGGGATGTTCTACGTGCACGTTCGTGGCATGTCAGGCGTGCCCGAGTACGAGTCGGATTCGTGCTGGGCGGGCATAGACGGCGTACCGATAGCGTCCAACTTCGCCGACTTCACGCCGTCGTGGTCGTGGTCATCCCGGCCGGTGAACGTGAGCGGTACGGGCACCAAGGTGGTCAATCTGTGGGGGCGCGAGGACGGGTTTCGAGCCGACAGAATCGTCATCAACCAGAGTGCCAGCGCCCCAACAGGAATTGGGCCGGAGGAAAGCGCTCGCGAGTAACAGCGAACGCCGACTGAAGCAAATTCGCTTTGGTGCATGAGAGGCGCTCGGTAGCAGCACGGGAGGCCGAGCGACGGCGTTGTAGCAAGCAGCGAGAGCCAGGCTCTGCCTTGCGCTCGGCCTTTGGCCTGTTTGCCTTCTGGCTGACGGTCTACCGGGTGCTCGTGGCCTGCCTGCTGCTGTGCGACCTCGGATGGCGAGCACGCTGGCATACCGCCCACTACACCGACGCGGGCGTACTTCCGCGTTTGGCCAGCTTGGTGTGTTACGTCTTCTTGGCGTCCCTACACACCCGCAACCCCATGATCGCCCAGGGTGGCGACAATCTGATGCGCGAGCGCGACATCGACACTTCTACTCCGAATATGTGTGTCGCCACTGCAACGCCTCGCCCGGTAGGTTGGGACGAATGCGTGAGCTGACGCTCACCTACGTTCGCGAGTATTCGGACTCGCATCGCGAGCGACGCTTGCTCTGGGGAGAACACTTCGACGCTTGGGGCGAATACCGAACCACGGACAACGGCTTCGAGGTCGACGCGACGGGAAGCATCCCGGTGACGACCGTCGAGGTGGACGGAGCGCCAGAGCTCGCGGCTGCCTTCTCAGGCGAATTCCCCCTGGACCGCTGAGCGCGACCAACGGGACACACGTCAACGCGAAGGAACTGCGCGTTGACCGGTTCGCAGCCGTCACCGCGCTGCCGACTTGCGTTGCCGCCGCACTCTGGCTACCTAGAACGCTCAGCGCACCGTACGGTGCTGCGCGGAGAAACGGAAGCGAGCGTTGACGGACGAAAGAGACCTGTACGGACTGTTAGGGGTGGCGCGCTCTGCATCGCAGGACGAGATCAAGAAGGCGTATCGTTCGCTCGCGCGCAAGCTGCATCCGGATCTGAACCCTGGTGATCGCGCTGCCGAGCAGCGCTTCAAAGAAGTGTCTGCCGCCTACGACATCCTGTCCGATGCGAAGACGCGCGCTCTGTACGATGAGTTCGGCGAAGCTGGATTGAGTCAGGGCTTCGACCCAGAGCAGGCCCGAGCCTACCAGCAATACCAACGACGACGGTCCGCGTCGGGGGCGCAGCCCGGCGATGCGCAAGAGTTCGACCTCAGAGATCTCGAAGAGCTGTTCGGCGGGCGTTTCAGCCGAAGCGACTTTTCCGGTGGGCGCCCTCGGCGAGGTCGCGATCTGAGCGCGACCGTCGAGATTGGCCTCAGCGAGGCCCTGCACGGCACCGAGGTGACTCTACAAGCGCCCAGTAGCACCGGCGCAGCGACGGGACCGGTCGTCACGGTTCGCATCCCCAAGGGTGCCGCACACGGCGATCGCCTGACTGTCAAAGGCAAAGGCCTTGCCGATCCGCGTGGTGGCCCGCCGGGGGACTTGATCATCGAAACTCTCGTGCGGGAGCACCAGCACTTCCGTCGCGAGGGTCTCGATCTGCACCTGACCTTGCCGGTCACACTGGCAGAAGCCTACAACGGCGCCAGCGTCGATGTGCCCACACCGGATGGCAACGTCAAACTGAAGATCCCCGCGGGGTCGCAAACCGGCAGCCGCTTGCGTTTGAAGGAAAAGGGCGTGCCACGGGGCAAGCAACGTGGGGACCTGTACGTCGAGTTGCGCGTCATGCTGCCAGACCAAGCCGACGAAACTCTCGCCGCAGCTCTCGACGCCAGCTCATCACTCTATTCGACGCCAGTCAGACAAGGGATTGCCCTGTGAGCGAGCGCATCGATCTCGAACGCCTATTGTTCCTCTTGCACGGCGACCAGGAGCTGTTTCAACGCCTGTGTCAAGAAGGTCTACTCCCAACCGGGGGCAGCTTGTTCACCCGAGAGCACGCTGAAATGGCCCGGGTGGTGGGAACGCTCGTGCACGAGCTCGACGTCAATTGGTCCGGAGTCGAGGTCGTCTTGCACCTGCGTTCGGAGCTCGTCGCCACACGCCGACAGGTCAGTGAACTCGTCAGCCTTCTCAACGAGCGGAAGACTTCAGAAGACGATAGCTGATCCGCGCCTGTCGGCGCGTCCAAACACCTTTGGCCCTGTGGGTCAGCTGGTGCTCTGCCAGGTGCCGTGGGGCAAATCACGACCTTCCAACGTCCAGTTCGCTCTTCATCCAACCCCACCAAGAACGGCCTCGACGTTGTGCCCATCCGGGTCCAGGACAAAAGCCGCGAAGTACTCCGGGCCATAGGCGGGACGCGGACCAGGTGCTCCGTTCTCTGTTCCACCCGCATTGAGACCCAATTGGTGAAAGTCCACCACTTCGTCCCGCGAGTCAGCCTTGAACGCAAGGTGAACGGGCGCAATGCGTTCTGCGACATTGAAGTAAAGAGCAGCTGAGCC
>JBNKZR010000599.1:0-4014 GCA_050301735.1 Polyangiaceae bacterium | reverse complement strand
GGCGAGTGCGACGGCCATCGACTCTTCACTCACCAGATTGCGCTCGAACACGTTGAGCATGTTCGTGAACTGCTGGTGCGCGGTGCGATCCAACAGCCCGAAAGCGTGAATGTCGCCCTGATAGTGCTTGGCTATCGCAGCCTTCACGGCCAGCGGCCGCCCCACCAGCGCCCGAACGTGTTTCGCTCCGCTCGCCACCTGCACCTGGTGCAACATGGATTGATTGTCCGGATCGGGGGTGACCACCGTCAGAGTGCCGTCCTTGTCACTGTAAAGAACGGGAAACACCGTCTCTTGCTCCGCCATCTTGCGCGGCAACATCTTCAAGGTGGTCACCGGGATGTCGGCCCGTGCCAGCTTCTCCGTGCCGACGAAGCGGGTGCGGTACTCCGCTGCCAGAAACTTGAGCAGCACACTTTCCTCGATGGCGTTGCAATCCAGCAGCGCCTCCTCGAAGCGGCCACCGACCACACGCTGGTGGTTGAGCGCGGCCTCGCGCAGCTCGCCACTGATCAAACCTTCCGAAGCCAGGCGATCGATGATGCGAGGATTCCCTGTTTCGTGCATGACGATGACTCGAGAGCCGCGAAGGCTGCCTGAGAGCACAGGCTAGCAGCCGTGGGCTCGCCGCGTGCGTTGGACAGGAACTCCCGCAAAGGACGTGGACTAGCTTCGGACCCAGGGTCGGTCCGTGCCCCCAATAGGGCCAGAATGCCTGCCGCGACTGGGTTATTTACGTAACGAATTCCCGAGGTTATTGTGTGCCTTCTGCCCACATGAATTCAGTTTCGATGGAATGGGCGCTCGCACACCAGGCGGCTCCGACGAGCTCCGGAGGCCCACTTGACTTGCCCTGGACGTGCGGCTAATACACCCGCCCCTTGCCCACAGGCCGTGGGCAACTCACACGGTAGCGAATAGAAACATGGGTACTTACGTCGCCAAGCCGCTCGAAGCACAGGCCACCCGCAAGTGGTGGGTGCTGGATGCGAAAGGCCAGTCTCTCGGAAGGCTCGCGAGCACCGCCGCAACACTGCTGCGCGGAAAGCACAAGGCCACCTTCACCCCGCACGTCGACACGGGGGACTTCGTGGTCATCGTCAATGCGTCTGAGGTCGCCGTCTCAGGCGCCAAGCCGGACGACAAGAAATACTACCGTCACAGCGGCTATCCCGGTGGTCTGCGTGAGGAGAGTTTCCGTCATCTTTCCGCGCGCCGTCCCGAGGAGCCGGTCCGTTTGGCCGTCAAGGGCATGCTGCCCAAGAACAAGCTGGGTCGCGAGATGATCAAGAAGCTGAAGATCTACTCGACGGCGGAGCACCCGCACGCGGCCCAGAAGCCAGAGATCCGAGACCTGTAAGGACTGACCAATGAGCGAAGGTACACAAAACTACGCCACCGGCAAGCGCAAGACCGCGGTTGCTCGCGTGTGGCTCAAGCCAGCCGGCAGCGGCCAAATCACGGTCAACGGCGTGTCCGCTGATGAATACTTCGAGCGTGCCTCCTCACGCATGGTTCTGCGTCAGTCGCTGGAGCAGCTGGAGTTGGTGTCGTCCTACGATGTCAAAGCAACCGTCAGCGGTGGCGGGCACAGCGCGCAAGCTGAAGCGCTGCGTCACGGCATCGCGCGTGCCCTGATCCTGGAGGATCCGGAGCGCCGACGCGTGCTGAAGCAGGCTGGCTTCTTGACCCGCGACTCTCGCGCCAAGGAGCGCAAGAAGTACGGTCAGCCCGGCGCACGCAAGCGCTTCCAATATTCGAAGCGCTGATCGAGCAACAAACTCGTTCACTCACGGCGGCGCCTCCAGATGGATGGCGCCGTTTCTTCTTTGGGGTTCGGAAGAGATGACACGACTGAAAGCAGGAATCGTTGGCGTAGCCGGATACACGGGAGCAGAGCTCGTGCGGCTCATCACAGCTCACCCGCACTTGGAACTGACTTGGGTCAGCGGGAACAGCACTGCCGGCAAGCGATTGGCTGAAGTGTTGCCCAGCGTGCATGGAGTGCCCGCGCTCGCCGAGCTCACCATCGACAAATTCGCAGCTGAGCGCGTCGGCGAGCTCGCCAAGGAGCTCGATGTCGTGTTCACCGCGCTCCCGCACGCAGAGAGCGCGCGAGTGGGGGCCCTCTTCTACCGCGCGGGTGTCATCGTCGTGGACTTGTCGGCGGACTACCGCTTCGAAGACGTGGGCACCTATGAGACCTGGTACGGCGAACACCCCGAGAAGGAGCTGGTCGCCGAAGCTCGCTATGGTCTGGTCGAGTGGCATCGCGGGCAACTCGACGGGGCACGTTTGATCGCCTCACCCGGCTGCTACGTCACTTCTGCCGTACTCGCCCTCGGCCCACTCTTGCACGAAGACTTGATCGACCCGGAGTCCATCGTCGTCGACGCCAAGAGCGGCGTCAGTGGCGCAGGTCGTGCAGCAAAGCCGAGCACACACCTGCCAGAAGCCGCAGAAGGCATCCGCCCCTACAAGGTCGCGGGCACGCACCGTCATACGCCGGAGATCGAACAGGAGCTCAGTCGAATCGCCAAGCGCGATGTGCGGGTTGTCTTCACCCCACAGCTCGCTCCAATGAGCCGCGGTATCTTGGCGTGTGCGTACGCGAAGGCCAAACCGAAGACGACGGCAGAACGCTGCCGCGACGCAGCGCGAGCACAGTACGAGCCAGGTCTGGTGAGCGTGCTCGACGACGGTCAGCTGCCCGATACCTTGTGGGTCCGGGGTACCGCGCGGGCGCTGGTGTCCTACGCTCTGGATGAGCGCACGAACACCGTGCTCGCATTCTGTGTACTCGACAACCTCAGCAAGGGCGCCTCGTCGCAGGCCATTCAGGCGTTCAACGTTTCGCGTGGCTGGCCCGAAGACACCGGACTGCCCGTCGTCGCCCAGTTCCCGTGAGCCAGCGCCTGCGGGCGATGCGCTCGAGAAGCGAGTAGACTCCGCCGATTCACGAAAGCCGCACCGCTTCAGCAAGGAATCCGCCAATGTCTGACAGCCCGTTTCAATTGCGCAGCGACTTCGCCCCGACCGGCGATCAGCCCGCGGCCATCGAGAAGCTGCTGGCAGGACTTCGTCGCGGCGAAGACATGCAGACGCTGATGGGGATCACGGGCAGCGGCAAGACGTTCACCGTCGCCAACGTGATTGCGGCGTGGGGCAAGCCGACACTCATCATCGCGCCGAACAAGACCCTCGCCGCGCAGCTGTACGGCGAGATGAGAGACCTATTCCCGAACAGCGCCGTCCGCTACTTCGTCAGCTACTACGACTACTACCAACCCGAAGCCTACGTTCCCTCGAGCGATACGTTCATCGAAAAAGACGCCATCATCAATGATCAGATCGACCGCATGCGCCATGCCGCGACACAGGCGCTGCTCACGCGGGAGGACGTCATCATCGTCGCTAGCGTCAGCTGCATCTACGGCATCGGTGCTTCGGAGAGCTATCACGGTCTGCACATCGGCATCCAGCGCGGCCAGGAGTTGGACCGTGACGCGCTGCTCCGCAACCTGGTCGACATCCAATACGAACGCAACGACACCGACTTTCACCGAGGGACCTTCCGAGTTCGGGGCGACGTCGTGGAGATATTCCCCGTCTACGAAGAGTCCGTCGCCGTGCGTGTGGAGTTCTTCGGAGACGAAATCGAGAGCATCGCCGAAGTGGACCCGTTGCGCGGGCACGTGCTGAATCAACTGGAGAGCTACGCCATCTTCCCGGGTTCACACTACGTCACGCCCAAAGCGCAGATGCGCGTCGCGATTGAAGCCATTCGAGAGGAGCTCCGTGAGCGCCTGCAGTGGTTCGACGAAAATGCGCGACTGCTCGAAAAGCAGCGCCTCTCCCAACGCACGCTCTACGATCTGGAGATGCTGGAACAGATGGGATTCGTTGCCGGTATCGAGAACTACTCGCGACATCTGTCGGGACGCAAAGCCGGCGAGCCCCCACCCTGCCTCATCGACTACTTCCCGCGAGACTTCCTTTTGGTGCTCGACGAGT
>JBNKZR010000598.1:0-4020 GCA_050301735.1 Polyangiaceae bacterium | reverse complement strand
CCATGCTCCTCGAATTCCTTGGCCCGCTGCTGTGCGGAGGCGACGTCGCAGTCAGCACGACGCACGGCGAAACGGGTGATCTCGTGAGGATCAGCGCTGAACTTCTCCCACACTCGCATCAGGTGGTATTCGCCCTCTGAACCGAGGTAGCTCAGCGCGCGTCCGAGCTTCTCCAAGCGGTCGATCGGCACCTTGTGGAATGTTTCGACCCTCGGCTTGAAATCGCCAGCCCTGTAGTCGACGGTTCCGGTTGCTTCCTGCTCGTGAACCCAGGCGCAGTCTTGGGGCCGGAGCTGAACGTGGCATCCGCACAGCGCTGCTCCCTGTGCCGCAGCCGCCCAAACGACGAGCATCCTTCGCCCAGCAGTCACGGCAACTCGTAGAGCACATCTCTACGCGTTCTTCCACTCCGGCGATGCGCCGGAGACCGGCAACAGCGAAGAATGACAAGCTCGTTGCTCATCGCCGACGGCATGTCCGTACATCGTCGAGGCGACCCGCATGACCGAGGGCCAGGGCGCACGGCGCTATGGGGCCGGCTGAAGGCAAAGGTCCCAGCGGAGTCGGGATCCCGTTCGCGACTGTGCTATGGCAGCGACATGCTCGTCGTCGATCCCTGGCACTGGCTGAATCAGGACGGCTCACTGCCGTGCGACCAACCGGGACTCTTCCGCAAAGCGCTGCGTATCGCGCAAGTCATCGAGTACGGTGGCACGCTCGCGCGCGGAACGGCGCGGGACACGCTGCTCCAGTGTACCAGGCGCCCCGCGAGAAAACGGTGCACCGGCTTGCTCTGGGTTACCAGGACACCCAACGACGAACTCGTTGCTTTCTGCACAGTCTGCAAGCACGACGAGGTGATGGTGCACAACTGGCAAGATACCGTGTGGGCTGACGGCATGATGGAGGCCATGTCGCTCGAGCCCGAGGTCGAACCGAGCACGCACTGAGGAACGGACGACGCCCCCGAGACGCCAAACGCCATCCCTCGGAGGAGTCCCCCGGTGGCCGCATCGCCGTGATGAGTCCCTGGTGTGAACTGACGCAGATCGAACAGTCCAAATCCCGCGCACCCAAGAAGCGCCCCTGGACCTGAGCGGCAGTCTCGCGCGACCACACTTCGCGACGAAAGGTCCCGCGGTCACTCGTGACACGACGAAAGGCCTCACTGCCATCCCTGGGCGACTCGGCAGCTCGCGACGCACGCTTGCCGGTTCAGGGCCGCCGCTTCGAACCCGCCACGGGAGGACAGCGCGATCGTCGATCGTTGCCATGCCCGAATACGTGTATCCGCCGACGCCGCTGTCGCTCGACGCTAAACAGCGACATCAACTCGCCCCCTACGGCCGCGTATGATATTGCCCGAAGAGCGCTTCACGCTAGTGCTTCACACGCTAGATGCGACCGTTACTTGAGAGCGTTGGGTGTCCATCGAGACGGGCCAGGTTTCGGTAGCCGTCCTCATCGAAAGAACGGTTGGGCGCAAACATGCTGGAAATGACTAAAGGCTTGACGGGAGTGAGCAATGATACGTCTCGTACGTAATGACTCATCAGGCGACTGACACGGCGCGTCAGTCCGACCGGGTCCTTGACAGCCAGAATGCGATCCCGGAAAGTACTGGCCTGGTGAACCGCGGCAACATCAACGTCTGCGCGGTCAAAATGTAAACCGGCTGGGGGGTGTCACCGTGACAGGTATACAGACTAGCATGATGAGATGTGTGAGCACATTCACCTGGCTGGTGGCCATGGTGGCGAGCGTCCTTTCTTGTGCGGATGTCCGCGACGGCCAGCGCAGGACCGCGCACACCGGTCAGCCGTTGACGGCCGCAGACTGTCCCGCGGGCTACACGATCATCCTAGGGACATCCGGACCGGACACGTTGAACGGCACCGGAGGGAACGAGTGCTTCGTCGGCTTCGAAGGTGATGATGTCATCAACGGCAACGGTGGAGACGACTTCTTCATCGGGGGCGACGGCGATGACACCATCTATGGCGGCGGTGGCAACGACGTAATCTTTGGCGAGGCTGGCGATGACCGTCTGTATGGCAACAGCGGCAACGACACGATCGACGGCGGGGCTGGCGATGATCTCGTAGATGGGGGCTCGGGCAGTGACGACCTCGACGGAAGCGCGGGCAGCGACCAAGTGCTAGGGGGTACCGACGACGACACACTGGCTGGTGGCGATGGAAGTGACCTGCTCGACGGCGGGTCCGGTGCGGACGAATTGGACGGGGGCGACGGCGATGACATCCTCGACGGTGGGGCCGGCGGCGACATCGTCAGTGGCGGAGCTGGAAACGATCTGCTCGACGGGGGAGGCGGTGCCGATTGGTTGTACGGAGACGATGGTGACGACACTCTCGTGGGCGGCACGGGCGACGACATTCTGTCCGGTGGCGCCGGCAACGACATGCTCGATGGAGCTTCCGGCAGCGACCAGCTGGAAGGTGACGAGGGCGACGACGTTCTACTTGGCGGCGCCGGGAACGACAGTCTGCTCGGCGGCGACGGGAACGATCAGATCGTCGGCGGTTCTGGAGGCGACGCCATTGACGGTGGCACCGGCAACGACATCATCGACGGAGGTGCGGGCGCCGACGTCGTATCCGGAGGAGATGGCGACGACATCATCGAAAGTTCTGGTGCTGACAGCGTGGATGGCGGTGCAGGTACCGACCAATGCGCAGGTACGGGCTGCGAGAGTGGCGCGCCATCCAACTGCAACGGCGATGCCGATTGCCCGCTGGGCCAGCAATGTCTACTCTCGACTGGTACCTGTGTCGCGTGCCTGGTGGACCCTGACTGCAATGACGGCGATGCTTGCACCCAGTCCGACAGTTGCCAGGGAGGGTCGTGCGTCAACACCGATCCGGTGATCTGTACGGCGATCGATCAGTGCCACACCCCGGGTGTTTGTGACTCCACGACCGGCTTGTGCTCCGATCCGCCCGTCACGGACGGTACGGAGTGTAGCGATGGGGATGCCTGTACGCAGGTCGATACCTGTGTCAGTGGGTCTTGTGTCGGCAGCGCGCCGGTCGTTTGCACAGCCTCCGATCAGTGCCACATCGCGGGTACATGCGATCCGACAACCGGCGTGTGCGACGACCCCGCCGCTCCCGACGGGAGTGCATGTTACGATGGTGATGCGTGCACCGTTCTCGACGCGTGTCAGGCAGGCGAGTGCTTGGGGATAGTGCCAGACTCCGATGGAGACGGTCTGGAGGATTGCGTCGATGCCTGTCCCTACGACGCGAACAACGATCAAGACGAAGACGGGGTGTGCGGCGATGTCGACAATTGCCCGGATCTCCCGAACGTCTCTCAACTCGACAGCAACGGTGACGGAATTGGCGATGCATGCAACCAGTCCCCGGCGGTTGCCATCGCCGCGGGGCTCGCACATACCTGCGCGATCCGTGATGGGGGCGCAGTCTACTGCTGGGGGTCAGGGACGTCGGGCGAACTGGGCAACGGGCTCTTCACGAGTTCGAGCAGTCCTGTGCTCGTTGAGGGTCTTGACGACGCGGTTGCCATCAGCGCAGGCGCACGCCACACCTGTGCGCTTCGCACGACCGGAAGCGTGGTTTGCTGGGGAGCAGACACGGACGGTCAACTGGGAGATGGTGGACTCGACGCGCCTGCTCCCACGCCGGTGTCCGTCGTGGCTCTCTCGAACGTGCGCGCCATTGCCGCGGGAGGCAGGCACACCTGCGCGGTCCTCGAGACCGGCGACGTGTACTGCTGGGGTTCCGACACCTACGGGCAATTGGGTGATGGCTCGCTGAACGCGTCCTCTTCCACGCCCGTACTGGTGGATGTGCTTTCAGACGCGACCGCCATTGGCGCTGGCGACGAACACTCGTGTGCCGTGCGGGCAACGGGCGGAGTGGTGTGCTGGGGCGCCAACGACCTGGGCCAACTCGGCGATGGTTCAGTGGGGGGAACGTCATCCACTCCCGTGATGGTGAGTGGGCTATCCAATGTCGTCGGGGTCACCGCGGGACG
>JBNKZR010000597.1:0-4025 GCA_050301735.1 Polyangiaceae bacterium | reverse complement strand
CAACCACCCGCCCCGCGTCGCCCTTGTGACGCGGGGCGAGTCGCGCCGACATCAGTGCGCGCACGTCCGAAGCTCCAATCAAGACCGCGCTCGCGGCAGACCACTGCGGCGACGGCACACCAATGTCCACCACCTCCACACGCCCGCGAACGCGTCGCCCGCGCGCCGTCAGCAGCCCCAACTTGTGTGCGGCAAAGGTCGCGGTCACATCAGCCTGCACGACCACTCCGTGAACCTGGCCCGTGTTGGCGTCCAAGCCAGACGGCAGGTCCAACGCCACGACGCTCTTGCCGCTGGCGTTGATGGCCTCGACGGCACGCGCAAAGCGTCCGGCGATTGGGCGAGTCAGCCCCGTGCCGAAGAGCGCATCGACGACCAGCCCAGCAGCGGTCAGCGCGGCGGCAAGCTGATCCAACTCGTTGCTCTCGTCCACGACGAAGTGCCCACCGAGCCCGAAGTAGCTCTCGGCGTTGGAACGTGCGTCCGGTGGCAACTTCTCCAAACCCGCCAACGCCACGACCTCAACGTCATGTCCCAGCGCCAGCAAACGCCGCGCGACGACGTAACCATCGCCGCCGTTGTTCCCGAGCCCACAGACGACGAGGACCCGGCCGGGCTCCGGGAAGTGACGCAGCAACACTTCACAGGCGCCACGGCCCGCGTTCTCCATCAGCACCAAGCCGGGAACTCGCCAGGCATCGATCGCCTGGCGGTCGAAGTCGCGGCTCTGTTCCCGGGACAAGGCGGGCAGCATCGGGACTCACTCCGTCGCTGAGAAGTCCCAGTCGGCCCCAAACGTTTCCGACTTGGGCGTCGGCAGCGCCTCGCCGTTCGGCCCGTCTCGACGAACCACCATGGTCTGAGCGGAAGCGACGTCTTCGTTCTCGCGCGAAACGACGGTGATGACGTTGATGCCGGGCTGAAGTTCGACGCTCTTCTCGAACTCCATGCGGGTGGCGTCCGTGCCCTTGCGGTTGGACTGGTAGAACACCTTCTGAGCGCCCACGAAGATGTACGTGTCGAGCACGCGGTCCGTGTCTTTGGCAGTGCCCTTGATCAGCACCGTGCTGTCGCGAGTCGCCAGACTGGCGGGTGCAACGTCGACGAGGGGGGGTGAGTGCACCATCAGGGGCTCGAAGTTCGGAGACTCCACCCCGCTCCCGCTCTCGAGTCCAGCGGAGGGCACGAACCCGAAGCGGCCCTCGCCCAGGCTGACCTTGGTGAACTCACCAAACGTGCCCAAACGCTTGACGACCGAACCGGATTCTAGGGCACCGACGCTGACGGCGGTGTTCAGCGGTTGCGGCAGGACGCGTACGCGCCGGTCGGCCCTGGCCAAGCCTTGCGCAGCCTCGACCCGAAGGCCGCCCTTGACGATCGGGATCGTCACTTTCTCCGAAGCGGACTCACGCAAATCCTGATCGACGACACTGATTTCCACCTTGGCCAGGTTGTCCGCCAACGAATCGAGAACGTCGAACGTGAACGCGACGCGACGCCGATCTCCCGGCTGCATGTTGGAAATGTCGAAGCGGCCCGCGTGCAAGAGCAAGCCGTCGCCCGTCAAGTTGCGGAGCAATGCCTCCGTCTCGTGGGACGCGCCCTTGCCGATGTTGGTCACGTCCATGAACAGCGTCACGCCCTCGCCGCGCGCCACCTGCCCGTCGCCATTGCCTGCCCGGTTATCTACGACCTGGTAGGTGTAGGCGAACACGGGTTCTGGGAGCTGACGGATCGTGGGTCGGATCTCCACCTCGTTGGGAGCGGTGCCCTGATCGGCGCTGAATCGAACCTTGACGACGTCCTGTCGCGTCGCGGCATCCTTCGGGATCGCACACTCGCGAGGCGCATCGGTCGGCAGCGGCTTGGTGGAACCGGGCTTGCGACCTTGGATGCGGCAAAAGCCAACCGGCGCCGACGCCGTCACCGTCTGGCCCGGGTCAACCTTGCCGAACAAGAGCTCGCGCTCGTCGTAGTAGCCGCTGTCGCTCTTGGTCAGTGCGCGGAGTTGGTAGACCGGCGTGCTGCCGTTGTTCGTCACGCTGACCTTCAGGGTCATCTGCTCGCCCGCTTGCACGGTATCGTTCGGCTGATCCGTCGTGACCTCCACCTTCCAGTCTTGGGGCTTGAGCGTCGCATTGAAGCCTTCAGGCGGGTGCGACCAATCGATGCCGAGCTTCTTCAGATCCGTCGTGACCTCGGCCATCTGCTCCTGCTGCACGCCTTCGATGAACGAAGCGACTTCTTCCAGCTGCTGAACTCGGCGCTTGCCCGCTGGCAGCTTGGCCACCAGATCGCGGGCGAAGGCGATCGGAAAATCCAGGAAGAACTCGTCTCGAACGGCCCCCAACTCCCGCATCTCTGCCCGTTCTTCCTCGGGCAGGTTGTAACGCAACGTGACCCACGGGCGGTCGGTGTTGCGAGCCGCACTGTGCGTCAAGCTACGGGCGAGTTCTCGTTCACTGAAACGATGCTGCGGCCGATACAAGTCCATCTCCAGGGTGTCTGCCGTCATCGGATCGAGCTCGATGTCGGGGGTGACGCCCACGCCCTGAATCGAGATGTCGCCGGGGGTGAGGTACTGCGCCACGGTGAGTTTGAGCGCAGCGCCGTGGGCGATCCTGGAGAAGACGAGCTGTACCGAGCCCTTGCCGAAGGTCGTTTGGCCCACGATCACGGCACGGTCGTGGTTCTTGAGCGCACCCGACACGATTTCGCTCGCGCTCGCTGACGAACCGTCCACCAACACGACGATCGGATAGTTCGGCTCCGTGCCGGCACTCTGAGCCCGTTTTTCGTCGCGCCCCTCGGAGCCGCCGACGGTCGATACGATCACGCCACGGGAGATGAAGGTATCGGTCACCTTGGCAGCCTGGTCGAGCAAACCCCCGGGGTTGTCGCGCAAATCGAGCACCAAGCCCTTCAGCTTGCCGTTGTCGCGGAATCCGTTCAGCGCCTCCTGCAGCTCGTCAGCACTGCTGGCCTGGAACTGGCGAAGGCGCACGTAGCCGATGCCGGGCTGGAGTAGCTTCTGCTCGACGCTCTTGATGCGAATGACTTCGCGCACCAGCTTGAACGGACGCGCGCCGCTCCAACCGTCCTTGCCGTCGCGATGGATCCACACGGTCACGTCCGAACCAGGCTTGCCGCGGAGGCGCTTGACGGCATCGTCGAGCGGCATGTTCATCGTCGACTCGTTGTTGATCTTCGTGATGCGGTCCAAACGCTTGAGGCCTCCACGCCACGCGGGCGTGTCAGGCATCGGGCGCATCACCGTGAGCATCTGGTCGCGGATCGAGATCACGATGCCGAGACCACCGAAGTGCCCGCTGGTCGATAGGTTCATCTCGCGGAACGCTTCCGGGCTCATGAACACCGAGTGCGGATCCAAAGTGCGCAGCAGACCGTTGCAGGCGGCGTACTCGACCTCTTCCAACTCCACTTCGGTGTCTTTGAGGTGCGTCTGCAGGAACGCGAACACCTCACGCAGACGAGCGGAAACGTCCCAAGGGCCCTGCACGTTGTCGACGCGAAACTCGCGCTCCTCGGTATCGACGCGCACGCGGACGTTAGGCGAGTTCTCGTCGTGCAGAACGATCACCTGCGCCACTTCGCGCTGCACTTGGTTGAGCGCACTCAAGAACATCTGCCGCGGCTTGACGCGGCTCGGGTCGACGTACTTGGCTCGTATCTTCTTCAGCGTCTCGTTGACCGCAACCAGTTCCGTCAGGTCGTAGGCCTCGTCCGCCCCCGTTTCACCGGTGACCGCATGAGCTGCACCCAACCCACGCCACAGGCCACCCGAGCCGAACTTCAAAGCAAAGTGGGAAGCGAGCCAGGCAAACCCCAGAATCGCGATGATGCGTGTCGTACGCTCCAGGAACCGCATTCTGAGGAGTATAGTCAGAGCCTCGGCCCCCGACAGGTTTCGACGGACGGCGAACGCTTGCCACGCGTCAGCGGCGGCCGATCGAAGCTATCACTCTGGCCCAGAGGTCGGTCCCAGGTCCCCTTTGGCGACGGGC
>JBNKZR010000596.1:0-4030 GCA_050301735.1 Polyangiaceae bacterium | reverse complement strand
ATGCGGAGGAGGAGCCCAACGCGCTGACTCCCGAGCAGGTGCCGGCGTTCTTGGAGGCAATGATGGACCTCTATCCGCAGCACTACGCGATGACCTGCCTTGGTTTCGCAACGGGGCTGCGCCCGTCGTCGTTGCGACCGCTCCGCCGCCAAGGCGAAGCGATCGACTACTTGCCGAAGGAGCACAAGCTGCGAGTGCGGCGGTCACACACGGCCGGCAAGCTCGTGATGAACACCACCAAGCAGAAGACTCGCTACACTATCGAGTTGCCTGACGAAGTGGTGGCGGTGCTCGACTGGCACATCAAGAACCCAACTGACGCGGCCCCGAGCAGCAGCAATCACCGCTGCTGTTCCCGTCCACGTTGGGAGGGTTTCGAACGCCCACGGTGTTGAACAAGCCGTTCGCTCAGGTCTCGGATGAGATGGGGCTCGGCTACAACTTCACCCAACGCGGCATGCGTCGGACGTTCAACGATCTGGCGCGCGCTGCGAAGGTGGAGCAGCTCATCACGAAGAGCATTTCGGGGCACGCCACGGACCGCATGGTCGAGCACTACAGCACCGTCAGCGGCGCTGAGCAGCGCGAGAGCATCGCCAAAGTGGTGGGCTTGTTCGACAGGAAGGTGGCCTGAGATGGCGCCGTTTTCGGAGCACCACTCGGTACCCAAAACGACGTCGATTTGGGGTCACTTCGAAGGGCCAGGTGGTGCTCCAAGTGGTGCTCCACGTATGGCAAGTGGTGCTCCAACGAAAAAAGCCAGCTCTTGGCTGGCTTTCAACGTCTCTGAATCGTTCAGACTTTTCAGAGCGGGAGAAGAGATTCGAACCCTCGACGTCAACCTTGGCAACGTCACACCCGCTACCCCGCTCTACACCCAACCCGCGGCGATCAACACGATCTGCAACTGTTCGAGCCTCAGCGGTCGCGCCGCTCCCGCGTTCAGCTGATGCAGGAGCGCCTCGAGCCCGGGTCGGTCTGATTGTAGCCAGTCGGGTTGAAACAGGCGTTTGGCGTCGCGGCCGAGGGTTCCGGTGAGTTCACCTGGCTCGTGTAGGCGGAGGTAGAGGGCGACGGCACGGGCGGTGGCTCGGGCGACGCGGCGACTGGTGTCGCTGGGGCGACACAACGCTTTTTGGCGGATGGACTCGTTGGCGAGCTGGATGATGCTTGGAGGGAATGGGATCAGGGATTTGGCATCGCCCTCGGGTTGTGGGCTCAGGCTGTGTCGGACGAGGCGGCCGCGGGAAGGGGCTGATAGGTGCTCGGTAGTCAGCACGTCTGCGCCGCGGGCGCGGACGAGGGCCGCTTGCAGCGTAGTCCTGAGTTCGCGGACGTTGCCTGGCCAGGGGCGGGCCAGGAGCGCATCGAGGGCTGCGCTGGATAGACGTGGGGTGGGGACGTCGAGTTCGGTGCACAGCTCCGCGACGAGGCTCAGCGCGAGCTCTGGCAGATCTTCGAGTCGCTCGCGCAGCGGTGGGATCACGACGGCGATGCCGAGCAGGCGATGGTAGAGGTCTTTGCGAAACGTGCCGGCTTTTTGGGCGGCGTCGAGATCGCGACTGGCGGCGGCGAGCAAACGCACGTCGATGGGGCGCTCGCGATCCGTGCCGACGGGGCGCACGCTGCGGGTCTCCAGTACCCGCAGCAGGGAGGTTTGCGTTTGGGCCGAGGCGTCGCCAATCTCGTCGAGGAAGAGAGTGCCGCCGTTGGCTTCGCGAAATAGGCCCAAGCGATCACTCGTGGCGCCGGTGAAGGCGCCCTTGACGTGGCCGAAGAGTTCACTGTCGATCAAGTGCGGGGGGATCGAGCCGATGTTGCACGCGACGAAGGGACCCGCTGCTCGGCGCGAGGCCTTGTGGAGCTCACGCGCGGCGAAGTCCTTGCCGGTCCCGGTTTCGCCCAAGAACAGGACCCGGATCTCACTCGAGGCCACGGACTCCAGCTCGTCGAGCACACTCGCCATGGCGACGGATCGCGTGCTGAGCGCGCCGAACCGTTGCGGCACGCTCAGTGCGCGTTGGGCCTGGTGGCTCGTGACCGCTCGCGCGAGCCAGGGCGTGGCGCGAGTTTCCGGCACGTGTTCGGACAGCAGGGCCTGCAGCTCAGCGACGAAGCGGTCGACCTCGGACGTGCTGACCAAGACGCGAACCTCTTTGCCCGAACGATAGACGAGCGCGAGGTGCGGCTGGCCGTGATCACCCAGCACGGGTAGCAATAGCCAAGGCTCGGAGGGGAGCTGCTCCAGTTCGCGCTGCAATCGGGGGTAGAGCGCGGAGACGTGGAAGCGCGCGGGCGCCCCGGGAATACGGTAGAACGGGACTTCGGGAGCTTCTTCCGGATCCGAAAGGCGGCCATGACGTGCTGGCGGTTCGGCGTGCGGCGCCTGCAGGCAGTGGCGCAGCACCGCATCATCGAGTCGTGAAGCCATGCTGAGTCGCGCCGACAGCTCGCCGACGTCCACGCTGACCGCGCCGCGTAAGGTGGGCGCTTTGGGGGGGGCCAGCGTACTGGCCGCGACGATCTCGATGGCGGCCTCACCGACGACGACGGTCAGCGGCAGTTCCAAGCGCGCGCGCTGCCCAGCCTCCACGACGAGGGCACTCGGTAGTGGGACGAGGTGAATGGGTAGCGAGTGTGGGCCGTGCGCCGCAGCGCGAAATAGGCCCAACGCTCCCTGGCTGCCAGCGACGAGATGGCGGGGTTTGGACAGTTCACTCGGGCGGATGGGCCAGGGCACTTCATCGCTGGCGACGCCTTCCTGAAAGTCTCGGAAGTGCCAGCCGGCAACGACGAGCAGCGGCGTTTTCGTCTTCGGGTTGGCGAAGAGCTCGAGTTGCGTGCGTGAAACTGCCTCGACCGTGTGTGCGTTCGCCTCGCGCGATAGCGTCAGCTCCTCTCCCCCGAACAACTCGCGCGAAAGTGCGAGCGGGCCGGGAGGCAATGGCACGCGCTCCGCTGGCGTGGTGCTCCGAGGATACCACAGCCGCGTCTCGAACCCTTCGTCGGACACGGCCGCAGTGTACTTCGGTGCTCGGATACTCGGAAGCTCGGGATTGTGTCGAGAACCACAAAAAAGAACGACGGCCACCCGAGTTGGGTGACCGTCGTCGACGGCGCGAGATTCTGAGTGATGACGCTGCTCGTTAGATCTGCGAGCCCTCGCTGCTCGTGGGCCCGACGTCGGCAGGTGAGGTGGGGCTCTGGGCGTCGTCTACCAGATCCGTCGGCGGCACCTCGACGCTATCAGCTTCTGTGGTCGCCTCTTGCGAGACGGAACGGCGCGTCAACAGGAGCGCGCGGTAGTCGCGGTGGCGGCGGCCGATGACGCGGCCCAAGGCACGTCGGTAGGCCACGACCTTGGCAGCCAACTCGACGCCGATCTCGCGGGTGGCGCTGCGCTGCTCTTGCTCTTGGGCCAAGCCATCTTTGACGGCTTGCAGGGCGGCGGTCGCTGCTTGGATGTGCGCGTCCAGATCCGCGAGGGCGGCGTCGGCGCCTTCGATCGGGCTTGCCGTGTGCGCCGCGCCGATGTCGTTGCGCATCTGCTGGGCAGCGCGGATCACCTCGTCGTCGGTTTCACGCAATGGCTTCCAGTCTTCGGGATCGTAGCCGGTGATGTCGTAGGCGAACACGACGCCCCAGTCGGCGGCGCTGGCGGCCAATTCCCTGGAGCGTTGGCTGCTGTCTTCTTTGCGACCCGCGTTGAGACGGTCGAGGTTGAGCACCTGGTCGTAGCTGGCGGCGAAACGGTTGGCCACGTCGAGCAGGCGGTCACCAGGGACGGTGATCTGGGGGCTGCGCTCCGCGTGGCGCGCGACGATGCGCGAGATGATATCGGTCATGTTGCGCAGGACGTGGAGTGCAGTTCGTGGTCGGGCTTCAGAGATTGCCATGGGATTGTCTTTCGTTAGTGGTTTTTGGTTAATGGTCGGCGTGCGCCTCGATACCCGGCTAAGTCGTTCGAGCCAGGGGCGCGTGCTCGACGACCCTAGAGAGCAGAAGCCGTGCCAAGCGTTCGCCCGGGCCA
>JBNKZR010000595.1:0-4078 GCA_050301735.1 Polyangiaceae bacterium | reverse complement strand
CAGGGCCCCATCGCCCGCGTGGCCCCCGAGGCGAACGTGCTGTTCGGCGTCGCCGGCACGACCACCGTCACGCTGTCGAACGACGCGTATCTCAACTTCGCCCTGGTCGCCCCCTGGGCCAAGGTCTCGGTATTGCCCCCCGTGGAGCCCCACTACGGGAGTATTTTCGCGAGAGCGATCAACGCGGACGCGACGCAGGATTACTTTGTGGCACCTTCGACGCAGGTGGCGGCATGTGCGGCGGGGGACTGTTCGGGTGTCTGCGCTTGTGGTGGAGCGGACTTCTGCGATCGGGACGGTGCTTGTCGTGCCCTACCGACTCCGTTCGTCTCCTGCGTTAACAGGCTGGGCGATGGCATCGTGTCGGCTAGGTTCGGCTACGAGAATCTGGGCGACGCGGTTGAAATAGTCCGGGCCGATCTCAACGAGCTAGTTGGAGCTAGCGAGCAGAAGCGGACGACGGCATTCCGCGCTGGTAGGGTAGAGCGCGCGTTCCGCGTGACATTCCCCGAAGACGCGCCGCTATCGTGGCGTCTCGGGGATGCTGTCGCAACCGTCACCGTGGACACACCACAGTGCGGAGCGCCCCCGCCTGCAGGGATTGCTACACGTCGTCTGGGGGAGGGCGCGTACGGCCATGCTCCGGGAGCCGGCCCGCGTTGGTCATACGGGCCGATCCCGTCCGCGAGTGTGTTGTTTCAGGCGCAAGGGCTTGGAGCGCCGGAAGGCCAGGCTTTGGTCCGGGTGTTCGCTGAACTGGCGTTCGTTAGTTCAAACAACGATGGCGCGTGTACCGGGACGGATCTCGAAACCAAAGTCAATATCGATGGCCAAGGGAGGGAATCACGGTTCCTGTTTCACTGCCGCGATTCGGCATGTGATGCGCGAGACTTCAATGTGTTGGTTTCCGAGCGTCTTGTGGACCTGAGCAAGGGAGCCGTCGGCATCGAGTTTCTTGGCATCGATCAGGATGACTGGTTGTGCGGCGGTGATGACGACAGGCTGTTCAAGATCGAGAATACCTTTCCGCTCGACTCCTCGGCGGTGGTCACTCAGACGGCAGCGGGGAGTGGAGTCTTTGTGCGTTACCGGGTCGAGATCGACGTTCCCGGGGACCCAGAAGGCCCAGAACCGGAGAGCCCGGAGGCGGTCCAGCTATGTCTGGAATGGGCCACGGACTTCATCGACGAGGGTTACGGCGAGGCGCTAACTGGACCGGCGCCCGCGGCGTTCGCCGAATACCACTTGCGGCTAGTGGGCCCAGCCCAGCGGGAAGCTGGGACTGTAGTCGAACACGGAACGCTTTGGGACCCGAACACCGGGGACACTTTGGGCGTTGGTTTGGCTGACATGCCCAACTGCAACTCTGACGGCCACTGCTTTCTAGATGTCAATGGGTGCACCGCGCCACTGAACGGAGCCGACCTGGTCCACCGGAACGACGATGCGGCTCAGGCTCTGGAGTTGAGTTTGAGGATATATGGCACATTTGAACGCGCGTTCGAATCGAGTGGCAACCGGCAACGTTTTGAGATTCGCAAGGCAGACCGGCCTGACGCTGAGGCCTTTGCTACGTTTGGAGAGATAGAGCGCCTCCCGTGGCAAGTGTGGGATTTCTCGATCAGCTCGACTGAGCAGCCAAGCCAATTTCGGGCAGCCGGCGACGGAAGTTTGGTGCCCAACGCAAGAATCGGCCTCGTAACTGCTTTCGTTGGGCCGTATCCGCAGGTGGCGGCGACGTTAAGCCAAGCTCTCACAAGCACGGATCTTGCGAGCATTGGGCTCAACATTCCGGGGGCCGACAGCCCGCCGATTCCGATCATTGTCGGCGCGGGAATCACGAACCCAGTGACACCAAGTACGCCTCTGGTGTCGTGTACGAGCGACGAGGATTGTGCTGACGAGATCGAACAGAAGTGCGTCGTTCGCCTTGATGAGGATGGTGAACCCGTTGTGGGGGCCGAAGGCGAATTCTTGCGCGCGTGCTCGTGCGGGGTAGACGCAGACTGCGGCATCGAGATGACGTGCGAAGACAGCTCGCTAGGGCCAGCAGGCAAGCGCTGCGGTGTCACAACCTATGACTCGGTGTACATGCCACCCAGCTTCGCAGTCTTAGGCGACACTCCGGAAGCTCTCTTCGTGGGCCCCGCATCTCGCCCACTCGATGCCGTCGAAGAGTGCACGAGCCACGCCGACTGCATAGAACCGGGCCAGGCCTGCATTGACACCAATGGCTTCGACTGTACCAGCGGCACCTGCTGGTGTCGCTGGCACGACCAAGCGCGCTGGAAGTTCACTACGTTGCACGAGTTTGGTCACCTAATCGAGCACCACCTCTTCGGCGAGCTTGGCAACCCCAGTTACGTCTTCGAGTGCGACGTCGAGGATGGATGCGCTGGATCCCGCACTGCGGACGGAAAGTTGAATGACCCGCCAGGGCGTTCAGGGACGGCTTGCGCGTGCGACCACATCAGTTCTGCGAATCGACTTCATTGCCTGCAGTCCCTCGAGCGTGGTCACGATGCATTCATCGAAGGCTGGGGGCACTACTTCGCCGCCAGCGTATACAACCCGCGGGTAACGTCAGCCGACAACGTGTCGCTCGCCGATGAATGCACGTTCGTGTACTATAAGGAGGTGCTCGAGCCAACCGGAGACAAGGTATTCCCACCGTACGCCGTCGATTGCTCTGGGCAGGACAAGCGCCGCAACACCCAGTGCGGGACGGACGACTTTCTTGCGCGCTTTGGCACGGAAAGCGACTGGCTTCAGTTCCTGTGGAACTGGCGGCGTCGGGGGCCGAACGAAGCGTCGCTGGGCGATATCGCGTACGCGCTTCGTACCGCCTGCGATCCGGCGACGGACTGCATCGATAGTACTGGAGCGTGGTCTGATGGGTGCGCTCCAGATCTGTGCGGCGACATCTCGTTCTCTGCACCGATGCGCGACTCTCTCGGTAACATCACGTTCAACAGTTCCAGCGATGGGAGGGTGAGGTACGTTTGGGGCACGCCTGTTCAGCCCGAGACTCCGCCAGTGCCGGTGGATTTGGATACGTTCGACTTATTCTGGGCTGAGTACAGGCTGTTCAGCCAGCAGCGTTCGTTGAGTACTGGGGTGGAAACTTACTTCAACGCGCTTGACGCCAGTGGCGACGCGGACGCGTTGGACAAGCTCAACCACTTCAACAATATGGCGAACACGAGGGGCGTCAACGAAAACACGGCACCATGAATTGCGGAGCTCGACGCCTACTATTCGCGCTCGTTGGTGTCGCGTTTCCGGCGGCGTGCGAAGACCCGAGGTCCGAACCGCCCCCGATGGTCGTGAGAGACGATGTCGGGGGTGCACGCGGAACGTCTGGGGCGGAAGCACTGCCCTTCGAACTGCCGAAACCACCCACCGAAGCGTTCGTTTCAAACGAGGACTTCCCTGACTGTGTTCATCCCGGAGTGCAGGCGACCTGCGAAGACGGGTGGTGTCGAATTCCTCCTGGCTGTTTCATTTGGGGCTCGCCCGAGTGGGAACCAGACCGCGGAGCCAATGTAGAGCATCAAGGGCCCGTCACGCTCACGCACGCGTTCGAGATCATGCAGCACGAGGTGACGGTAGCGGAGTGGGCGGAGTTGGGGTTCGAAGCTGTGTTTTCGCCGACCTACAGTTGCCAGGAGCCACGTTGCCCTGCGACGAAAACCTCTTGGTTCCTGGCCGCACAGTACGCGAACGCTGCATCAGCGGCGCACGACCCGCCACTGGAGCCCTGCTACGTACTGGATGGATGCGAGTTCGATAGGGCGGCCTACGGTTGCGACGTGCTGGCCATGAATGCTCCGACCGCTTACGAGTGCGAAGGCTACCGTCTTCCCACTCGCGCCGAGTGGCAGTACGCCGCGCGGGCTGGTACGACGACGACCTACTACTCCGGTGACATCATGGTCACGCAGGAGGAACACGATGTGGCGGACGGCTGTCTGCAACTCATCGACCCGAATCTGGACCCGATAGCCTGGTATTGCGGCAATTCGGGAGACGGTGTTGACATCACTAGCCGGCGTTCGCGCCCGGTTGGGATGAAGTT
>JBNKZR010000594.1:0-4081 GCA_050301735.1 Polyangiaceae bacterium | reverse complement strand
CGTGGTAGTACTGGGCTTGCTGCTCTGGCGTTACCCCATCGCAGACGTGTTGGTCCATCTCGCTGATCACGACCTCGAGCCCCAGATCCGCGATGCGTTGCATGTTCTCCTGGATCTCGTCGAGGGGAAACTGCACGTTGGGCGTGCCCGTGTGCATCTGCACGCCCACGCCGTCGATCGGAATGCCGCGTTCGACCATGCTTCGGACCATCTCGTAGATGGCGTCCGACTTGGCGTTCATGCCGTCGGCGCGATAGTCGTTGTAGTAGAGCTTCACGTTGGGATCGACCTCCCGAGCGGCGATGAACGCTTCGTCGACGTAGCTCTGGCCGATCTTGGTGAACGGCGAATCCCAGTAACCCGTTCCTTCGTTGTTGATCGCCTCGTTGACGACGTCCCAGGCGATGACGGTGTCGTTGCCCTTGTAGTGACCCATCACGCCCTCGATGTGACGGATCATGGCCTGCCGCACTTCTTCGCCGCTGGTCATGTTGGTGAGCCAGCTCGGGTTCTGGTAGCGCCAGACCAACGTGTGCCCTTTGACCTTCATGCCATTGCGTTGTGCAAAATCGACGATGGCGTCCGCTCCACTGAAGTTGAAACCGCCCGGCGAAGGTTCGATGGCGTCGAACTTCATCTCGTTTTCGGGGGTGAGGTAGTTGAAGTCACCCAACGCAGCCACGTAGTTGGCATCATCGAGCTCTCCCGCCGACGCGGCATTGCCGATCAAGCGAGACGTGCATTCACCCGCCTCCTTCAGCGTCGTCGGCGTGGTCTCGCAATAAGGCGGACCGTCGCCCTCCTCCTCGCCCTGACTGCCTGCGGCCTCGGACACGGTGCCTGCCGCGCCGTCCGTTTCCGTGCTGCCTCCAGCGCCTGAGAGTCCACCCTGCCCGCCTGTGTTCGGCTCGCCCATGCCCGGCGACCCGCCGTCGCCCCCAGCGCCGTCGCCTGTGGGAGCTGGTTCGGCTGGTGTTCCACCGGCGCCCATCGTGCCGCCGCCGCCAGTCGTTTCTCCGCTGCTCGCGGGAGCGCTGCCATCGGACATTCCGCCCGCGCCCCCAGCTGCACTCGGTGCTTCGACCGAGGGTGCGCCAGTCGTCGTTCCAGCGCCGGGAGCCGCCGCAGTGGGCGTGCCGCCAGGTGCGCTTGGCGGTTGGGCTGAGCTACCTGCGCCCGTCGGCGCAGCTCCGGTGGCCGTGGTGGTGGCCGCTGGACTCGGAACGCCGAGTGACCCGGCTCCTCCCGCTTGGGAGCTGTTCGACTCGGGATCGCTGTTCGACGTGCCGCACGCGGCGAGTAGCAGACAGGTGAGCGTGCTCAGGCGATGCATCATGCTTGGTCCCCTTGGAGGAGGCCTGCCTAACATCGCTTGGCGCGTCGAGTCGAGGGGTCATTCTCGCCTCAGCAGCGGAGGCGAGGAGTTCCAGTCGCCGCGACAAAAGTTGCGTCAAAGAAAGAGCGCTTCCGACCGCACCGGCGGCTGCGCTGCCCGGGCTACGCGCTTCGGTGTAGAGCTCCCCGGCCCCTGACGTCACTCGTCCGCTGCGAGCGCGCACTCGCCGGTGACACACTCCCCCTCGTCGCAGTCGTCGTCCGTCAAACACCGGTGGGACGTCGGCCGGGCGCTCGCGAGCGCAACGAGCGCGAAGGAAGAGGAGCCTCGCAAGTGGCGACTCGACGGCGGAACCGACGACGGTGACCCATTGTCGCTGGTGGTGGTTTTCACCGGTCGCACCCTGATCGTCACCCTGTTCTGAGGAGAACTCCCATGCATTGTCACATCTGCAACAGCGATACTTTCGAACGCCGCACGGTGGAGCTCTGCACGAAAGTCGGCGAGCACTCGGTCCTGGATCGATCCGTCACCCGTCCTGTTTGCACCCACTGCGGAGAGTTCACAGTTCCCGCGCAGGCACTCGAGAAGGTCGAGCTGCGTGCGGTCGTCGTGGCCTTCACCGAAGCAGCCACGGTTTCGGGCGCCATGCTCCGTTTCGCTCGCAAGGCTCTCGGCATGACCCAAGGTGACTTGGCGGAGCGCATCGGCGCCACCCCGGAAAGCCTGTCGCGGTGGGAGCGAGAGGAGCGTCCGATGGAACCATGGGTGGCACTCGCCGTGCTCGGCCTGGTCCGCGGCCGCCTCATGCCCCCGCCAAAGGGCGTCGAGTTGAAGCGGACGGGGTGACGCTTCCTCGCGAAGCGGGAGCCCCGCCGGCGCACAACCCCGGGTTGCGAAGCCCGTGAACGCGAAGCGGCAGCGGAGCGGGAGACGGGATTCGAACCCGCGACCCCAAGCTTGGGAAGCTTGTGCTCTACCAACTGAGCTACTCCCGCGCGGGAGACGAACAGTATCCCGTTCGACGGCGTTGGCAATACTTTTTGGCGCCGTCCCCTTCCCTCGGGCGGCTCAAGGGCCCGAGAGCACGACGTAGGCGATGGGCACCAGCGCACCCACGCCCGCAAGCACCGCACCGCGGCCGAGTAGCCCCTTGCGACCGGGGATCATGAACAACCCCGACGTCGCCAGAAACAGCAGGAACACCGCGTAGCCGTCCGCCACGTACGTCCACGCCTTCTTGCCGCGATTGAGGTGCAGCCAGTTCGCCGCGCGCAACAAGAACCGCGCCTCTTGCCCCTCTTCCCGCACGTGCCCCGCGTTCAAGTCCACGAACAACGTGCGCTCGTCCACGGCGATTTCCAGCTGGCCGTCCTCGGGGCGATAGACGTCACTCGGTTTAGCTTCGATGCCGAGCTCCGAGAGCACCGCGGCGGCAATGACGTCGTCATCGTCCGTCTTCGGGATCTCGACTTGATGCTCGCGCTCGACCTGCGTGAAGTTCGGATCCCAATCGGAGATGTGATTCACCGCCAGCCCGCTCAAGGCGTACACGAAGGTCAACCCCACCGCGAGGTAACCCACGTCGCGGTGCAGGGTGCGAAGCCACGCCCGGAGCTTGCGCCCCAAGGCGCCGGGACGACGCCGAGTCGCCGCTTTGGCGCGAGGGGCCTCAGGTTCGGTCGCTTTGGATGGGGCGGCTTCGAGTTCTGCCGATCGACCGTCGTCCGCGGCGACGCCTTCGTGGATTGGGGTCTCGTCTGCTTGCGCGGCTGTGGCGCCCATCAGCTGTAGCGCTCCTCGAGCCAGGGATCGGCGTGGTTGTGGTAGCCGCGCGTTTCCCAGTAACCCGGTTCGTCCCGCCGCACGAAACGGATGCCGGTGAGCCACTTGGCGCTCTTCCAGAAGTACAGATCCGGCACCAGGTTGCGTACGGGAGCCCCGTGGGCTCGCGCCAGCCGCTCGCCGTCGTGGTGGTGCACGATCATCACGTTGTCCTTCAGCGCGTCCTTTCGCGGGACGTTGGCGGTGTAGCCATGGGCGGCTTCGAAGATCACGTGGCGCGCCGTGGACTTGATCTTGGCGCGCTTGGCGAGTTCCTTGAGCCGCACCCCTTGCCACTCCGAACCCAACAGTGACCAGCCCGTCACGCAGTGCACGTCGAGGTTGGCCGTGACTTGGGGCAGCTTCAAGAGCTCCGCGAAGGTGAGCTCGAAGGGGTGCTCGACCTCGCCGTGAACCTTGAGTCGCCACTCGCTGGTCTTGGGGTTGCCGGCTTGTCCGCCCATGGGTTTGAGGCGGCTGATCACCCGCTGCCCTGGGGGGACCCGTGGCCTGCCGTCTTTGCGCGTCTCGGCGCGGGCGATGGCGGTCAGGTGGTCTGAAAAGTAGTACAGGCCCCCCAATACCGCGATGGTCGAGCCGGCCGCAGCTTGTGCCACGAAACGTCGGCGGTCCATCTGGCGTCGTGCTCGCTCGTCGTCTTCGTCGAATCCCATGTCAATCATATGCCTGGGGACAAGACCAGGTTACCGGCAAGGGTGTCACAGCCCAGCACCCCCGTCACGAACCCCCTGCTCGACCGAGTCGAGCCTTCGCTGGAGCATGAGCTTCCCAGTTCGGGGCACAGGTGGGACCGGCTCCTGCGACCTCCACCACGAGCTCCACGTTGGCGGCAATTGCGTCGGTTTTTCGGCCGAATCGCCCAAAGTACGCGGTTTGTGGCAAGCTCTCGGGGCGTGGGTC
>JBNKZR010000593.1:0-4089 GCA_050301735.1 Polyangiaceae bacterium | reverse complement strand
ACTTCACAACGTCTGCTGGCGTGGCAAGGTCGATGGATGTGCTTGCCAGCGTGGTGGTCGAGGCGATGACACCGATGGATCCACCGTTGTCGCCCCAAGCTCGCGCAGCGAGGGCGCGGCCAAAGGCGTAGCGGGCCTTGTCGGTCTGTTGCTTGACCACCTGCAACATCGCGTTCTTGTCGCCCTCGCTGCGCGCGATGGCGTCGCCGTCGATGCTGATGATGTGATACTCCTTCTTGTGCGTGACGAAGAATCGGACCTCCGTAGTTGCCCGCTGGTTCGCCAGCGCCTCGTCGAAGTCCGCGGACCCGGAGCCCGAGGGGCCACACGTCACGTTGACGTAGCGACCGTCCCCGCCGAACTTGGTGTCCTTGCGAATTCCAGCCAGAAATCGTGACCGCTTGTAGGCAGGCCACGCGACTTTGTCACCGTACAGGCTCTTGAGAAGATTGGCCTGATTGGTCGTGGTTGCAGATTGTGCCATGGGCTACTCCAGCCCCGGCAGGAACCTCAAGCTGGGAGACCCAGAACATCGAAGAAGTCCGCCGGGAGTTGTTCAGCCGTCAGCCCGTCGAGCTCCTCGTCGGAGAGCGACCGTTTCGCTCCCTCGTGAGTCGCCGCTGCCGGCTCGATTTGCGTTCCCAATGGCGGACTCTGCGCCTCTCGTGGTTTCTCTGTCCCGTTACCACGCACGGGCTCCGCTTTCGCGGCTGGGGGTGGCCCCAGTTTCTCTTGAAGCTGCTTCTCGACTAGTTGGAGCGCTTGCGCGTCCGTGAGTTTCTGGCCTGCGTTGTGCGCCTCGACAATGACGTCTGCTACGAACGAGCCAACGTTTTGTGGATCATCGGCTGCAATGGAAGCAAGCCGCGGGTAGAGCTGGGTGTTCTGCGCCGCTTCAGCCAGCTGGTTGTGGCGAGATTGAATGAACGACTGCAGCTGCCCCTGCTTCGCCTGCTTCGCCTGCTCGCGTTCCTGTATGAGCGTGTTCTTGAGGTCTTCGATCTCCTTGCGAAGCTCTGTGACCTCTGGCGCTCCAGTGTGCTTTCCGTCGGATGCCACGGCCATATTCATGGCCTCCAGCATCTTCAGACCGTCGCGACCCGTCAGCCTTCCCAGTGTTTCCAGTACCTCGCGGGCCCCGGTACGGGTCAGGCTCGAGGCATCCGCCTGGTTGCGCTGCAGGATGGCGAGAGCTTCCTGCCTCATCCGCAGGGTCTCGTCCTTGGTCTTCTTGAACCTCTGCTGTTGATGACTCAGGCGCAGGTAGGTCGCATGATTCTTCCGCAGAAGCTCCTCAGCCGTGGTGCGAGCCTTCAGGATACCGTCGCGGGCGGCCTGCACACCTTCCTTGGTGCTCAGGGCCTCGTCGGTGAATAGCTCGTCCTTCAGGGGCTCGTCGTCAGGCTTGGCTTCGACAGCCGGTGGCTCCGGCTCCTTCTCTGGCTCCGTCGACTCCTTCGCTGGTTGCTCGGCAGCCGGGGCATCCTTGGGATCCTCGGTTGCCATCTGTACCCCAATCGCGTCGATGGCTTCGTCCACATCGGGCGCAGCCTCGCCCTCTGACTCCTGGGGCTGTGAGATCTCGTTGACCAGCGTGTTCAGCTCTTCCGCACTCATGCCGCGACCTCCGTTTGTTCCATTCCTGGCGGCGGGGCAATTGCCTCAGCCTCTGGCGGCGGAGCAGGGACACCTCCCTGCGGTGGTTCTGTGGATGCCGGTGGCTGCTCGGGTGGAGCGTTCGCCTCCTGGAGCCGTTGCGTCATCTCGTAGAATTGGCGCAGCATATCGACACGGTCATCGCGGTAGCCGTCTGCCTCCAGCGAGTTGATTCGGTCGAGCGTGATACGCTTCGCCAGCTCGAAGTCCATGTATGGTTCTGGCGTGTTGTCCTTGAAAGCTTCGCCTGCCTGTAGGTTCTTCAGCCGCTCCTCGATGTTCCGCTCGGCGGCCGTGGCATCCCCCAGCATGGCCTCGATGTCCGGAAACTCACCAGCAAGAACCTGGAGCGCCTTCGCAGGAGGCAGGATCCCACCCTGGATGAGGGTCAGAATCCGCTCGATCTTCGCACTGGGCGTCTGCGGGAACAGGTTTGTCGGCCACACCTTCAGGTGAGCGCGGTTCTCCGGCAGATCCCAGTCGTCTGGGCCGAGACGCTGAAGCTGCTTGCTCTCACCGTAGAGCAGCTCGAGATTCTTGCCCTCGCGCTTGGCGTAAGTAGTAAGTAAGCGAAGACAGTCCACTACACAGCGGGCAGCGTCGATGTGGAGTTGTTCCCACGCCCGGAAGTCTGGTGTGTGACGGAGGGACTCTGTGTCCTGGAGGTGCTGCAGCGCCGGAGCATGCTCCACGCCTGCTGGCTTCTGTGCGGCGATGGACAGCTCGCTCACGCCTGCTTGTCGCTGCGAATCCTCGATGATCTCCCGGTAGCGCCGGATGTAGTCTCCTGGAACCGACTGGGGCGTGATATACTGAATCGCCTGCCCGGGCGGGGCGCTGCCCTCGATGATGTTCGCCCAAGCGTTGGTCAAGTAGCGGGTGTTGATCTTCGCCTGGCGCCAGACGTACAGCAGGGGACGCGCGTGCAGATCGAGGATCCCATCAATCCGTTTGGCCATCTTGTTGAGAGCGTGCTGGTTGCCTGCAAGGATCTCAGGGAGTCCACGAGACCAATATCCGCGCACCCTGGGCTTGGGGCGGAACATGGCGATCGGAAAGTACGGGAACGGCCACGCTTCAAAGGCGAGCTCTCCGTTCTGCAAACACAGACACCGATATCCATCGTGGGAGGGCTTGACCTCGTTGCCTTCAGCGTCTCGCCCGAACGCTTCTGGCTTCGAGCGGTCGACGGTGCCCGACGGAAGGTGCCACGCCTCGCAGACCATGAGCTGGTCCGGAACCTGGCTCTCCTCGTCGATTCCTTCCTCGATTTCATCTGCGGAAGCAGCCTGGGCCTCTTTGATGAGTGCTTGGGCCTTCTTGTTGCCCTCGAAGCGCTTCAGTAGGACGTCGCGATCGAGCAGAAAGACGTGGTACAGCTGCCGGGGCTTTCCGTAGCGCGCGTCACGGTCGGAAACGAAGCACTCCCAGGGGAAGATGCGATCGATGCGGGACCGCAAGTTGACGTAATCGGGCCACACCTTGTAGCAGCCCGCGTCGAACAGTAGCCCGTCATAGCAGACCTTCAGACCCTCGTTTCCATAGACTCCATTTTCAGCAAAAACGGTCTCTACGGCCCGCTGCATACCCAGAGCCTTCTCTTTCAGCTCCGCGTTGCCGCGTTCAGTGAGGAAGAAGGGCCTCACCTTGTTGCTGAAGATATGGGCGGCCTTGGTGTCCACGCAGGACTGAATCACGTTGTAGGCCGGTGGCTCAACGCCAGCGATCTGCGCCATCTGGTCGAGCTCGACACCCAACTCAGCGGTTCCTGTGATGCTGTCGCGGCTGTTGCCCGTGTAGAGCGTCAGGGCAGCATCCGCGTAGTCCCGTCGGGTGGCCCCCTGGCTCTGATAGAGCGAGTGGCCTGTATCCCAGACCTGCTTTGCAGCGTCACTGCGCTGGCCCTTGTCCCACCACCGATCTGGGCGCGACGTGGCAGTCATTGCGCCGCACTCCGCCTCATCATGTACTCGAGGTCATGATCGTACTTGGTCTTGGGTGCGTCAGGCTCGTTGGGCAGCGTCTCTACAGCAGGAAGAGCCGGCTTCAGCGTCAACCGAACCGACTGGTTGCCCTCTCGTACGACGACACTGGTCGCTCCAGCCTCCTGGAGGGCCGGGAGTCGTTCCAGGACATCGTCTAGCAACCTCACGTTACGTAACGTAAGGTCTGGCAGAAAGCGGTCAGCCAGTCAAGCGGCTCCAGATATCCGCCCGACGGCCGAAGACCAGTACTCGTCCGAATCGGCCAGCTGGATGTCACGTTTTGCCCGCTCCAGGTCGTGGTCTACCTTCATGGCGGGGCTGTCCGGTGGGTCCGGCAAATTCGCCATCACCATGGCCAGCGGGGGCCCAAAGTCACAGTGTCGTCCGCCAGCAGAGCGCGGGAGCACCACGGTCACCCCGTTGGGCGTGATGCGGCGCTTGATCTGGA
>JBNKZR010000592.1:0-4095 GCA_050301735.1 Polyangiaceae bacterium | reverse complement strand
CCTTGGACCACAAGTCCGGAAACCCAACACTGACCCCCGCAGTATCCATGGCGCCTGCCGACCGAACCAGATCCGTCGCCAGCGGTTCGCAACCCCTGGGACCATCCACACAGGTGCGGTCCAAACGCGTGCCCGCCAGAGACATCGCCACGCCTTTGGACTTTCCCTCCAGCTGCACGCCGTAGAGCATGTCGGGGGCGAAGTTTGCGCGGGGGTTGGGCGCAAAAGCCGACTCGACCATCGTCGGCATGCCAGCTTCAGTGACCGAGGCGAGCCCGGAGCGCACCGCCGAAGTGGTCCCCAAATGGCGACCACTCGCGGGGTCGATCCGCAGCGGGTTCGGCGTCCCGGCAAGGCCCGTCAACTCGAAGCGCAAGTCCGCGCTGCGCAAACGCGCCGTCGCGCGCGCCCCGCGAATGGTGTTATCTCCGGTCAGTTCATTGTCCTTGCGAACACTGAGCACCAGGCCACGCCCGAACTGAGCGTAGTAGTCTCCGAGGGTGATTTCCAACTCGGGAGTCTTGTAGGTCAGGGTGTACTTGGCAGGGTAAGTCCAACTGACGAAACGGTCCGACAGCTCGTCTCCAGCCTGAAAGAACTTCTGGACGAAGAAGTCGGCATCGTCCGCCGTGTACTCACCAGCTGACGCGCCTCGTCGCTCGCGAGCCAACAACTCGAGCGCGATGTCCGTCGGGCTGCGGGAAGCATAGAACAATGCCGAATCGACCCGTACTCCCAGTTGCCACTGCCTCCAGTTGGCCTGAGCGTTGAGGCGGTTGCTGACCATGCCCCAGTCGTCGTCCGCTTCCGACGGCACGTCGGCACGTCGTGAGTTGCGATTGTCGGAGTTGGCGATGACCCCGAACGATTCGGTGACGTCGACTTGGGCAGGCTGCCCGTCGATGGGCTGGGTCTCGAGAGCGTGAGCGGCGCCGGAGCCGCACAGCAGCAGCACCGTCAACCGGCCGCAGCCACCCAAACCTCTGTCGTCGAAGAGTCGGCCCACGGTCAGCGTGTATAGCGGCTATGGGAGCAGGCTGTCGATGGCTGGCCACAAAGTGCGCGGGTCGTCCTCTTCCACGACCAGGGCGATCTCCATCGTGCGCGTGTCCAGCACCATGTTGAAGGGTTGTTTTTGAGGGTCGGCGAAGGCGCCCATCGCGAAGGATTCGTCCAGCCCGAACGCGAAATCGACTTCGAAAGTCTGCGCCCAAAGTTCGGCATCTCGCTCCGTCGCCGGCTCGCGATCGACCCCTTGAAACAACACCCCCATGATGCGCAGTCCAGAATCGTAGCGTTCGGCTACTTCCTCCGACAGAGATGGCCGTGCAGAGCTACCCGCGTACTCCGTGCGACAAGCTTGACACCAGATCGCCGAAGTGTTTACCAACAACAGCGAGTTCTCCTCTGCCTCAGGATCGTAGAAGTCAGAGAAGCACAATGGCTCGAGCTCCGCAGCCGCATAGTCCGCAGCTTGCGGATTAGTCCACGCTCGGATGCAGACGTCCTGCGCGACGTCGCCGATTTCACTGCCGTAGGGACCTTCGGGATAGTCTCCTCCCGAGGCCTGTCCAGCGGCAATCGCAGCGAGTAGTTCCTCCGGGATCTCGTCGTTGCTCTTGGAGCCGCAGCCGAGCGCGAGCAATGCGAGGACGCCGAACGCGCCTCTGCTGGCGATTCGACGGGCGGACGAATCAGCCATCGCTCAAGCGAACTCCGAGTGCCCCGAGCTGCGGGATGCCTGACGACTCGTCGGTGACGATCGTCTCGCCGTCGTCACTGACGACGCCAGTCGCGACCACCGCCCACTCGCCATAGAGCCCCCAGTGGTTCGAAGTGTCGGTGATGTGCAGCAAGAACTCGACCTCGGCTCCCGGGTCCCAATCGGGCGAGTTCGGAAGCGTCAGCACCGCCGCAGGACACAGCTCCGTCTTGAGCGGACCGAGCACGTAGAGCATACCCAGTCCCAGGTCGTGACTGGTGACCGCTTCGGGCCAGCTCCGCTCAGGCATCTCCACCGCCACGAAGCGGTGGTCACGCTGTTCCGGAAAACTGAGCAGATCGAGCTGAATGTCTGCGTTGCCCGCCAAAGTCAGCGTCGCCCCTGAAGAAGAAACCGTCGCTCCGGCTTCGAATTCATCGGCGTTGCCGACGGACGGCAATGCGATCGTGGCCTGGCTTCCGAGTTCGTGAGTCGGCTCTTCCGGCAGCAAATACGCGAACTGCGCGTACTCGAGCCCGTCGCCGTACTTGAAGGCAGCCCGACTCAAGTCTTCTCCCGGGGAGCCCGTGTGCAGGACGAAGCCGGTGTCGTCGGTCGATCCGAACAGACAACGATTGGTGCCACAGACCTGAGCCAACAAGCCACCGATGCCGTCCCCCTCCTCGTCCACCACCTGGGCGCGCAGCTCTTCGAACGGCAGCTCCGAACTGTCGTCCTCGAACTCGGGCACCTCGCATTGCGGGGCGGGCGTCTCGCTCCCGACGTCGCTTTCGTCGCTGCTCGCCGCCGGTGAGGATTCGTCGGTCGGCGAAGCCTCCGTTTCCGCCGCATCCGTTTCTTCCGCGTCGGGAGGCGGAGCCAGGTCATCTTCCGAAGCGCAGCCGACAAGCCACGTCAACGTGACCACCGACGCCGCAAGAGTGTATCCGATCTTCATCGTCATTGGATCTTAGGTACGAGAGTTTGGAACGGTTACCGGTCACCACAACGAAACAAGGCAGCTGTCGAGATGCATCGCGTTGGCTGGGTCGCAGCTCGGAGAGTGCCACATCTGGACCGGAACTGAGTGGCTGGCATGGCGCGCGCCAACTTCAATAAAAGCGTGAAAGATGCTGGCCGCAGTTGCCAAACCGCAGCAGAAACTGGGTCGAAAACGAAACTACGGTAGTTCAGCATTTTCACAAATATGCCACCGCGTTTGAACCCATCCGGCGGTCGTCCCGAGCTCTGCAATGGGCCGCCGTCCGCTCCCCAGCGCGAGCCGACACCGGCCCGGGGCTCGGTTGCGGGGCTCGCGACCGGTCGCCAACCCGAGCCGATTGCCGGCGTGGAGATTTTAGAGCGGCAAAAACTCCTGGTTTGGAATATTGAGCGCCCACCGTGAGCGGTCACCGGCTGTGTCATCCAACAGTCACGCGAACCGTAGAGACGGACCAGTAACAGCACGAAAGTGACGCACCCCTAGTGGCGCCCGACGCGTCCGGTGGGCTGCACAATCGAGCACATAGCGAGACCTCGATGGCGATACACAGGATCAGAAAAGGGTTGGACCTGCCCATCAACGGCGCGCCGCAGCAGAAGGTACTGAGCACGCCAAAAATCACCCGGGTCGCGATCACCGCGGATGACTATCCCGGGATGAAGCCGCGCATGCAGGTGGGCGAAGGCGACACGGTGAAGCGCGGGCAGATTCTGTTCGAAGACCGCAAGACGCCGGGGGTGTTCTACACCGCGCCCGGAGCGGGCCGCGTGATCGGCATCCACCGCGGCGCGCGACGAGCATTGCAATCGCTCGTCATTCACCTCAATGAACACGAGCAGGCCAATTCCCCCAAGCCAGAAGACTTGCAGAAGTTCGAGGCTTTTCAGGGAAAGCCGCCCGAGAGCCTGAGCAAAGAAGAGCTGCGAGCGTTGCTCATCGAGTCGGGCATGTGGACAGCCTTCCGTACCCGGCCTTTCTCGAACGTCCCGGCGCCCGATGCTGTCCCGAATGCGATTTTCGTCACCGCCATCGACTCGAACCCGTTGGCTGCGGATCCTGAACCGATCATCAACGAGCAGAAAGAGGCGTTCGCGGCGGGTCTGCAGCTGGTCGCGAAACTGACCGAAGGTACCACGTACCTATGCGTTCGAGCGGGCGCCAACATCGCGGCCCCGAGTGGCGTTCAGAAGGAAGAGTTCGACGGGCCCCACCCTTCGGGCACCGTGGGCTTGCACATCCACACGCTGTACCCGGTAAGCCGCACCCGCACGGTTTGGCACATCGGCTATCAGGATGTGATCGCCATTGCCAAGCTGTGCGCAAACGGCGTGCTCGAAGTGAGCCGCACGATTGCCGTCGCGGGCCCCGTCGTCAAGCAACCGCGCTTGGT
>JBNKZR010000591.1:0-4096 GCA_050301735.1 Polyangiaceae bacterium | reverse complement strand
CAGACCTTTGAGAGCGCCGAGATTCATTGGGTCTTCGGCGACGACCGATTGGTACAGAGATAGGGCTTCGGGGGGCGAATCGATGTCGTCTTCGTACGACTCGGCGATGCGGCACAGCAGGCTCAGGCGCTCTCCACCGCGGAGGTTCTCCGCTTGGCGCTCGAGTACTCGAACGTGGGCGGCGTGGTCTCCGGTGCGTTGATAGAGGTTGGCCAATGCTTCGTTGGCGGCGCTGTGGCTCGGGTCCTCCTCGATGATGCGCTCGAGGATCTGTTGGGCTTGCGCCGAGTTCCCCAAGCGGCGATCGAGGATCTCTGCAGCCTCCACGCGGAGCGCTCGTGCGGCCGCGGGAGTGGCGGCGGCATCAGAACGGCGCAACAGCAGCTGCGAAAGCTCCAGCCACTGTTGTGTCTTCTTGTAGATGCCAGCCAGCCCGTCGAGGGCACCCTCGTTGGCGGCGTCGCTCGCGAGCACGTTCCGGTAACATCCGAGCGCGAGGTCGAGGCGGTTGAGGCGCTGGGCGTACCAGTGCCCCATTTGGTTCAACATCGTGACGTGGTCTTCGGGCGCCAGGCCCTGTTGAGCGGCATCCGCGCAGCTCGTGAGGATCTCCGTCCACGTTTCCTGGGCCTTGCCCGCGACTCGTTCCAGCGCGTGGGCGTACTCTTTCTCTCGGGGGTTGTCGCAGAAGGCTTGGGTGTAGGCCACCACGGCCTGAGCGGGTTCATCCAGTTGCTGGTCGTAGAGCGCACCGATCTTGGCCATCAATTGGGCCTTGTCCGTCGCACTCTCGCAGTGTTCGGCTTGGACCAGCCACATCTCGATCAACTCGTCGTGCTTGCCCAATCGTCGTCGCAACTCTTCCAACGACGATTGCGCCACGCGGTCGTTCGGTTCGTGTTCGAGGACGTCGGCGTAGACGATCTCAGCCTGCTCCAGGTCTCCCGCGCGACGGAACAGTCGCCCTGCGCGGTAGCAGAGGTCGAGTCGCGTGGTGCGCTGGTCGTCGCCGAGCAGTTGCGCAGCAGCAAAGAAGCTGTCCGCAATGCGCAGCGCGTCCCCGCCTTCGTCGGCAGCGCTTTCGAGCGAAAGGGCTGCCTCCTCGTCGGTGGGGTCGTTGGTCAGGGCGTCGATGCGCGCCGCTAGGTCTGCGTCGCTGATGCTATCGCCACTGGAGCGAATCGACAGCAGCGCATCGAGGCTCGTTCGCGCGGCGTCTGCGTCTGCCGGACGTTGCTTGGGATCTTTGCTGAGCAGGCGAAGAATGAACGCGTCGAGTTCGAAGGGGACCGAGCCCTTCGGCGCCAGATCGCTGGGAGGTGCGGCGTTCTGCGCCAGGTGTGCCGTGACCTGCTCCAGCGCGGACGAACCGACGAAGGGCGGGCGTCCGGCGATCACCTCGTAAAGCAGGGCGCCTAAGGCATAGACGTCGCTCTCGGTGCTCGGCGCGTTGCCGACGAGAACTTCGGGCGCCACGGTCTTGGGTGAGCTGACCGAAAGCAGCGAAGGATGGCCATTCTCACCGCGCCGGGAGCGCAGCCGGTCTGTTCCCGCGTCGAGCAGTACGACCCTCGGGTCTCGTCCGTCACCCTCGGCACTCTCGATGACGAGGACGTTCTCGAGTTTGAGATCCCCATGCACCACACCCTGCGTATGCAACGCCCACAGCTCGTCCAAAAGCGAACGAACGACGGGGGCGACCTCACTGATGTGCTGTGGCCCCGACGTCTCCAAGTGTTCGGCCCAAGTAACGCCGGAATGATGCGGCGTCGCGACGGCCAACTCCCCTTGGTGCTCCAGTGTATCCACGGGGTCGCAGCCGATTTTGCCGGCCTGGTCCTTGAGTACGCGGCAGAAGGTCAGGAAACGACTCGCGCCGCACTCGTCGTAGGTGCTCGCGGGATGCAGCACCTTGAGTCGGAACTCCTGCCCGTCACGGGTGGCAACGTAGACGGTGCCAGTTGCGCCGGAGCCGAGCAGCTTGATGATTTCGAACGCGCCGAAGGTATCCCCGGGGGTCAACGGCTTCGGCGTGAGTCCACTGCTGGCGGTGTCGCGCAGGCCGTCACTGACGCGTGGTTTGGTCGCGATCACCGCGTCGCATAGCGCTTCCACCGTGTGGGCACGAAGGCAGTGTTCGGTCAATGCCCGCACGAACGAACCTTTGGCTTTTTCGCCTCCGACTTTCGCAGGACTCAGCCCCAGTAGCTCCTCGCTCAGGCGCAGGAGCTCGTCGAGCTCGAAGAGTTCCTCCAACTCGGCGCGTAGCGCTTCCATCTCCATGTGGTGTTTTTCCTTCAGCGGGGCTCACCTGGCATCAGCGCTTCCGAGCGCTGGCTGGCGGCCCTGGCGGCGGACTATACCAAAGCCCACGTTGTCGCACATGAAAAGTCCCTGGCAGGGGCAGGTGCCGTCACCGACTTCGGGGCGGCCGAGTCGATTTCGCTAAACTTGGCCGTTTACAGTGGTTTGGGACAGTGTGTCGCCGTGACGCCGCGCTTGTTCGTCGAACGGGTTCTTCCGCTCGTGGTTCTGGGTACCGCGTGCTGTTCGGTACCCGTGCTGATCGCCTCTGACAGTGGGTTGCCGCGGTTGGAGCGGCTGAGGCACGAGCGAAGTGCGGTCGATGAAAAAGTGTCGCGGCTCTCCGACGACATCCGACGGCTGCGCGCGGAGGTGGAGCGGATCAAGTCCGACCCCAGCCATACCGAGCGGGTGGCGAGGGACGAGCTAGGCCTGGTTCGGCAGACCGAAATCGTATTTCAGTTCGAGCCCTGACCGGGCGTGACGCCGGAGTTTGCCGAGCGAGCGTCCTCGGGCAACAGTAGCGTTGTGGCAGTTGACTTCGCACAGCATCTCATCGACGTGGAGGCGGCACCCAAAGTGGAAGTCGAAGCGGCCCTGATGCAGCACATCAACCATGCCGTGCCTTTCTTGGCTGCGCTGCGCGAAGTGCATGCGGACGTCGAAGCCGTCTTGGAGCAGGAATTAGAGCGCATGTGGGGCGCGCGCGAGCCGGCCCGTCCGGTCCACACTGAGCTGCTGGCACGCTTACCGGAGGGCATGTGCGCGCGATTCTTGGCCTACCCCGTGGCGATGGTAGGAGACGTCGTGGAGGTCGTCGCCGTCGAGCCTCTCGACCCACACCTGAACGCTGAGTTCACCCACCACCTGCAGACTGACGTGCGCTTCACGCGGGCGTCGCTGTCAGAGGTGCAGCGAGAGCTGGCGGGGCTGTCGACGGGGCCCGGCCCCTCGACTCGCCGGCAGGACCGCGAGCACATGAACGAGCTACCGTTGTCGCAGCAGCGAGCGGACAGCGTGCCCCCGATCCCGCTCGTTCGCCGGCCACCCGTATCGCCCTCGTTGACGCCAGGTACGCGGCGGGGCGTCGCGCCTGGCCCCGACGAGCTTTCCAAAGCGCCCCCGGTGCGTCGAGCACCGGTGATCGTGCCGCGCCCACAAGATCTGTCAGCCGCAGATTCTCTCGGCCGAAAACGAGCGCCAACACTGACCGGTGAGCCTCTCTCGCCGGTCGCGAACTCGACTGATCTGTTGCATCCCGGTGCGCTCCGCATGAGCCTCGCGTCTCCCAATGTGGACCAGTTCGAATCCGTGCTGGGAACGCTCGCGGTCGCAGACGATCCGGAGCAAGTCGTGGAAGCGATTGCCAAGGGCATGGCGCCTGTCACGGAAGAGCTCATCGTCTTCGCGGCCCGTGGCGAGGGGCTCTCGAGTCGAATCCGCCTCGACTACGCGGGGCAACCCGAGCGCTTCGTGGACCTCGAAGTCGGCAACGACACGGACAGCTCGGCCGAGGCAGCTCTGCGCCAGGGCCAAGTGCTGCGCGCCCCCACGCCGGAAGACCTATTGCTCTTCGTTGGGCAGCCCGCGGAGGTGTGTGCGACCCGGGTTCAGGTTCATGGCCGCCCGGCCCTCGTATTCGCCGCCGCTGGCTTTTCCGACTCGTACGAAGTCACCCGCCGGGCGGATCGCTTGGCACGCGCCTCGGCCGATGCACTCGCGCGAATCATTCGAGCTCGAAAGCGATGAAACAGAAGCGTAAGTCATTCGACGCGTCGTCCTGGCGAGAGCT
>JBNKZR010000590.1:0-4100 GCA_050301735.1 Polyangiaceae bacterium | reverse complement strand
CCTCGGGCTCGGGCGCATCCGACGGTGCAGAGGAGACTCTTTTCGATCCCTTGCCGGCGGAAGGCGTATTTGCTGTGGGCGCGGCGGCCCAGCTGGAGCTTTCGGACAACGACATTCGAGGGGTGCGGCTGGGTGGCGTTGTGGTGGGTCATGAACACCATGCGCTCGCCCCCTTGGTGGCTGAGCCCAACGTGGCACTCTCGGTCGCGAACAACACTGTCGTTGGCGGATTGGTTGGTGCCTTCGAGCTGGAACTCTCCGGCACGAATCTGGTCGCTTTTAGCGGCAATCGAGCGCTAGGCTGCTCTGGCGTGCCCACGGTCGAGAGTGCCGAAAGTGGACAGGCGGTCGTTCGGATCACCGGGCAAGGTGAACTGGTCGTGTCGGGCAACGTCTTGGACAACAATGGAGGTGACTACGCCGCCACCCTGAGTGAGTTGGTGATCGATTGGAGGGGGGATACCACTCTGACTGGCAATCGCATCCGTCACGGAGGTAGCCGGGGCGGGGGAGCGGGCATGGTGCTGTTGGCCGAAACCATTCCCGCGGGTCTTCCCAAGGCGCTGATGGCCAGACCGGCACTCGACGTGGAGAAGATATCCACAGCGCCTCGCACTCCCCCTTCGCCACCCATGGCTGTCGACGACGTTCTACAGGTTGGGGCTGCTGTGCCAGTATCCGCGCTGGCCGGGTCGTTCACTCTGGGTGGTCTCAAGCTGAACGCGCGCGTTGCCCAACCGCGCCTGTCCATTCTGGACACACCGTTGAGGCCGGTGCAACGCACCAGCCTGGCCACGTCGCTGGGTCAGACTTGGCTATCGACCGGGCTCGGTACGAAGCGGTTGCCGGTGCTCGCGTTCCTCCGGCGTCCTTGGAGACCGCCACTCGTGCCGCCTCGACCCAGAGCCAGGAGGGCCTGGCACGTCTCCGGCAACGACGTCGTGGCTGCCGGTCCAGCTCTCCTCATGCTTGCGGCGCGGAGCGCACTGGTGAGCATCACAGCGGTGGCCAACGAGTTCGAAACGACGACGTCCACTGGCGCCGTGTACTTGCGCGATGTGGACACGACCATCTTTTCCAGCAATCGCTGCGAGTGCTTGGCCGCCATCAATGTGGTCGTGATCCGCAGCGGCAGCTCATTGGTCAGCGTTACTGGTAACTCGTTCGCCGGCGCCGAGCCCCCCGTTCCCCCGAGAGTCACCCGACCCAGCCGTCCCCGGCCCACCGTCCCCGGGGGGTTGACCCTGTCCGTCGATTCGGGGTTGGGTACCACGCTGAATCTCAAGCTGAACGAGAAGGCCTTGCTGGATTCGATCGAAAAGAGCCGCGATGCGGCGTTTGCCAATGCCGTATCCGACGCGAAGGCTAGTTATGGTGCGTTTGCGCGCTCCGCAGAGTATCAACCTCCCCAAGCCAGCGATGCCGCGTCGTTGCGCGAACAAGCCGAGGCGGGTCAGTTGTCCTTGGAGAGTCCGGAAGCACCCCTGGTCGCCTTTGCAGCCGAGGGGGCTGCGCCTGCCGCCGCCCCCAAAGTGGCAGGCGCGGTACCCGCTGCGACGCCGACGGTGACGCTCGATTCGAGCAAGGTAGGGGAAGTACCCGGTGCGGTTCCGGCTGCTGCACCGAGCGCGATTCCCACTGCGGGCGTGGCCCCGTCGGTTCCGGCAGCCACTCCACCGACCGGCGTGCCCGCCATCGGGGGCGTCTTTCGAATATCTGCAGTGGGGGCTGCCGCCACTCCCGCGGCGGAGCGCTATAACGTGCTGCTCGGGGCCCCCTTGTCGGATACTGCAAAGGTGTTTGGGATCGCTGAAACCGCCGGACTCAAGGGCGCAGCGGCTGAGCAGTTCGTCAAGACGCAACTCGCGGCGTCAAAGGGAGACGCCCGAGCCGCTCTGAGTCGTGCCATTGCTACGGTGACAGGAGTTGCCTCGGCAAGTGAACCCACCGTGAGGGAGACCGTCAGCAGCAAGACGCTACTGGAGGAAGTGGTGCACCTGGCATTGAAAGACAAGAAGCTCGCGCCTGAAAAGGAGAGCCCAACCCGAGCTCCGCCGCCCCCTCCTCCGAATCCTCGCGATCACTCGTTGGTGTTGATTGGTGGCGGCCGACTCAGCGCCGTCAACAACGTCACGACTGCGGGCGTGTATTTACACGACGCCGACCAATCCCTCGAGAACAACCTCTGAAAGCGACACCATGCCTCCCCCCAAAACCATCACCTCGAAGCATCTCATGCACGCTGCCGTGCCGAGCAGCAGGATCGGAGACCTCACTTCCGTCGCTACGTTCTATGCGGCTCGCGTGGCCGAGCTAGGCAGTTCCCAGGAGCTCATCGACGCTCGCCGCGATCGAATACAGCGGGAAGTCCAGGTTCCGGAGCCCGCCGGGTTGCAACAATTGGTGCATGTGGCGCGGAGGCGACTGAAGGACGTCAGAGTGAGGGAAGACGGAGACGAGATCGCCACGCGGCGCTACGTGGTTGACCAGGTCAAAGGGAGGCTCGGCCAATGACGATGCGCCCGGCGTTGGAACAGTTTCTCAACCAAGAGACGACGCTGCTCGTCTTCACGACGCAGGGGCACGTCTATGTCGGGACGCTGACGGATGTCGCAGACGATACCATCGAACTGACGGGCAGCGACAACGTCACCACGACGCTGCTAAACCTCAATGACGTTTCAACGGTGAGGCCAACGTCGGAAGAAGTCGAGCGTCCGCTATGATGGTCGAAGAGCTGCTCCAGGAGCTGATCAGCAAGATCGACCAGCGATACTACGGCAAGTACCGAGGCTACGTTTCCGAAGTCAACGACCCGGAGAGTCGCGGAAGAATCCGTGCCCGCGTCCCGCGCCTGCTAGGAGAAGACACGCCGACCGGCTGGGCATTGCCAGCCTCCCCGTACGCGGGCCCCGACCAAGGTCTATTCGCCGTACCCGAGCTGGGTGCCGGAGTTTGGATCGAGTTTGAGGAGGGCGATCTATCGCGACCCATCTGGAGTGGTATGTGGTGGGGTTCGCCGCAGGCTGCGGACATCAACACTGCAGATAGCACCGCCACCAGAGCACCCGCGCCCGCAACCCAGGTCGCCCCTGAAGGAGCGAAGGACTGGAAGGCCCCAGAGCGCCAGCCCGAAACCCCTCAACACGAATACCCGAGGCAAGTAGCCGATCCGAAGGTCCGGATTCTGAAGTCGGCATCGGGGCACCACATCGTGCTCGACGACCGCCCAGAGTACGAGCGGATAGAGATCCACGACAGCAAAGGCAACCGCCTCATCCTCAGCCACGAGGGTCTCGACCGCATCATGAGCAACGAGCGCACGTTGAACAAGGGCAATCGCGCCGCTCGGGTCGTCAGCAACGACGAGCTCGATCTGTCTGGATCACAGCGCACCGAAATCGCGGGAGCTCGCACGACCAAAATCGGTGGCAACGACACGCTGGAGGTTGGCGGAGACTTCAAAGAGTCCATCGGAAATTCCTATCAACGTCGCGTGGACGACGAGGGCCTCACCATCGAAGTGAGTGGCCAACGCACGGAGACGGTGCGAGGCGGGGTTCGCCGACGCGTGAGCGGAGCGATTCAGGACAACGCGGTGGGGGGATACGGCATGTCCAGTGGCGGACCGGTCAACGTCTCGTCCGCCGGACCGATCAAGTTGGCAGCGGGCCTGCCTGATCTCAGCTTGGACGGCATCTCAGTCAGCGCGCTCGCGGGCAACGTTTCAATCAACACCATGCTGGGAATGATGAGATTGGGCGGCATGACTGCGGTGTCCCCGTTGGTATTGGGGGACGGCTTGATGATCCATCTGACCATGTTGGCGCAGATTCTGAAGGCCGTGAACCCGTTGACCGTCGCCGCGTATGGGCCCGCGCTCGACATCTGGGCGACGCTGACTCCCATCATGGACCTTTCGTACTTCGGTTTCGTCAAACGCTTCCCCGTTGGATAGGTCTCATTGAAACGGCACGTCATGGACAACAAGAATCGCTGGGAATCATTCGACCTGAGCAACCTCGTGAGCCGGCTGGAGGAAGCCAAGAGCTTGCTCGAGCAGGCTGCCGCGCTCGGTGCTGCGCAAGACCGCAGTCGTC
>JBNKZR010000589.1:0-4102 GCA_050301735.1 Polyangiaceae bacterium | reverse complement strand
GTCGTCTACCTCGCTGCCGCCACAGCTAAGTGCAATCCCACCTGGCTTTCGGGCACTTTGCTCGAGCTGCAGACGCGCGTCGGGCTCTTCAGCGGCGAACCCTGGGCACAGCTGGTACGACTGCTGGGCTACCCGGGCCTGGCGTGGGCGGTGCTCGTGTGGGAGGCGTCGCTGGTAGTCTTGCTGGCCATTCCGACGACACGGCGGCTGGGCATCGTGTTCGGTATCGCCCTGCACGCAGCCATCGCGATGAGCACCGTGGTCTCGAGTTTCGGCCTGCAGATGCTGCTCTACTTGGGATTGTTTTGGAACTGGGAGGACTCGGGCCGAGATGCTACCGACGAGTCGAGGTGAGGCGCGGCGATGTGAAGGGCAACTCCCAGCGCCGGCAACGTCAACAGATCCGTCGGGTCGCTGGTGTGGTGCACCCGCTGCAGCATCGACCACGGATCTCGCAGCGTCTGCTCGGGTGCCTGGAGCAGCGCCACCACGAAGCGGTACGCCGAATCCGCGGCGTCGAAGAGGTTCATCGCGGAGAAGGCCAGCGCCACGAAGCCAACGATGACGTAGAGGTGCACCCTCCGAAGTCGCGCCCCTGGCAAAAAGAGCAGCAGCGCCTGCCACGCGGTGAGCAGAAACAGCGGAAAGACGACCAAAGAGCACACGTCCGACAACTTGCCCGTCCACCAGCTCGCATACTGTTGCTTCCACAGGTGATCGTTGAGCGCCCAGACGACGCTGCACGCCAAGCTCAGCGGATTCAGCAAAACCTCACCGATGACGCGCCCCGACGCTCGCACCACGCAAGTTCCTCCATCAGCGTGTCGCTTCACGCAAGCGCCACCAGCTGCAAGTCGCCTCACGGCAGCTCCTCCAGTCTCAACTCGAAGAAATCCGACCTCTCGCCACCACAACCCTTGGAGGCGCTGGCACGGACGTGCAACTCGACCTCCGTATCGTCGCCGACCTCTTCTCGCTCCACGATGAGCAAGAGGTCATGACAGCGACTCGGAAGCTGCCGGCACTCCACGGTGAGGACCCCTTCTTCGGAAGTGAATTGACGGAGCTCTCCCGGGCTGAGCTCGGGCGGCAGCTCCGACTCGTGCACCCGCAGGGTCTCGGGCCCAGGGGTGGTGACCTCGACCAGACGCAGCTCCCCGTCCACCGCGCTGACGAGGCGCACGACGCGTTGTTGGCGACCGGCTTCCAGCGTGGTGCGGCCGTCCATCGCCGCACTGCCGCCTCCATCGAGACACGACGTCGCCAAACTGAGATAACCGACGCACACCGTGCACACGATTGCGGCGAGCTGCCTCGTGGCGTGCTGTCCCGTGCCTCTCGACTCGGACGACGGGCCCCTGCTCATCGCTGCTCCTCGTGGGTCCAATGCCAATCAAGATCCAAACCCAACTGCGCAGTGAACAGATCCCCCGAGTACCACCCGCGGCCCTCGGGAAACAGATTGGGGAAAAAGCCCAGGACCTGGTATTCGAGCCCCAGACTCAGCGCCACGACTTCGGACAGGGGCAGACGCGCGCGCAGCCCGAGGGCCATCAGGTAGCCGTTGCGGTCTCCACCCAGGGTCTCATCGAAGTCACTACTCGCCGCGCCGCGCATCCTGCCCGTTCCAAATGTCGCGTCGAGTCCGAAGTACCGGTTGACGACGCCATCCACGGCCAAGCCCACGGAGTCGTATCTCGGTTGCAGCTCGATGCTGTACGTCTCCAAAGGCGTGGTCGGGCGAAACTCAGTACTCCCTCGGGCGTACATGTAGGCCAGACCCAACATCATGCTGCCCCCACGGGGCATGTGCCAGACGACCCCCGCTCGCCCAGCAACGCCAACGGCTGGGGCGCTCTCGTCCAGATGGAAGTCGAGTCGGGTCGTGCGATTGAGCTCCTGCACGTCAGCTCTCAAACGAGAACGCACTCCGACCCAGCCCACCACCGGAGCGAGCCTCAAGCGGACACCCGTCACTCTTTGGGCAGCGCCCGCTCGCGCGATGGCCGCCGGACACAAACACGCCACCAAGCACAGCACGCTCCAGCGCGCACGTAGGCTCCCCGCTCGAAAGGTCCAACTCACGATGCCAGTGTGCCAGGAGTGCCGCCCGACGACGAGAAACCCACGAAAAACAACGTGCAACGCGTCGGTACGTCCACGCCCGATGGTGTTCGAATCCGCGGGGACGGGGACGTCGAAGCGCTCGACTCAACTCAGGCACCAGCCGCGACACCCGCGGCGCGTACAGTGGACACATTCACCTCATCCCCCCAACCCTGGCATCGCACGCGGCGCTCGGCGGAGCTTGCGGATACCTCCGGGCAGGACGCTCGAACCGGCGCGCCCGTCACGCCAGACGAGATGTTTCTGCCCCAACCCAAAACGAAAAAGGCCCAACCGAATACGATTCGTCACCCCTCCCGGCAGTTATCGACGGCCCGTATCGCAAAGGGGCGGCCGTCGTCCTTGCCTGCGCTGCAACACGAACTCCGCCAAAGCTGGCGGTTGTTCAGCACATCCCCAGGGTTATGCTGCCGTCGTGCGCATGGGGACCCGGACATCACTCGTAGGCACGGCAACGACGCTGGCGGTCGTTGCGGCCCTGGGTGCCTGCGAAGACCAAACACCGCCTGAGCTCGGCTGCCGCTCCGATGCTGACTGCGAGCTCGGACAACACTGTCAGGAGCGAACGTTATCCGGAGTCCCACCCAAGACCTTGATGGTACCTCCCACCGAGTGCGGCAACCCGATGAGACCGTGCAGCGACGCACTTTGTGGCGAGAACTCGATCTGTCCAACCTTCGACGACTTCGCGAGCACTGAAGACCCAATCGTTACCCAGGAAGGCAGCTGTACCTACACCACGGCTCCTTGCGCTCCTCCGTGCCCAAGCACAGGTTGTGGCGAGGGCAAGCGCTGCGAGGACGACGGCCACTGCCAGCTTCTGCCCTGCACCGACGCGGCCTGCCCGAGCGGGTACGAGTGCAACGCTGAACTCGCGCAGCGCGCATACACCTTCGACGAGTTGGAGGAGTACTACGAACAATGGTCGATCAACTTCGCCTATGTTGCCGATGTCGACACGACGTCCGCCATCAACCTCTATCGGCGTGGCTGCTTGCCAAGCACGTGCGGCGAAGACGCAGGGGTGAGCTGCATACCGGACTACGAATGCAACCCCGACGCGGATGCCGGCGGCTGGACATGCGTTCCACTACCGTGCGAAGAGACGGGCCTGTGCGCTTCATCAGCCTACATCTGCGAACCACAGAGTGATAACCCACGACGTTCCGGCACGGACGCGCACGGCTGCGTGCGTCGCAATTGCGAAGAAGACTTGCTGTGCGCCGTTTACGAAGTCTGCGACTTCTCCCGGACCAACGCCGATCCGGAAACCGGTTGTGCACTGCTGGCGTGTGACGAGCGGAACGGACTTCCGTGCGGCCCCGAAGAAAGTTGCGCCCCAGAGCGCTCGACAGTGGAGCTACGAGGCTGCGCGCCAGCATTGTGCACGGAGCAAGCATACTCGTGCGGGGAAGACAGCCGTTGTGCCCCAGAGGCCCCGGAGGCCGACCTTCACGGCTGCGTGGAGGTCGTGGCCGGGAATGAAGCAAAGGCAACGCCGACGGACACGCCGGACGCTTCCAGTTCGGGAGCCCTGTCGGGAGGCGCCGCGATGCCCGACGCGGGGTCGACGACGGACGCCAGTGCGAGCGACTTGTCCGCAGCCAGCGGGCGGGTGGGGGTGCCTCAATCGAGCGCAGAAGAATGCGCTTCGGATGAGGACTGTGAGGGCGAGTTCTGCGTATTGGGGCGCTGTTCGAAACGGTTCGGGGTGTGCGTCGATCCGTAGCCGCTCCGTCGACAGCGCGCTGGGGAGCCTGCCACAGCCTCGTTGGGCGAGCCACACGACTCGGGCTGCGCGTACTCCGTCGTCTGGTCCGCCGCGACGACCGCCCCGGAACGATGACCGCGGAGACCACGACGAGTGCTCCGTCACCGCGCGCGGCCGTCCCCATCGGCGTGATCGCGAGCTACGCCGCGGCGGGCGTCGGCGTCGCCCTCCTCGCGACCTTCGGCCCGCTGGCGCTGCGCGAGC
>JBNKZR010000588.1:0-4107 GCA_050301735.1 Polyangiaceae bacterium | reverse complement strand
CGTAGCGATGTTATCCTATAACACACCACTCGGGCGCCCTCGCTCATGGATAGCACGCCTGCCACGGCCAGTGCCGTTATCTCGCCAAAGCTGTGCCCCAGTACGAGGTCGATCGGGGCGCCGGCCGCCCTGCGACGCCTGGCGCTGAGCACGCCCGTCAGATAGATCCCGATCTGGTCGAGTTCTGGTGTGCTGGCGAGTGCCGCTTCTAGCGTCGACTCGTTCAACAGTTGATCGAGTGAGGTGCCCAGTTCCTCCAGCACTACTTGACGTACTTGCGCGAGTTCCTCGTTGGCGTCCGCCGACTTGTCGAGCAGCGCAAGCAACCGTGCCGGTGAGAACGTACCTTGCCCGCCGCACAGGATGGCAGTCCCTCCCGGTCGTATCTTGGGCGCCCTTCCGACGTTCTCCTGTGCTCCCGCGTTGCTCTGTGGCACCCCCACAGTGTCGTTCTTCGCGGCGCTGACCGTGCCTATTCGGGCGACGCCAGGTGTGAATCGGGAGCCCTTCGTCGACTTGGCCCAATCGACGAGTGCTGGCGGGAACAACGAACGAACTTGCTGCCCCGTGCCCGAGACCAACTCGCGGAACGTCTGCTTACCGACGGGCTCCGTGATCACTGATACCTGATTGAAACAGCGCTCGAACGACTCTGGAAAGGCCACGATGTGACCGCTGTCCCGTGACGCGCACAGCACTTCCTGGTAACCGGCGGAGATGGGGGAACCGTCGTCGCGCAACGTGCGAAAACAGAAGCGCAAACCGATTGAAGTTCGCTCCTCTACGCTAGTGAGGACGACGAGGCGATCGCCAAGTTCGGCGGGGCCGAGGTTGCGTGAGTACGCCTGAGCCGTGTACAGAATTACCTTGTCGAAGTCGCGGCGGAAGTCTGGGTCGTCGTAGAGATGCTCGCTGAAGAGTAGGTGTTCACGGCCGGCGCACTGGAACTTGAAGTTCGACAAGAAGTGGTGCGACCCATAAGCCATGGTGTCGTCGAAGTGAATTTCGTATGGGACCGCGAAGTACGACACGATATGCCTCATTCTGCCGCGGGGGAGATGCGCAGCTCCGGCGTGACCCCTGTTTGGGTGAAGCGACCGTCTATCTGTGTTGAGACGCCGTTATCCACTGTCCACACGGCGCCAGTCACGCGTTGGGTTTCTGGGGACAGCAGCATCTCCACGACACTTGCGATGTCTTCGGGCGCACACAGCTTCCCACCTGGGGTGATCGATTCCCAATGCGTGATGGTTTCGGGGCCACCCTCGAACTTGTCCAGCAACTCGCCGTAGACTGGACCGCCCGAAACGCAGTTCGCTCGAATGCCGTAGGGCGCTGCTTCACACGCGAGATATCGAGTGAGCGACTCGACGGCTGACTTGACCACGCCCTGGCTGCCGAAGCCGCGAAGGTAGCGATGCGCGGTGATAGTCGACAGGGTGACGATGGCGCCGCCTTCGGTTTGCATCAGCGGCAGGGCGTGCTTCGCACAAAGATGCGTACCGACGACACACGTGCGAAATGCCCGTTCCCAATCGTCAGTGCCGACTTCCATGAAGGGTCCGATGATGCCGTCGGAGGCGTTGCAGACGAGGCCATCCAAACGCCCGTGGCGCATCCTCACCTCGTCGAACATGCGAGCGACGTGCTCTTCGTTGGCGACCGAACCCCAAACGAAGTCCGCCTTGCCACCGGCTTGGCGAATGGAGTTTGCTACCGCTAAGCCAGCCTCTCTGGAATGAAAGGCGTTGATGATGACGACCGCACCCTTCTTCGCCAGCCGCTCGGCGATGGTCTTGCCGAGACCCCTGCCCGAGCCCGTGATCAGGACGATGGGTGGTCGACTCGGCGCGTTGTGCGAAGTGATGTCGTGTTGGAACCCGACTGCCTGAACGCTACTCGCACGGGTGCTGCCTGAGTGCGCGCTAGCCGAACCAGTGCTGTCCGCTTGACTGGTGACTGTGGCAAGACTGCTCATCGACGTTGGCGCTGGTTTGGCGGACGTCTCCATCAGCTCGCCTGTGACGAGCGATATCAGACCGCGCACGTCCGGCACCTTGACTGCGCCGGGGTCGACGTCCTGGAGCTTCGGAAACGCTTGCCCAACCGCCACCATGATTTCCGCTTGTTTGACGGAATCGATCCCCAGATCGTCCTCGAAGCGGGCCTCGTCGGTGAACAAACTTTCGGGATAGCGAGTCACCCGCGCCAGAATTGCTCTCACGTTGCTAGCGACTTCTGTCGGAAGAACCGGCGACGTCGCGACCGTTTCAGGCCCGGTCGTGACCGACGGACGGCTCTCAGCTGACGGACTCGAGACGGACACAGTTGTCGCTTCGCTCGCTGCTGCTGAGGCAACCAGAGTCAGCAGACTTCGCACGTCGGTTACTCGCACGCTACCGGGATCCATGCTCGCGATCCGTGGGAACCGTTGCCCGAGGGCGACCATGACCTCCGCCTGCTTGACGGAATCGATGCCGAGGTCGTCTTCAAATCGGGCATCGTCGGCAAAGAGCGCTTCAGGATACCGCGTCACGCGCGCGAGAGTCGTGCGGACTTCGGCGGCGACGCTTGCGTAGTCCGAGTGATTGTCGACCCCCGTGGTCGGCTCGAGCTGCGGCGCTGCGGCAGTCGAAGCATTTCGCGCTGAATGCCATTGGGTGAAAAAGTCGACGACTTCACCAATGGTGCGCAGGTCTTTCGGTGCCTCCGCATCTGGAACGCCAAACTCCTGACACAACACGACAAAGATCTCGGCTTGCTTAACTGAGTCGATGCCGAGGTCGTTCTCGATGGCGGAGTCCCGGGTCAAGATGTTGCTGGGGTAACGCGTCACCCGGGCAATGGTTTCGATGACTTTATTGTCCATGTTCGCCTGAGCTCGTTCCCCCTCGGTCTGCAGTCTTCCAGGAACCTGCGATACCTGGGTTAGCCGTACGTGTAAAGGGTTAACGGTAAGGCAGCGGTAAGACGCTCAGAAGGTAACTGGGGCCCATTGGGGCGTCAAGGCAAAATCAGCCCTCTCAAAGGCCTGGGAGACACTGCAGCAGTCGTTCCTGAGCGTCGGCGCACGACGTTTAGTTATGGTACGTGCTCGCAACCTGACCGTCGTCGTCGTGGCGCCCACGCTGTAGCGTCTGGTAATTGGCCGAACCTGGCTATGGTCCCCCACCACTTGCTCAATTCTAGTAAAATCGAGTTGGTGTTTGCGACGTGTTTGAAACCGAGCGACGTGCACCCGGTCGGCGCAGCAAGTGAACCTGTCGTCGGAATGGGCCTTGCCCAACTTCGTGTCATTTCTGGAAACGATTTACCCGGGACGAAGCGGCTGGCCGGAGCTTTCCACACTCGGCGAAGCAATGGGGAGAAGCATACACACACGCACCTTCACCCGAGTTTCCGCGGAACGGCTTTGGGGAGTACCGCTCCACCCTTTCGTTTGGGGCGTCCATGACGCCATCGAAGATGGAGGTGGCCACACTGGGCGCTGAGGCGGCCACTAAGCAAACACGGCAGGATCCCGCAGCCAAAGATACTGGACCCCGCGAGATAGACGCCGGGAATGCCCGTCCGAGGAGAGAACCTTCGCGGAAAGCCTTGCTCTGCCGACATGGCAGGCCCATACAGTCCGCCCTGGCGGGCGCGCGCCCGGCTCCAAAAGAAGTTGGGCCCTGCGTCCTCCCGAAACCGAACATGTTCACGTAGTCCCGGCAGTCTGGACTCCATGAACTCGAGCACACGGTCACCGCGCTTTGCCAAGACGTCAGTGTCATGATTCGGAGGGGAGGGACCGACGTGCTGGTGGAATGCCGGCGTGAACGCGAGAGCGAGCAAGCCCTGCATGCCCTCGGGAGCGCGAGCCCGACCGGGATCCTTCAGCGACGGGGAGGCCACGAACACGGCGAGGCGTTCGCTCGTTCTTCCTTCGAGCAACTCGGTGTAGACATCATCAATCTGATTGGCTTCGTACAGCCAGAGGTTGGCCTCGGTGAGCCCGAGCTGCCGCAAGTCCACGTCCACACCCAGAAACATTCCACAAGCCGACAGCGATGGACCAAAACTGGTCGCCTTGCGTTGGTACGTCGGCGCACACCGCGTTCTGTCCAG
>JBNKZR010000587.1:0-4108 GCA_050301735.1 Polyangiaceae bacterium | reverse complement strand
GTCCACCCCGTACGAAGCGATACGGCAGCTGCCGACCGCCCACCGTGCGCGTCGTACCGCTGACAACCAGTACCTCGTTGGGCGTGGCAACGTACAGCAGCTTGGTGATCATCAGGTAGATGAACAGAATGACGACGAGCAGGACGACGATGCCGCCCCCAACGATGACCAACATCAGCGGTTTCCTTCCGATTGCTGCAGCAGTGCTGCCATGTCGACCCCAATGGCCTTGCCCGTTTCGCGAAGTACCTCTGCGACCGCAGCGGGATACATCGCGACGGCATTGGCGTAGCTCTTGCCGTCGCCGCCGTCGACCACGTTGAGCTCAGCGATGCTGGTCCCTTGCACTCGGCGTGCAGCGGCCTCCACGAAGGCTCTGAGGTGTTGGAGCACGTAGAGGTCGCGACCGGCCTGCCCTGCATCCGTCCACGCCTGAGCCACGAGCTGTAGCGCCTCTGCCGACGCCCGGCCGGACTCGACCACAGGAGCAGCGTCCGCCTTGGCGCGCTCTTGATCGGCCATGCGCGACGCCTCCGCCGGCAAGAAGACGTCAGCCACGAGGCGCTCCTTCTCCAATTGGGCGCGCAGGCCCTGGAGTTCTTGATCGGCCTCGGACCGAGCGGTTTCTGCCGCAATGGCGGCTTCGTTCTCGACGGCTTTGGCCTCCGCATCTAGGTCAGCCTGCACCGCGCGCAACTCGTTGCGCTTGGTGAGCACGCGGGCCTCCGCCTGCTTGGCCGCAGTTTGTGAACGCTGCTTGGCCGCTGCAGTCGCCTCCGCGATGGCTTGCTTGGACGCGTTCTCTGCGTTCTCTGCGTCACGGACCATGCGGGCAATGCGCGCGCGTCCCATGCTCGTGAGGTAGCCCTGCTCGTCCGAGACACTCTGGATCTTCAGAACGTCGAGCTCCAAACCGAGCTTCTCGAAGTCATCCTTGGCATTTCGCATCAAGGTTTCCGCGAACTTCAAACGGTCTTGGTTCACCTCTTCTGGGGTGAGCTCCGCCACCACCTCGCGCAGAGCACCCTCCAGGGTCTGCTGGGCGATCGACCCGATTTGTCGCGGAGAGAGCGTCAACAGGCGCTCGATGGCATTGCTGATCTTGGAGCGGTCGCTGGTGATCTTCACATTCGCAACGGCGTGAACCACCAATGCGATACCGCCCTTGGAGAACGCGTTCTGCACTTCGACGAGCACCGGGATCAAACGAATGTCCATTCGATTGACCTCTTCGATGACGGGAATGCGAAGCCCTCGCCCCCCGTGGAGGACTTTGTATCCGATGGTCGATCCATCCGGCAGCGTGTGGGAGCGACCGCTGATGACCACGATCTCGTTGGGTCCGCAGATGCACAGGACCTTGGAAATGATGACGACGACCAAGGTAATGAGCGCAACGACGCCAAAGCCCGCCATCACCACCAGCCCCCAGTCGACCTGGTTGAGTAAACGTTCTATCGAAGGATCCATCGTCGTCCCCAGCGCTCCCTTTCCGTCAAACGCGGGCTCTTCACCCGGGAGCAGAGTGTCTCCCGTTTTCTCGCGGTTGGAAAGCCCAGCCTGGACACGCTACGCTGCCAGCGCACGGTCGGCTGCTGGGCGTGTAGGCAGACGCCCCACCTATCCCGCCCCACGACACACGAAGCGCGGCAGCCGCCTGCGGGAACGGTCGGTTCGTCGGGCTTGTCAGTCGGGGTATTTCAGTCCCGAAGGTGCCGCTGAAACGTGCACCTGATTGCCACGCACTTCCTCGACCATGACGCTCGCCCCTGCCTCCAGGGTTTCGTCGGTAGTGGCCAAGTAGTCGACGATCTGGCCTTTGACTCGAAAACGCACTTTGCTGCGCCCGGCATCGTTGGGAGGCACGATGACCTTTCCTACTTGGCCGAGCAACTCCGTCGTCTCTGCACCCGAGTTGGGAACCGAGCGCGACAACTTGTAAAACGTCCAAGAGGCGAGCCAGCCGCTGACGAACCCGATCGCGGCCGCGGACGCCAGCGTCACCATCGGCTGCGCCAGGTTCAGGAAGTGCAGAAAGCTACCGAACAGCCCAAAAGCCATCAGCGAGAACGTCCAGAAACGCAGGCTCAAGAGAATGGCCAAGGGAGCAAGACCATGACTGATGTCATCGCCGTGATCCGCATCTGCATCCGCATCGACATCAGCGACTAGGGCATCCCCATGGTCCGCATCGATGTCCGCGTGGAAATCCCCGTGAGACACGTCCTTGTCCGTCGACAGCATCAACTGCACGAGAATGGTGCCGAGACCAATGCACAACGCGACGAGGTATAGGGTTCCCACTGCTTCCTCCGGTAATTCCGACAAGAATGCGAGAACGCGACGCTGCTCGCAAGGGTGAAGCCGCAGTAAACGACACTTGCTCACACGCACTACGACGGACAATCGCTCGCTGGAGCCGTGACGCGTTCTCCCCCCCCGTCGGCGGGGGCTCGTCGGTTCAAGCCTCGCCGCACCGTCGGCGAGGCGATTCGAGTTGCTTCGCGCCGCGCCATTCAGCTCGTCTCGCCCCGAGCGCTGGAAGCGCCGCCGGCCAGCAGCAGACGCGAGACCAGAGCTTCGCGGAGTCATGGTGCCACGCTGTGAGCGCCGTCACCCCTTCGCGGCAGTAAGACCCACACCCAAATCACTGCCACGAGTAAACGTGCAACAACTTGCCCGCGGCTCACCACCAACGCGAACATTGCGGCTAGGCGCATGACCAATGCGGCCGTTTCCATGAATAGCGGCAACACCTTCCAATCCGACAGACTTGCGTTGCGAACTGCTCGACGTATTGGACGCCGCCGTGGTCGTCGTCGAGGTTGGGGGGTTCATCGCACTCGCGACGGACCGAGCAGAATCGATCCTCGCCGTAGCACGTGAACAGCTCGTGGGCACTCGCGTCGACGACGCGATCGCCCCGCTCGATGAACTGCTCAACTGATCGCCCGGTCGCAGCGACGATTCGCTCGGCGTTCTCTACGCTGTTTTGCGGCTAGACGAGCTTCGGTCGTGCGTCGATGGGGGCGGCTCGAGCGCCGAGGCCCGTTCCTTTTGAGCGCCTGCGGAGCTCGTTCGAGCTGGTCAACTCCGACGCGCTTCGCGATGCTTCCGCTCGATGGCGAAACCCCTGAAAGATGGTTTGGACAAGCGTGCCATCCAGCGGCTTGCCCGAAACCTCCAACGAGCCCACCCACGCTTCGACGCGAGCGGCTTCGTGCGCGACTGCGTGTGCGGGCTTGCCAAGCTCGAGCTGAAGCAGCGCGTGCGACACGTCATTGGGGTGCTGGAGCGCGACCTACCGCGCTCGTTCGCCGCTGCGAGTCCGATCTTGCGACGAGCCGCCGCACACTGGCAAGAGGAGGACACCAAAGACCCACTGCGTGGTTTCGCTGCCTGGCCACTCATCGACTACGTCGGGGTTCACGGCGTCGCGGACTTCGAGCGCGGTATGGCCACACTCCGCGATCTGACACACCTGTTCACCGCAGAATTCGCGATTCGACCATTCATCGCAGCTGAGCCGGAGCGAGCGCTCGCCATCGTCAGGACTTGGCTGAACGACGAGAACCCAGCAGTTCGTCGCCTGTGTAGTGAAGGACTTCGCCCCCTCTTGCCTTGGGCGCCGCGGGTTAACCATCTGTCGGAACATCCCGAAGCCATCATCGCCATCCTCGATGAACTCGCCTTTGACACGAATGAAGACGTGCGCCGCTCGGTGGCAAACACCCTGAACGACATCAGCAAGAGCGAACCGGAGCTGGTCGTCGACACGTGCTCGCGGTGGCTGAACAACGCCAGCCTCGAGCAGCGCGTGCCGACCCAGCGCCTGGTCAAACACGCCACGCGCACGTTGGTCAAGAACGGCCATACCAGCGCCCTCGCCCTGCAAGGCGCGGACGGCAAGCCTCGGCTCAGCGTGGCGTTCGAAGTGACGCCCAGACGGTTGACTCTGGGAGGCGCGCTGTCGCTGAGCGCCAAGCTGACCTCCAAGGCCGACGTCGGTCAGAAACTAGTCGTCGATTTCGTGGTGCATCATCAGCGAGCCAACCAAGGCACCCGAGGCAAAGTCTTCAAGTGGAAGACCCTCGAGCTTGCTGCTGGG
>JBNKZR010000586.1:0-4111 GCA_050301735.1 Polyangiaceae bacterium | reverse complement strand
CGCGAGCGCAATCACCAGGGGTTGGACAACATGCTCATCGACCGCGTGCACCAGGGAGCAGCCAACTCGAACAGCGACGCGCTTGGTGCTGACGCCTGAGGACTTGTTGGTGCGTCTCTGCGCTGCGGTGCCTCCGCCGCGCTTTCACACAGTTCGCTATCTATGAGTGCGTCAACAGTGTTGTTGATGCCCCTGAGATTTCGACGACTTCTCGTCGCTTGCTCGGTGAGTCTTCTTCAAGCGGGTAATGGTTCGTCGGTTTGAGGCGGCGGCCCGCTTCTCAGCTTTGCGTGGGGGTGACGGTGCCGGGATGCCGGCTTCAGCGCAGACAGCCTCGAGCGTGGACGGGACCTTCCCGCGCCCGACGCGGGGTGCGTCCGGGGTGAGTCGTCGGAGCTTCTGTCGCGTCCTGGGGATCGGGGCGTATCGATAGGGCTCGTTGTTGCGAAGCATGTGCCACACGAGGACCACGAGCTTGCGCGCCAAGGCGCTGACGGCGACGTTGTGCCCCTTCTTGCGACGGACACGATGGTAGGCAGCGGCAAGCGGCACGTTGCTGTTGGCGATAGCTTGTGCAGCCTCGACGGCCAACCAGCGCGCGTGACTTCTGCCCTGCTTGGTGAGTCTGCCGTTATAGCAGGTATCGCCTGACTGGTACGTGCTTGGTGTCAGTCCGAAATAGGAGCTGAGCCGGGCGGGAGTGGGGAATCGAGCGATGTCGCCGATTGCGGACAACAATCCGATCGCGACGGTGACGTTGACGCCGGGGATGGTCATCAGCAGCTTTGCCTGTTGCTTCAGCTGTGCCTGCGCACGCAACTTGTCGTCCACCGCGCAGACTCGCTCCTGCAGTTGGTCCAACAGTGAGAGCGAGCTGTCGAGAATGAACTGCTCGGTTTCGTCGAAGGTCTGCTCGCCCAGCCAGGACCGTCCAGAGGGGCTGAGCAACTCGACGAAGGGACAAGTGAGCAGCTTCTTGTTGATGATACCGCGGATGGTGTTTTTGACGGCGACCAAGCGTTTTCCGAGGAAACGCCTGTGCGCCACCAATTGACGCAGCTGCCAAGTCTCTTGGTCTGGCAGTTTCACCTCCGGAATCAGGTCTACACGCAAGAGCTGAGCCAGAATATGAGCATCCAGCTTGTCCGTCTTGACCCGTGCGTGTGCGATGGCCTTGACCTGCATGGAGTTGGCCACGACGACTCTCGCGACGTGTGGTCTGAGCAACGAACAGATCTGCCAGGTGTGAAAGGTCGCCTCGAGGACGACGTGATCATCGTGGCTGAGCCCTTCGGCGAACGCAGTGATCGCCTCGGTGGTGGCTGCGACGCGAAACTCGCCACGTTTTTTGCCTTCGCCATCCAGACGACACACTTGAATGAAGCGTTTGTGGACATCCAAACCGTAGAACATGTCTGCTTCCTCTCTGTGCCCGCGCGATTGTGGGGAACACGACAACTATCTATTCGCGCTCGAAGCGCATCCGAGTGGGTCGTAGGGCGATCAAGTACTTCACCGAGCTCGCAGCTCATAGCGTAGCCGACCGTCGGCTCAGCGTCCACCACCAGCCGCGGGTGACCAACTCGAGTTGCTGGGAGAAGAAGACGACCGTGCACCCAAAGCACTCCGTCATCGCTGGGCCTGGTTGTTGGCGCACATCTTCATCTGGCAAATGCAATGCAGGTCATGCAACGAAAGACGACTCCAACGCAGAGCCGGTACGTATTACCCATCCCTTCCATCCGTGGCTCGGGCGAGAGCTAGACGTGCTCCGACGGGACATCCACTACGGCGAAGATAGGATCTTCTACCGCTCGCAGTATGGGCACGTGTCTTCGCTGCCAACGGCGTGGACGAGCTGCGGGGACCCACCCCCACGAGGAGACGACGGGACCATCCCACTGTTCCTGGCGGGCGATCTGTTGGAGTTGGTGCAATTGGTTCACCAACCGTCAAACCGTGGCACGACTGGCGGCAGAGATGTGTAAGGAGGATTTTGCCGTTTGTGTAAGGGAGAATACGCCGTTGAGGCGCTGCTGGGATCAGTCGTTGTCAGGTCTCATGCTGCATGAATCTTGTTGTGAGATGGGCATTTGGTGGCGAATACCTCTTGACACGCGTGAGGGAGGCGGCATAGATGGCCTTACAGGTCTCAACAGATACGCAGCGCATGGCAAGAAAGAAACCGGAAACGACCGACCCGAAGGTCACCGCGTTGCGCGAGCGAGGGTGTCTCAACCCAACGCCCGATCGTGTGACAGATCCCCTGTTCAGTCAGGGCGACTTCTTCGACGGGCGCGACACCATTCAGGTCAAGTACGAGATGCTGCGGCGCGTGCGAATCGATGGCCATCCTGTTGCGGAGAGTGCGCGCGCGTTTGGGTTCTCGCGCCCGTCATTCTATCAGGTCCAGCGCGCGTTCGACGCGGGTGGCTTGCCGGCGCTGCTGCCAAAGAAGCCCGGGCCCCATGGGGCGCACAAGCTTCGAGACGACATCGTGGACTGGTTGGTCACCGTGCTGGAGACAGAGCCGGGACTATCGTCGTCGGATCTTGCGAAACGCGTCGGCGAAGAGTTCGCGCTGATGGTGCATCCGCGAAGTGTCGAGCGCGCACTGGCTCGTCGGAAAAAAAAACGGCAGTAGCCACGAGGAGCCTCGGACCATGCGGTTGCCAACTGTCAGCAACCTACGAGCAGCTTCGATTGGCCATCGTCAAAAAGCAATTCGGCGGAGGGCATTTTGGCTTGATGCTGTTGTTGCGAGAGGGACTACCTGGCTGGTTGGCACGAGCAGAGCAGTTGCTCGCTTCGGGATCGAGCGCATCGAGGGGTCCCTCCTCGAGAGATATCGCGTTCGAGGCCAAGGGAGGCTCCGCCAGCATCCCAAACATGGCCAGGCCGTCGTTCGGCGAGCTGGTACGCATCGTGAGCAACCTGGTCATTCCAATCACGCGGGAGAAGGTACAGCATGGGTCTTGATGCGAATGTTCCGGAGAAAGTCCGAGCTCGTCACCTCGCGCGAGCAGCGTACTTGTACATTCGGCAGTCGACTGTTCGACAAGTACTGGAGAATAGCGAAAGCACCGAGCGGCAGTACGCTTTGCGACAGCGAGCCATAGCCCTGGGGTGGCCCAGTGAATCCATTGTCGTCATCGACAGCGATCTTGGGCAGTCGGGCAGTTCGTCTGTCGCTCGTGTCGGCTTTCAGAAGCTCGTAGCCGACGTTGGCCTGGGGCAAGTCGGAATCGTGCTTGGCCTCGAGGTGTCCCGGTTGGCTCGCAACTCTACGGACTGGCATCGCCTGCTGGAGATATGCGCCCTGAGTGACACGCTCATACTGGATGAGGATGGGATCTACGATCCGAGTCACTTCAACGATCGCCTGCTGCTCGGGTTGAAAGGAACGATGAGCGAGGCGGAGTTGCACATGCTGCGGGGGCGACTGCGGGGTGGGCTTCTCAACAAAGCCAGAAGAGGGGAGCTGCGCTGCCGCCTTCCGATTGGCTTCACCTATGACGGTGAGGGCCGGGTGGTACTCGACCCGGACAAGCAGGTGCAGGACAGCATTCGACTGCTATTCAAGACGTACTTCCGCACGGGGGCAGCCCACGCCACCATGAAGCATTTCCGAAAAGAGGGTCTGATGTTTCCGTGCCGTCTTTGGGGTGGACCACGCAAAGGTGAGCTGACATGGGGAGCGCTGAGTTTGAGTCGCATTGCTCGTGTGCTTCACAATCCATGGTACGCTGGTGCTTACGCCTACGGTCGTTCCCGTTGCAGGCCTGGCCCCGACGGCAAGCGCAAGCGCGATTGGCTACCGCATTCGGAGTGGGCGGCGCTGATTCGAGACAACCACCCCGGCTACATCACGTGGGACGAGTTTTTGAAGATCGAAGCGAAGTTGTTCGAATCAGCAAAGACGCTCCACTTTGGAAGTGCGCAGACGCCACCCCGTGAAGGTCCGGCATTGCTCCAGGGTCGGGCGATCTGCGGCCTGTGTGGGCAGCGGATGCATGTGCGCTACGGCAAACGACGTGGTCAGCTCATCCCCAACTACACCTGCAAGGGACGTGGCTTCGAATTCGGTGACGCACTCTGCCAAAGTGTCGTC
>JBNKZR010000585.1:0-4132 GCA_050301735.1 Polyangiaceae bacterium | reverse complement strand
CCGCACGCGCCAAGTGAACACTGCGCATCACGTCACCGGCATCGGATGCCGTCTCCGCTGCTTTGCGAAGCCAGCGCAGGGCCTCGACAGGATCTTGCTCCCAAAGGGTGCTGGCAGCCTGCAAGGCTTCCTGCACGTCTTGAGGGTCGTTCGCTTCAGGGGTGGGGATCGAGACTTGGTTCGCGTCCATGACTTCAAGCAGGAATTACACCACTACGACGCGAGGGTCTAGCGGCGTGTCGACCAGGGACATCATGGTCCTCCCCACCGCATGCGCAATTTTCCACGGAGCCATCACCGTCGAGCACGAGTCCCATCGTGCGAGCCGGTCGGCTGGCGCTCGCCGAGTCGAGATACTGCGCGACAAGCCGCAATTCTGAGCCGAATTCGACGCACGCCTCATGCTTCTTCGAGCTGACCCGTTTCGACAAATCTTTGCAGCTCGTCTTCAGAAAGTAGGCGCACGCCAAGTTTTCGCGCCTTCTTTGCTTTGGCACTGTTCGAGCTGGGATCGGCGAGCACCAGGTAGTCCAGCCCCTCGGTCACGTTGTCGACCAGGCGGATCCCGAGCTTCTCCAGCGGTTCCGCGTAGGCTCCCTTCTTCTTGCCGCTCGGCAATTTGCCGGTGATGCAGAGCGTCTGCCCCTCTTTCTCTGAAGGCGCGTCGTGCTCGACCCCGAGTTCGGTGATGCGCACTCCAGCCTGCAACAAGTGATCGATCACGTCACGCTGCCCGGCAATGCTGTCAGCGATCAGTGCGCCCACCGTGGGAACACCGGCCTTTGCGGCGAAGTCCACATCGCGCAATTTGTCCCCGAGCCAATCATTCAAATCGTCTAGTTCTCCTGCCGCGGCTCGTACCATGAGCTCGACCCGTCGCGTGCCCAGGCGGTCGATGCCGAGCGAGCCGAGAAACTGAACCAACGACAAGTCGCGCTTCTGCTCGACCTGCTCGATGATGCTGGCGGCCCGTTTCTCACCCAAGCGGAGCTCTTTTTCGGGATTGATGACCAGCGCAGCCAGCGCCGCGGGGTCGTCCTTGAGTCGGTACAGGCCGGCCGCATCCTCGATGCCCATCTGCTCGACCATCGCGTGGCGCACGACATCCCCGATGCCCTGGATGTCCAGGCTTCTGATCCAGCGCTTCAGCTTACCGACCGAGCGAGCCGGACAGTCGTCGTTCTGGCACTCGATGACGACCCCGTCCTGCCCCGCGGTATTCTTCCGCCGCCCCACGGGGCTGTGACAGACGGGACATTCGGTCGGTACGGCGATCGGCTTGCGTGTATCAGGACGGTTTCTGACGCCGGTGATCTTGGGAATGATGTCGTTGGCCTTGATCAGCCACACCGTATCCCCCACGGCGACGTCCAAGCGCGCGATCTCGTCCCAGTTGTTGAGCAGAGCGTTGCTGACGGTGGTGCCGGCGATGTCCACCGGCGCCAGGTGCGCGGTGGGGATGAGCGCCCCGGTGTGACCCACGCTGATGCTGTAGTCGAGCAGCTGGGTCTCGGCGCCTTTGCTGTCGAACTTCCACGCCACCTGTCCCTTGGGGCGATTGGCAGTGACGCCCAAGCTGCGCTGGCGTTCCAGCTCGTCCACCTTGAACACCACGCCGTCGATCCAAAAGGGCAACTCATCCCGCGACAGGGCCACGTGTTGGTAGTAGGCGATCGCCGCCTCCGCGTTTTCGCACAGCTGGTGCGGGATGACTTGAAAGCCCCAGCGCGACAGGCGCTCCATGCGCTCGGCTTCGGTGGCGAAGGGGCGCGTCTGCCCGTCGTGCAGTTCCTCGATGTCGAAGGCGAAGCAGCTCAAGAGCTCCGAGTTTTCCCCATTCTTGCGCCCCATGATGCCGCTGCCGGCGTTGCGCGGGTTCTTGGCTTGCGACGGATCGAGCTTCTTCCAGTTCTGGACAGTCAGGATCACTTCGAAGCGCACGGCGCCGCTGAAGTGCTCCCCATCTTCATCCGCGACCACGACGGGCAAACCCTGGAACTTGACGGCATTGGCGGTGATGTCCTCGCCCTCGAAGCCGTCGCCGCGGGAGATGACCTGTTTCAGGCGGCCATCCTCGTAGTAGGCCGCGGCGCTGGCCCCATCGCCCTTGAGGCTCGCGAGTAACGCCCCACCCTCGGCGCTCTTTTCGTACCAGGTGACGAACTCGTCAACGCCGTTGACCTTGTTCTGGCTGCCCATGGGGATGCGGTGACGCGCCTTCTGCAAGATCGCGTCGGGCGGCACGGGGGCGCCCACGAGGGCCAGCACGTCGTCTTCCGGGGCGAGTTCGCGCAGCTCGTCTTCGAGCGCGTCGTACTCGGCGTCCGTCATGATCGGGTTGCCGCCGTAGTAGTAGGCCTGCTTGGCCTTGAGGATCAGGTTGCGCAGCTCCAGAACGCGGCGAGCACTCATGGCGAGGCACGGTAGTCGCGCTCAGCGGGGCGGACAATCGCCAGCGGCCGTGCGCGGCTGGCCGCCCGCACGCTCACCGCTCCGCCACTCGCGCTCGCCTCAGCGACGCCCGAGTTGCGTCCCGATCACGTCGTTGTCGCGCCCGAGTGCGGTCAGCACCCAACCCGCCACGACGACCAATACGACCACACCCAACACGATCCGCATCAGGGCATACCGCCCAAAGCCGGGCCAAATTCCTTACCGAGCTGCCCGGCGCTGCCGGCGAATCCCAGCCGCGCGGCGAGTCGTGCCGAGATTTTGTTCGCTGGGGGCCGCCCGCCAGTCGGACGCGCCGGCCCGAGCCAACCAGCAGCCAGCTTCCCACCCCACACCGAAATCCTCATCCGAGCTCGATTCCAGGCACTTGCGGCCTCCGGCGGGTGGGGCACAGGGAGGCGGTCTCGGCGCATCGCTGCAAGCCCCCTGGCCACACAGCCGACAGGCTCAACTCCTACGCCCCCCTTGGCACGGAATTGACAGTGTCCAGACTGGGTTGTAACTCTCGCGCGCTTTCTCCGGAACCCAACGTGAGTGCCGCCAAATCACTAGTCATCGTCGAGTCTCCCGCCAAGGCCAAGACCATCGCGGGGTTTTTGGGCTCGGATTACGTCGTCGAATCCTCCATCGGACACATCCGCGATCTCCCCAAGAGCGCCAGTGACGTCCCTGCCGCCCACAAGGGCACGGAGCTGGGCCGTCTGGGGGTGGACGTGGAAAACGATTTCCGTCCTCTGTACGTGGTCGACGGCAACAAGAGGGACCACCTCAAGAAGCTCAAGGAGCTGGTCAAGGGCGCGAGCGAGCTCTACCTCGCAACCGACGAAGATCGCGAGGGAGAGTCCATCGCCTGGCACTTGTTGGAGGTGCTCAAGCCGAAGATCCCGGTCAAACGCCTCGCCTTCCACGAGATCACGCGCAACGCGATCTTGGCGGCGATGCAGCACCCGCGCGACATCGATCGGCGTCTGGTCGACGCCCAGGAAGCGCGCCGCATCCTCGACCGCCTTTACGGCTACGAGGTCTCGCCGGTGTTGTGGAAGAAGGTCATGCCGAAGCTCTCGGCTGGCCGCGTGCAGAGCGTCGCAACGCGCATCATCGTCGAGCGTGAGGCGGCCCGCATTCGTTTCGTCAGTGCCGGCTACTGGGACATCGACGGCCAATTCGCCGCTGATGGCGCGGACTTCGGCGCCACGCTGACGGCCATCGACGGCAAGCGCGTCGCGACCGGCAAGGACTTCGACGAGAGCGGCAAGCTCACGGTCAGCGACGCCGTTCGCCTGAACCAACAAGAAGCCGTCGCGCTCAGCGACAAGCTCCCGTCCGCGGCATTTTCGGTCGCCAAGGTGGAGCGCAAGGCCAACCGCCGTTCACCCGCAGCCCCGTTCATGACCTCGACGCTGCAGCAGGAGGCCAGCCGCAAGTTCGGCATGGGCGCGCGCCAGACCATGAGCGCGGCGCAGCGGCTCTACGAGGCGGGCTACATCACCTATATGCGTACGGATAGTACGACTCTGTCGGATACGGCCGTCAGCGCCGCGCGCACGTTGATCGGTGAGCTGTATGGCCAAGAGTATCTGCCCGAGAAGCCGCGTCGGTACGCGAACAAGGTGAAGAATGCGCAGGAGGCCCACGAAGCCATTCGCCCCGCGGGAGACGCCTTTCAACACCCCTCGCAAGT
>JBNKZR010000584.1:0-4144 GCA_050301735.1 Polyangiaceae bacterium | reverse complement strand
GTCGGTGGCGTTGAGACGCGGCAGCTCTTCCGTCAACGCCTTGACCAGGGCATCATGGTCGAGCGCGGAGGAGAAGCGTTCACCCGTGCGCAATAGGCGCTGGTACTCGTCGTCCGTCTCCATGCGTTGCGCGGTTTGGTTTCGGATACTGGCAAGCGCGATCTGACGTCGAGCCGAGTGCCAGAGTTCCTCCAGTTCGAAGCCGCCGAGATCGGAGAGCTCCTCGCGGAGCAACGTGATCATCAGCTGGAAGTCGTCGTACAGCTCGTCGTGTCGCCCCACCTTGTTCAGCAGGTCGTCCAGCGCCGTGTAGAACGAGTCTTCCTGCCCCTCGAGTTCGGCCTGCAGTGATTGCACCAGTCGCCGAGCCCAGCCTTCGTCGGCCACGGCCAGCTTGACCTCTGCCGACAACAGCCGCGCCAGATGCCCCGCGCGACGCTTGAGCAGCTCGGGCGGGGTCAGCTGGGGGGGTAAGGACCTCGGCACTCGCGGGGATTGCCGACGCCCGCAGCCACACGACTCGCGCTGCACGAACTGAGCCACGAGCTGCTGTCGGTCTTCGACCTGCTCGCCCATCAGTTCGCGATAAACGGTGTTCAGCGCCGTGATCGCCATCGCCGTCAAGGGCTGGCGTACGGTGGTCAGCGGCACCGGTGCGTAGCGAGAGAGCAACAGGTCGTCGAAACCGGTCACGGCGATATCACGCGGCACACGATAACCCCGCGCCTTGAGCACGTCGATCACGCCGAGCGCCATGCCGTCGTTGGCCGCGACGACGGCATCGAAGGAGATGCCGCTGGCGAGTATCTTGTTCATCGCTTCGACGCCCGTGGCGCGAGTGAAGTCGCCTTCGCCGATCAGCCCAGGGTCGACACTGAGACCCGCGCCGCGCAGCGCGGCCTCGTAAACCTCGCGCCGGGCGCTCGCGTCCGGATTCTGCACGGGCCCACCGACGAAGGCGACCTTCGTGCGCTGGTGCGCGTGGATGAGATGGTCCATCAGCGCGCGCATGCCCGAACGATTGTCGACCGCGACACTGGGCACCCCGGTCAGTGGCATGCCGATGCTGCACGTCGGCACGTCGGGGAGCGACTCCAGCAGACGATGCACACTATCGAGCCCGGCGGACGAAGCGAGCGCGGACGAAACCAAGATCAGACCGTCCACACAATTGGTGTCCATCAGACGGTAGATCGAATTCTGCGCTCGCCCCGCAGGATCGGCAGCTTCTACGGGACGCCCAACGACGATCATCAAGTTGAGATCGAGTCGCTCGCACTCTTTCTCGAACACCGAACGGAGCTGACTCTCATACCCAGCACGACCGGAGTCCATGTAGTCGATGAGGACCCCGATCGTCTTGCGAGCTTCAGCCAACGACGCACTCCTCCGCGGCCGGGGGCCGGCGGCAACCGCAACTTGCAACGCTCGGGTTCCCGACAGCAGCCGTCGTCTCGACTGCTAATCGCTCCGCCGAGTCGAACGCGCTCACTCGCATGTGTGGAAAATAGCAGGAGTAGATGGCGAATCAAGACGCCCTGCAGGCGATCCGGGGAACGTACCCGATCGCCATCGACACCCCATCAACCGTGGAGTGCCGACAGCAGCCCCCCAACACCTACCCAGGCGGAGGGACGGCCCAGCCACCCGTCGGCCCCCGTCAATCGTCCTCGACCTCGCCGTAGCCACTCGTCTCGACGCTGCTGAGCTCGCCGTCTTCGAAGATGACGTGGCGCACGAAGCGGCGTTTGCCGAAATCGTAGATCCATTCGTCGACGACGACATCGACGCTCACCCGCTCCGTGTAGCGACAGCGCGGTTGACGCTCTCCGTTACGACACGGCCCGAAGACGCTGCGCTCGACGGTACGCGTCTGCACACGACGCTGTTCACTGACCGGCGCCCCACAGATGGCGCGAACGCGATACTGACTGTCCCCGCGACTGACGATCTTGCCACCGCAGCGCATCGACTCGGCGTTTGCGTCGGCTGCCAACAGGAGCAGCGCGACGCCCAGAATGTTCGTTGCCCAAAGTTGTCCTTTCCAGCTCATCTCGACTCCTCCGGTCCAGGCCTACAGTACCAACTCTCCAAGACTAGCGCGCTCAGCGTAACCAAGCCGCAGAATCGGCAACCTGCGGGCTGTCGCCAAGGGTGATACGGGTGAGACAGCTTTGGGTGACGTGCCAAGTTGGCAAGTCGGCGGGATCTGAAGGCTGTGGCATGCCAAGCTGTCGCAAAGCATCTGGAAAACGGCGTTTCCGTGGGTGCCATGTTAGACTTCACACGGCCTAGGCGCTTCATCCATCCCGCCGTTGGGCACCTCGAATTGCCATGAAGAACGTCTTGACCTCACCCTACGCTTGGAGCGCTCTCGTGCTCGGGCTGTGCACTTCATACTCCGCGCAAAGCGTGGCTTGCGGCGGCCTGTTCTGCTCGTCCACCAACCCCGTCAACCAAGCGGCGGAGCGCATCATCTTCGCCGACAACGGGGGCGACTCGATCACCGCCGTGATCGAGATCCAATATGAGGGCCCGTCCGAGCAGTTCGCCTGGGTGCTGCCCTTGCCCGAAGGCGACGTCGACGTCGCGGTCTCCAGCAAGATCGCTCTCGACCGCCTGCAGCAACAAAGCAACCCGCAGTACAACCTGCAGGTCATCAACAACTGCGCCAGCCGAAACGCCGCGTTCCCTCAGAGCGCCGCCGGCACTGCCAGTGTCGGAGGCGTCGCCTTCGACGCCGAGGAGTCCTCGGGCTCTCCGGTCACGGTGTTGCAAGAAGGCACGGCGGGCCCCTACGACTACCAGCTGCTCCAAGTCGACGACGCGCTGGACGATCCCGCCGACGTGGCGGTGAATTGGCTCGAAGACAACAACTACGACGTTTCGGCACTCGGCCCCGACCTGCTGCGCCCCTATCTTGAAGAGAACATGAACCTGCTCGCCTTCCGCCTGAGCAAGGGCAACGAGAGCGGCTCGGTGCGACCTGTGATGATCACCTACGAGGGTACGCAACCTTCGATCCCCATCCGCCCCACGGCGGTGGCCGCCGAAGACGACATGGGCGTGATGGTGTGGGTGCTGGGCAAATCCCGCGCGGTCCCGGAAAATTACTACCACCTGGAGTTGAACGAAGCGCTGATCAATTGGTTCAATGCCAACGCGAGCTACAACGACGTGGTCACCGCCGCAGCAGACGACGCTGGCGGACAGGGCTTCGTGACGGAGCAAGCGGGCCCCGCGGGTAACTTCAGCGAGGCCCTGTTTGCCAGCTGGGAAGAGTCGCAATGGGACTACCTGCGCAACGGTGCCTTCCCGAACCTCGAGCAGTTCTTGCAACAAGCCGTCTACAGCTTCGCAAACTACGACGGCATGATGGACCTGCTGTCGAACGCGGAGGTACTACCGCTGCGCGAGGGAGCAACCGCCGAACAGTTTGCGTCCTGCGTCTCCTGCTACTTCCAGCAAGACGTCCCGGTACGCAACGACGCCTACCCGAGCACGGACTTCGATCCGGAGACGGATCCTCTGTTGGAAATGGACGTGCTCGCCTTTCTCCAGGAGATGAATCGCTTGGTCATCTCGCCGATGAGTGACACGCGCAAGTTGTTCGAAGACAACGCCACCGTCACTCGCTTCTACACCACCATGTCAGCGGACGAGATGACCGACGACCCGCTGTTCGACTTCAACGCTGATCTGCCTGACTACGACAACATTCACACGGCCCAGCAGATCCTGGAGTGTGACGATAGCGACTCCGGCTGGCGGGTGGTTCTGGATCAGGGCGCGGTGGTGGAGGGCAGTGGCTCGTCGTGGCCCGTCAGCCTGGCGGACACGGAGATGCCCGTGAACCTGCGCATCGCGCAGATGTCGACCAGCGGCGAAGGCATGATCGTCACCAACAACGAAAAGGCCATCGTCGAATCCCTGGAAGCGATGAAGATCGGCGGCGCACCAACGGACGACGACATCGACGCCGCCAGCGGTATGGGCGGTCCCAGTGGTTCCGGCGGCGGCTGCGCGCTCGCCCCCGTTCAGCCAGCGACGAGCAGCTGGGGTCTGGCGGCGTTGTCGGCGCTAGCCCTGTCGCTCTCGTGGCGCCGCCGACGTCGTTGAGAGCACGCCGCTCGTGGCGCTCAGC
>JBNKZR010000583.1:0-4149 GCA_050301735.1 Polyangiaceae bacterium | reverse complement strand
GACGTCGCAGCAGTTCGCTGCCGATGCGTTCGGGCGAGTAGCGCTGCTTGAGGATGTCGAAGAAGTGCGGCTTGGCTTCCTCGAGGATGTCCAGGTCGGGAGCGATCTCTTTGCCGATGCCCTCGATCGTCATCAGCGCCTTGCCGACTAGCAAAAAGTCCGGCGGAACCTCCAACCCGTACTTGGTGGCAGTGCGCACCAAGTCCCGGATCAGAATGCTCATCTCGATGTCCTTGAGCTGCTTGCCGAGGTAGCGATCGGCCAACAAGGCGACTTCTGCGCGATAGGCGTTGTTGTCGATCTTGCGCGTGGGAGAGGCCAGCGCCAGCATCGCGTCGGCAACCGCCTCATAGTCGCGACGAATGGCGGCGACCATGAGGTCCACCGTCTGGTCACGCATGCGGGGGCTCAGGCGACCGACCATGCCCAGGTCGATCAAGGCGTAAACTGGCTTCTCTGGAGTGCCCAGGATCAACACGTTGCCGGGGTGCGGATCGGCGTGGAAGAAGCCGTCTTCGAAGATTTGCTTGATCACCAACTTGGTGGCGATGCGCGCGAGTCGCGGACCCGAGAAGCCCTGGGCGATAGCTTGGTTGATCTTGCAACCGTCGAGGTACTCCAGAGTGATGACGTGCTTGCTCGACGCCTCGCGATACACCTTGGGAAACTTCACGTAGGGTTGGTCGGCGAAGTTGGCGGCGAAGCGGCCAGCGTTTTCTGCTTCCGTCGTGAAGTCGAGCTCGCTGGTGATGGCGCGGTCGAACTGCTGCACCAGACCTACGGGGGAATAGATGCGAGACTCCGGGACGGCTCTCTCCAACAGGGCGGCGAAGCTGTGCAGGATGTCCAGATCGCTGGCGATGGTCTCGCCGATGCCCGGACGCTGCACCTTGAGCACCACCTCCTCGGTGCCCGAGGGAGTCTTGAGTTTGGCGCGGTGCACCTGAGCGACACTCGCTGCCGCCAACGGTTGGGGGTCGATGCTTTCGAACAATTCGCTCAGCTCGACGCCCAACGACGTTTCGGCTCGGAGCTTGATGTCGTCGAACGGAACCGGGCTGACGGCATCTTGGAGCTTTCGCAGTTCGGTGATCACGTCTTGAGGCAAGACGTCGGCCCGGGTGGACACGATTTGTCCGAGCTTGACGAAGGATGGGCCCAGCTCCTCCAACACACGCCGCAGGCGGACAGCGAACGTCGCACCTCCGTCATCACCCGTCGCGAGCTTGTCATCTTTGCGTACCAAGCCGAGCCGCGAGGCGATCTCTCCGAAGCCATGGCGCGCCAAGACCGTCGAAATCTCGCGGATTCGCCCAATGTCCCGGGCGGCGTGCATGATCGAAACCATCTCTTCGCGTCGTACTACAAGGCCACGAATAACCGAAGAGCCGATCGATTTCGGCCTCGCAGACGCAGCGCCAGTGCCGCCTCGGTGAGCTGTTTGCTCGACGACCGTCTACCTGACGACCACGAGCGTGCCTCGGTCGTAGTCCGTCGGGTGTACCGCGTGCCAGCCGGGTGGTAGCTGCGGCCCTGCCCACTCGAATAGAAAATGCGCGTCTCTGGGGCTCAGGTTAATGCAGCCGTGGCTGCGCTTGGTGCCGAAGGACTCGTGCCAGAAGGCGCCATGCAAGCCATAGCCCCCTTTGAAGAACATCACCCACGGCACCTCCTCGATGGCGTAGAAGCGGTTGGCGTCGGCATCTTCGAGGTTCGTCATGTCGGTCGATACGAGTTTGACCCAAACTCGATGGGTTCCGAGGGGAGTTGCCTGCGGACTGTCCACGGTTCCCTTCCCCGTCGAGATCAAGGTCGCGAACACGGCTTGCTCGCCCTGGTAGGCAACGAGTGTCTGTGACTCGGTGTCCACGTCGAGCCAGCGCTCGTCGGGCAGGGCTTCAGCAGGCGGTTCTTGCCGATGTGCCCGTCGCACGTCGTCGGCCCGAAGCCACTGGTCTTCAGCGATACGGAACCATGTTCGTCCGCCGCGCTCGACCTGCTCCAAGACGTCGACGCGACTGAGTCGGGGCACGGTGTGTCGCGTGGCGTGCCACGGCTTGGTGAACACCTTTGCCGCGGCGCGATGAACCCAGGCCGGCAGTGGGGCTCCCGGCGACAGAAGTTGTCCCTCGAAGGTCGGAACGCTGGCTGGCAGCAGGTCACGCAGTGGCAGCCACAGACCGTGAGTCGTCAAACCGTAGGCTTCGCCTCCGCTCTTGCTTTCGACGCGCCGCAGGGCAACGGCAAAGCCAGGCTCCAGCTGCGAGTCCGGCACGGCCTCATCGGCGAGCCGCAAATTGGCGTAGCCAAAAGAGCCGTCGGCTCCGACGAAGTGGTACTGATAGGGCAGCCCATTCGGTCCGGCCGAAACCAACGGGGTGGCCGTCGTGGTCCAGCGGCTCAGACGCACGTATTCCTCGCACAGCCAAGCCTCGGGCCCGATGGCAAACCAACGACCTCGACAGCTCGCGTGCGGCGCTTGGAAGCCGAAGACCGGAAGTCGAGCGCCGATTTGCGTCGAGCCTCGGCGCCGTGCACCGTGGCGCGGTTCGAACCAGATGGGCGCGTCATGGTTAATCACTTCGAGGCTTGCCGTGTCGGCGGACAGCGGCACGCTCCCAGTTGGGAACCACGGTGGCGCTTGGGCGCGACTCAGGCCGACGAAGGACCAGCTGAGCAAGAGTAGGGAGGTGCAGAGCCAAGCTCGTCGCCACCCCGCCCCGGCACGAGACAGCCCCGCCCCGGTATCCGGCTCCGGTCTCATGGTGTCAACCTAACAAGTCGTTGCGAGGCGCTCCAGTTTGCGACCAAGCATGGCGTCAGTCGGTGGGCGTCATCCCTCGAGTTGGCGCGGGGCGAGCACGGGTGGGAGCAGCCGTTGGGTCGCTCCTTCATCGAGACCCGCAGAGGCTGCCAACTGTCGCACTTCGGAAGTGAACAGAGCCGTCTGCGCCGGGAGTTTTTGCCCGAAGTGGTGCTGCAAAAAGCCGAAGACGAATGGAGACAGTACCGGCGCCAAGCGCAGCAACCACGCCAAACGCCACGCAGAGCTGCAAATCCAGGCCAGGACGCGAACGCCGAGATCCGGGCGACCCAGTTCGGCCGCCAGGCGGCGCGCTTCCGTTTGCGCTCCGGCGAGGGCTGCGAGCACGTCGCGTCGAGCAGGCCACTGTCCCATGTCCGGTACCGCGGCGGCTGCCATCTGCAGTGGGAAAAATGCGAGGTTCGTGGCCCGCGCGTCACGCTCCAAGTGCCGCACGAACTTCGTTCCGACGCCGGCGCGTTTCAGGCGTCGGACGAGTTCGACGACGCCGGGTTCCGTCTGAGCGTCGGCGCTGACCAGAGTGCGTGATACGGGGGGCACGAGGAACTCCACGTCCTGCCCGTGCGCTTCGGAGAGCAACGAGGCCATCGCGCCGTAGGCGCGCGGAAGCTCCTGCCAGCGCGCTGCGGTCTGCTCGGACATCACGGGAGTCAGCACGATCGCGGGCGCGTCGCAGTCGCCGAGTCGTCGCAGCAGTTCCTGGTCCACGTTCTCTGCGCGTACGGTCACCAGCACCGCATCACAGTCTGGCAGGCTGGTGGACACCGATACCTCGACGCTCCAGCGGCGAGTCCAGAGCCCGACCTGGGTCGCCCAGAAGCTCGATGACTCCTCGCCGTGGCGGGTGACCAACGTGAGTTTGCAGCCGGTGCGAGACAGGGTCGCGGCGTATGCCCGACCCAGCGCGCCGGCTCCCAAGACCGCGACGTGCATGGGACTTGGGCTGCTCAGTAGTACGAGAAGCGCAGCTCGTGGTCGCAGACACGGAACACGTCGTTCTCGTTGATCTGCTGGCGAGCGACGCGCTGTCCGCCGTATTCGACGCCGTTGGTCGAGCCCATGTCCACCATGTAGTACTGGCCATTGAGAAACTCGACCATCGCGTGTTGACGCGACACGTTCGGATCTTTGATCGTCAGATCACTGGTCTGTTTGCCGCGGCCGATGATGAAGCGGTCTTTGGTTACCGTGTAGCGCTGGCCCATGTAGTAGACGTTGATGGCGCGTCTCGGGGGACCAGCCATCGGTGCCATGGGAGGAGCGGCGGCGCGACTCGGCGCTGGCGGCGGTCCGCCGTGAGGTGGCGGTGGCGGTGGTGGCCCACC
>JBNKZR010000582.1:0-4151 GCA_050301735.1 Polyangiaceae bacterium | reverse complement strand
AGGGACAGAACAAGGCCTTGCGGGCGCGCTGTGCACAGCGGGCGGTGGGGCCTGTGGTCAGTTGACCGCGCAGCGAAAGCCGCAGCTGGCGTCCGGCACTTGGTCCACGGTCGACAGCGCTGCCTCCTTCGCTCTCTGGTACAGCGCTGACGTGGCAGCGGATGGCATCGATCAGATCGTGCTCGACACCGGGTATTCCCTACCGCTTGCGCGTCAAGGAACGACCAGCGCCTACGTGTTCGACGATTCGGACTTCTTCCCCATCAACTCGGACGGCTTTGGTGAGACCTGCACCAGCGAAACCACGATTTGGCCGTGCACTGCCGGCAACAACTACCACTTCACGACAGAGCTGAAGTACTTCTTCCAGTACCAAGGCGGTGAGACCCTCACTTTCCGCGGAGATGACGATGTTTGGGTGTTCATCAATGGCAAGCTCGCCGTGGACATCGGTGGCGTGCATTGCGTCCAGTACGGCCAGGTCGTGCTCGGTGACGAGAATGGTTCCTGCTCCTACAACGGTTACGACGGCGTTCCTGGAGGGACTTCGGCTGAATGTCTGAACCCTGGCACGCTCGCTGCCTGCACCAACACGGACTACACCGCCGCCGAACAAGCTGATGCTACAGACGATCGCTTTGGCATCACCAAGGGCGGAGTCTACGAGATCGCCTTGTTCCACGCGGAGCGGCACACATCGGAGTCGAACTTCCGGCTGACTTTGGACGGTTTCATCGCTCCACGTTCGTTCTGTTCCCCCGTCTGCGGTGACGGCATCATCACGGCTGACGAAGAGTGCGACGATGGGTCTTCCAGTGCCGATCCGCCCTACGACGAGGCGCCCAACAACACGGCGACTCCGCAGTACGACTCCTGCACGGCAGGCAGCTGTACTCTCGGGCCCTACTGCGGTGACGGCAACAAGGATACCGAAGAGGAGTGCGACAACGGCACCAATCTCGACGGCTGGAACAGCACCGACAGCGGTGATTGCGCGCCGGGTTGTGTCCTGCCCCCCTACTGCGGCGATGGCAACGTCGATTCGCCCTTCGAGGAGTGCGACAACGCCAGCGGCAACTCCAATTCCGGCTACGGTGGTTGTTCGACCGAGTGCTTGCTCGGCCCATACTGTGGTGACGGCATGGTCAACGGTCCGGAGACCTGCGACGACGGCATCAACGATGGCAGCTACGGTAGTTGCACCCCCAGTTGCACGCCTGGTCCGCGCTGTGGCGACGACATCGTGCAAGAAGACTGGGGCGAAGAGTGCGACGGCGACGCCAACTGCAACGAGTTCTGCCGCGTTCTGTGCGGCAACGGCGTCGTCGAAGACGGCGAAGAGTGCGACGACGGCGTCAACGATGGCAGCTACGGTCGTTGTGACGAAGGCTGTGTCTGGGGTCCGCGTTGCGGCGACGGCACGGTCGACACCCCCTTCGAGACTTGCGACGAAGGTCCCGGCGGCAACGACGGCGGCTACGATCAGTGCAGTCAGTACTGTCAGCCCGACCAATACTGCGGTGACGGCATCGTCAACGGGCCGGAGGAGTGCGACGACCGCGTCAACGACGGTGGCTACCGTGAGTGTGACGTGGGTTGCGTGCTCGGCCCGCGCTGTGGCGATGGCGTGATTCAGGCGGAATGGGGTGAAGAGTGCGACGGCTCGGAGGATTGCACCGAGTTGTGCCGCCTGATCGGCACCTGCGGCGACGCGATCGTGCAGAGTGAGTTGGACGAGGAGTGTGACGACGGCGTCAACGCTGGCGGCTACGGTCTGTGTGCTCCCGGTTGCGTACTTGGGCCGCGCTGTGGTGACGGCATCGTTCAATCGAAGGAGCAATGCGACGAAGGCGCCGCCGGCAACGATGGTGGTTACGACGCCTGCGATCAGAACTGCCAGTATGGTCCGTATTGCGGCGACGGCGTCGTCAACGGCGCCGAAACTTGCGACGACGGTATCAACGACAACTTCTATGGCTCGTGCACCGAAGAATGCGACCTGGGCCCGCGTTGCGGCGATGGCGTGATTCAGGAGGAATGGGGCGAGGAGTGCGACGGCAGCGAGAACTGCTCGGACAACTGTCGCCTTGGCGCCCAGTGCGGTGACGGCGTGGTTCAGGAAGAGCTCGGCGAGGAGTGCGACGACGGCACCAACGATGGCGGCTATGGTGAGTGCGGCCCGATGTGCACCTTTGGGCCTCGCTGTGGCGACGGCGTGCGTGATCCTGCCAACGAGCAGTGCGACGATGGAGAAAACGACGGCGGCTACGGCGAATGCGCTGCCAACTGCCGCCTCGGGCCGCGCTGCGGTGACGGCAAGGTCAACGGCCCCGAGCAGTGCGACGACGGCAACACCGATAGCGGCGACGGCTGCTCTTCAGTGTGTCGCTGGGAAGGTGGCATCGCCAAGTAGGCGTGTGCCGTCAGTAGCGCGAGTGTCGAGCGCCAATCCTCACCGGTTGGCGCCGGACACCGCGCTGCCGTCATCGCGGCCGCACTGCTCACTGGTGGCGCGCTACTCGGCGCTGGCGGTGAGGTTGGGGCCACGGACGCGGGGGCTGACGCGAGCGGCATTGACTGATTGAGGACGCGTCCAATCGTCGCGGCGCGGTTGTCTCCGCACGCGGGGCTGGCCGGCGGCTGCGAAAGGCAGCCAGCGCGATACTTTCCCTGAAGGTGGCAGGGCAACACGACGCGGCAGACAGAGGATGACGATCGGAGGCGGAAACGTACACCAGGCTCTTCAGGGTGTTGCGCGCTGACGTCTAGTCGTTCTCTGCATGTGCCGCCACAGGGCCGAGTTGGCGCGCTGCGGCAAGCTGAGACCAGAAACGAAGCGTTGCGTCACAGCCTCCGTGAACTGCTTCACGACCGGATTCCGACGTTCCTTTGCGGCCAAGAGCGCCATCTAGATCGTCGCGTCGACTATGACTCCATGATCATGGTGCAGGAAGATGAGCAGAGGTGAGGGGCGAGTGAGTGCAGGCGCGTCCATTGGAGTCTGAACGATCACTTCGGACGGCAGCTGTTCGTAGCCACTGCAAAGCTCGCCTCCTTTTGGACGCTGCTCTGCCGTGAGTAGCGCTCACCGCAAGTTCGGGCTTCGCCAGTGGAGCGGTGCCAAGTCTGCATTTCTCAGGGCTTTTCTATTGAATGCAGCCGACCCGTGCGGCGTGTGCCACCGCGAACACGGCAGCGAAGCACGATTACCTATGTGTGTAGTAGATGAACGAGCGTGCTGCTGGTTTTCGTTTCGGTGTAACTCGTGCGCGAGAATTTCGCACTCGAGACTTGAAGAGTGGTGGGCGACGGGTATTCTCCCGACGTTGGTTGGGCGAAGCGTCCGCGCTCGAGGTCCCGTGCCCCGAGCGCGCCGTAGCCTCTTCTGACAGAGCAGAAAGCAAACAAGAAACGTAACCCCATACGAAGACACGCTGAACATGCACTTCGAAGCCTTCCACCACGTTGCCTCCGCTGGCCGCTTTTGCGGTTACGGGATGACGGCGCTCATCGCTGAGCGTCGTGCCGGGCAGCTTTCTCCCGAGCAGTGTTCGCGCTGCCTTTGGGTGAAAGTGAAGTCGGCTCCCGGCGCGCTAGGCAACGGCATGGTCGGCAGGCGCAAACCCACCTAGAAGTCACTGGAATCGCGGTTCCAGCTTCCGGGTGCTGAAGTGCTCGGAAGCGTGAGAAAGCGATCCAGAAATGAGCACAGCACCTCGACTCAACGACTACGAGTTGTTGGAGCGATACACGGACCAGCCTTCGAGGCTGCCGGCACAGATCCGTCACCGAGTCGAAAGCGCTCTGCGGCTTTACGGCAGCGCCAACCAGCGCTCCGAGATCATCGCCTACGCGCTCGCGGATCTCGATTTCGAGCTACGGCTTTCGGAGAACTGGCTGATCCTCACACAGCACGAACTCGTGCTCTGCCCGCAGGCGGGTGAGGCTCGCGTCGTTTCTCGCCGCCGCGTGACTGCCGTGGACGTGGAGCACGCGTTGTCATGCAACACGCTGCGGATCAACGTCGGTGTGGCCGCGTCGTTGGCTTCGGAAGCACGCGGGTCACCACCGTCGGACGACTCGTGCGAGGTCCTGGCGCTGCGCTTCACCCAACGGCAGCGTCGTGCGGTGGAAAACGTTGCGGCCTTGCT
>JBNKZR010000581.1:0-4152 GCA_050301735.1 Polyangiaceae bacterium | reverse complement strand
AGATGCGGACGCCAAACTGCCCCAACTACCCGACAACCCGCTCGCCTGACTCAGCAAGAGGACTTGGCGTGAGCGGAGCCCGAGGGCTACGATGCGCCCATGGCTTCGGACCCGCAAGACGCTGACAGAGCAAGGGATTTGCTGCGTCACGAGCACCGGTTCGAACCCGGCGAGGTGATCTACCGGGATGGGGACACCGCGGACCGCGCCTACTTCATGCTGGAAGGGCGGGTGCGCATCTTCAAACGCATCGGTGGCGCCGAACGCGGGCTTTCGGTGCTGGGTAGTGGTGAGCTCTTCGGGCAAGAGGCGCTGCTGACGAATGCAAAGCGCACTGCGACGGCCATCTCGTTGACGCCAGTGCAGGTCGTCGCGTTCGACACCGACTCGTTGGAGCAACTGATCACGGACTCACCCAAGACGGGTGCGCGCCTCGTCGAGCGCCTCGCGCTGCGTGCCCGAGAGGCTGAAGAACGCATACAAATCAGCATGTTACGGGACTCACAGGCGCGCGTCATCCTGGCCCTAGTGCGCACCGCTCAGGCCCAGCCGACGCCCCCCGAAGGTGCCCGCGTGCTGCACCTCTCCCCGCTGGAGCTCTCTGCCCGCGTCGGGCTCGACGTGGATGCCGTCAAACGCGCCGTTCAACAACTTCAAGATAACGACTACCTGCGAATCTCCGAAGAGACTTTGGAAATCCCCGACCTCGAAGCCCTACAAGAGTTGTACGGCTTGCTCGAAACGGGCGAAGAGATCCTCGGCGGAGCGCGTCGATGACTCTTGGTATCAGCAAACTGAAGTTCGAACGATTGGCAAACATCCTCAGACTGTGCAGCGTATGTTCCGCGGCAGTTCTGCTCGCCTGCTCGTCGGGCGAAAGCAAGAGTGCGGGGCAAAGCGACTCCGCACGCAGCATGGCCGAGTACGATTTGGCGACGGACATGTGGTTGCGCCGCGGAGAGCCACGCAAAGCGCTCGAACATGCGCTGGAAGCCGTCGAGCTCGACGAGGACAATGCGCAGGCTGCACACCTGGTTTCGTTGATCTACCTGGACTTCTGCAATCGGGACGACAACGAGTGTCGACTGGATGAAGCCGAACGCTTCGCGCGTTCGGCAATCGAGCAAGATGCGGAATTCAGGGAAGCAAAGAACACCTTGGGTGTCGTGCTCATCCACCAGAAACGCTACCCAGAAGCAATCCGAGTTCTGTCGCAATTGAGCCAGGACATCCTGTACCAAACCCCTGAAAATGCTTGGGGAAATCTCGGCTGGGCCTACCTCGAGGCGGGGTCCACCGAAAAGGCCATCGAGGCCCTCTTGCGCAGCACCGCAGTGCAGCCCAGCTTCTGTGTCGGGCACTACCGACTAGGGCTCGCGTATGAACGCAAGAAAGACTTCGATGGAGCGATGGCGGCTTACACTCGCGCCCTCGAAGTCGACCATCCGAGGTGCCGAGCAATGCAGGTCGCCTACGTGCATCGAGCAAAAACCGCTCTTCAGCTCGGCCGACAGGACGAAGCAGCCAAAGACCTGGAAGCGTGCGTTCACCTTGATAAGTCCACGCCGAGTGGCAGAGAATGCAACGCCATCTTGGTCAGTCTGCAGCAATGAGCCCCATGGAGTCCGTCGGAAGCTATTTGCGTCGCCACCGCGAAGAAAAGCGGATGAGCGTCGAAGAAATTTCGCGTGCGACGCGCGTGCCGACTCACTCCGTGGAACGCATCGAAGCCGATCAATTCGACGAGCTGCCGGGCGAGGTGTTTGTTCGAGGTTTCCTTCGTTCCTACGCCCAGGCCGTCGGTCTTTCGCCAGATGACGTGCTCGCTCGCTACACGGCGAGCCGTCGCGTGGCGTGGGTCACCCCCCTGCCCTTGTCGAGCCCGACCAAGCCAGCTCGGGGTGGTCGCTTCGGTTTTGCCATCGCCTTCGTGCTGCTCCTGTTCCTCTTCGCCTTGGCACTGAGCATCGTGCTCAAGCCCCGCGGCCACGACAAGCCGCAAGAGCTTTCCTCGGGCTGGGGCACCGTCACGGCGGATGACGCGGGCGGTCATTCGCAGCGGCCAGCGCAAGCGTGAGCAGAGCGCTGGTCCGCACGTCCGCTCTTCTACTCCGAAAGACGGTCGTGCGTGAAAGCGACGCACTGCTCGTGCTGTTCACCCAAGACCTGGGCCGCATCACTGCAGGAGCGCGGGGCGCCCAGCGAAGCCAGAAGCGATTTGGCGGCGCGCTGGAACCCATGCACACCCTCGCCATCGAACTCGCCAAGACTCGCGGCGACAACTATCAACTACAGAGCGCTGCCATCACTCGCCCCCGCTTTGCGCTAACCCAATCCCTGCAGCGCCTCGAAGCGGCCGGGCATGCGTTGCAATGGGTGCGCAAAGGCGCCATGGAGCGTGACCCCGAGCCCTTGGTTTGGAGGCTCGTCAACCACTTGCTCGACCAGCTCGATACGCCTGGCACGACGGACCCTCCGCCGCTGCTCGCAGCGGCGGGCTTGGCCTTGCTCGACGCGTGGGGCTGGGGCATCGAGTTCGACACCTGTGTGCGTTGCGGGCGGGCATGTCCTGCGGGCAAAGCCGCCTTCGTTGAAGCCGCCAAGGGGGGCCTCGTGTGTTCGGCCTGTGGAGGCGGGCGCGTTCGGCTGGAAGGCGAGCAGAGAACCCGATTTTCGATGGCGGCGCGCACCGGCACTGGCCTCACCCCCGAGGACGCCGCGGTGGCCCTGCGTCTCGTCGAAACGGCTTTGGAAGCACACGCCGACATCTCGTGACGCCTGAACATGCCCTCCGCAACCTGGCGAATCGCGACCCAACCCTCCAACTGCCGCGCATCATGCGAGTCTTGGTCCAAGACGCCGACCCGGGTGTAGAGTGGCGCCGGTGACATCCGACGTGTCCAAAGCGAACGACGACGCCAGCTCCGAGGCTGCGAGTGCCGAACGTGGCCACACGGAACGGCGACTTATTGCGGGGCGCGCCGGTATCGTCGCCGCAGGCACCCTGTTCAGTCGACTGCTGGGTTTGGTGCGCGAGCAGGTTCTGGCCGCGATGTTCACCCGCGTCGCGACTGACGCGTTCTTCGCGGCCTTCTTGCTGCCCAACGTGTTGCGGCAACTGCTGGCAGAAGGCGCGGTGCAAAACGGCGTATTGCCCGTGTTGACGGAAGTCCGGCAACGCGAAGGCGAAGCGCGCGCTCGCGAGTTCTTTCGCTCATTGCGTGGCCTCTCGCTGTTACTGTTGGCGCTGGTCTCGTTCTTGGGGGTCGTCGGCGCACCGTGGCTCGTCGAAATCTTCGCGGGTGGTTATCGGCAGACGCCAGGACAATTCGAACGAACGGTCACCATCGCGCGTTGGGTCTTTCCCTACATCTTCTTCATGGGGACGGCCGCCCTCGGCGTCGCTGCCCTCAACACCCACCATCGTTTCGTCGTCACGTCCTTCGCCCCGGCCTTGCTGAACGTGGCCTTCATCGTGGCAGCCCTGGCCCTGCCCACGTGGCTGATGAGCCAGGGCCTCGATCCATTGTACGCCCTGTGCGTCGGAGTGCTGCTCGGTGGCGCGATGCAAGTCGTCGCGCAGTGGCCCAGCTTGAAGAAGATTGGCTACCTCGAGTTACCCAAGCTGAACCTCGGTGACCGCGCCGTGCGCGAGGTGTTGCGACGCATGGCACCGGTGCTGATCGGTTTCGGCATCTACTACATCGACATGCTCGTGGCGCGGCAACTCTTGAGCCGCCAGGACGTGGGCTCGATGAGCTTCTTCGTGTTCGCGCAGCGCCTGTGCGACTTCCCGCAGGGGATCTTCGTGATGGCGGTGCAATCCGCGACGCTGCCCAGTCTGGCTCTGTTGGCGACCCAAGACGACAAGCGCGAACTCGTGGAAACCTTCGGGCATGGTCTGCGCCTCGCTCTGTTCGTAGCTGTACCGGCGACGGTGATGTACGTCGCCCTGGCTCATCCCATCGTCGCGCTGGTCTTCGAGCGAGGGCAATTCGACGCCGTTGCTTCATTGGAAACCTCGCGCGCACTGCTCGCTCAGGGTGCTGGGATTTGGGCCGTCGCGCTGGTGCGTCAGTTGGTGATCGTCTTTTACGCGCTCGGTGATACACGCACGCCGGTGTTGGTCGCTGCGCTCGACTTCGTCGGGTT
>JBNKZR010000580.1:0-4165 GCA_050301735.1 Polyangiaceae bacterium | reverse complement strand
CATCCCCAACGGCGGGTCCTCAGGCATTCCCACAGACGCCGAGCCACCTGCAGCGGAAGGCCCGGTTTCAGCGGGGTCGGTGGCAGTGGGGTTGGTGACGCCGGAAGCGTTGGACTCGTCTCTCGGAACGCCAGCGTCGGCAGGCGTCGTGGTAGACCCCGCGGCGGTCTCAGCCGATTCAGCAGCCGGCATGGTTGAGGCCGAGGCGTCCGCCAAGTCCGTCGGCGTTGAGCCGATGTCTTCAGACTGCGGCGTGCTGGAACCGGTCTCGACATCAGGACCGTCAGCGCAGCTCAGCGCCAGCAAGCACGGCAACGCCCGGGAGATGCGCCGACCCGTGGCGACCAGCCGCGCCCCGCTGGCTCGAGCTTCCGCGGTGGCTTCGAGCTGGGTTGGGCGGAGCGCAGTCTCCTCGGCTCTCTGACTCGCCATGGCGGGACAATAGCACACCCGTCGAAATGCCACCCGAACAGGGCTTTCACAACGCCCGAAGAAGCTGCGTCGCGGCAGCGGCTACCGGCGTCCACGTCAGTGGTGAGTGGACCGGCAACCGAGCCTCCGCAAGAGCGCGTTGTTCTCTGCAATCGATCCTGACCATCGAGCCCCCGCGGCAACGATACCTTCTCGCTCACCCGAGACGGCACAAGTACCTGCGCCAAGGCGTTGACACCTGGCTCAGCCGAGCTCAGGGCTTGCCGTTCGAGCACAACACCGCTTGAACTTCTTACCACTACCGCAGGGGCACGGCTCGTTGCGGCCGGGCGTCGTCGGAGCACGACTGGGTTTCGGCTTGTGACGAGCCGCCACCGCAAGCCGAGGTCGAGCGTACTCTTGCGCCAGCTTCGGGTGGTAGAGCCGCGCCAGATGAATGGGTCGGTAGCGCTCAGGCAAGTAGAAATCCCTCGCGTTCATCCTGGAAACACCTGGCAAATAGCAGATGTTGCGACTGAAGTCGTCTTGTGTCTCGTCGGTGGCCATGGGCAGAGTGAACATCATCGCCAGACGCTCCTTGTCCGTCATTTGGGCCAGTAGCTCACGGTGCTCTGGTTTGTCGTGCAGGAACGCTCCGAACTGTGCCGTGAACGCCTCTGTGTCCTCACGGGGGATGTCCAACATCTTCTCCAGGATTTCACTGTCGTAACCTTTGGATACGAGCCCACCGAACACGCTGCCGAAATGCCGGATCGGAGACTCCTCTTGAGAGTGAGGGCGCCGGAGTAACTTACCGATCTCTTTTCGGTAGCGTCGATGTCGGTACCCGATGGCGGCGAGACTCGAACCATAGGCTGAGACGTGCTCGGCGCGAGTAGCAGCGTCGAACCCCTCCTTCAGTGGTTTGAGAAACACCTTGGGCATCCGCGCCGCCAACCAAGCAGCTCGCGTGGCCCAAGCCAGCAGCCCCGTCTTCCACAGTGGCATGATGAACAGCCGGGGCAGCCAAGTGGAGGGCGCCGTGCCCACGTCCAGCTGCGCCAACCTGCGCTGAATGTGCTCTGGTTGGTCGCCCACCAGTGTCGTCAGGTGAAGGACGGACCACAGTGCCTGCCAATAGAGCCTGAGGGTGGACTCCGACCGCTTGCCGATGCGTTTGGCCGCCTGCAAGCGAGGGTACGTGCGTTCCAGCAACCGCAGCGATCGGATCAGTCCCTCGACGTACAAACCACCCGCGAGTGGTGTCCACGTGACCAAGTCGTCGAACTCACGCTGCGTCACGGCGTGTCCGGCATCGAGCACACGCTTGACCAGTTGGTCGAACTGACGACTCTTGCCGCTCGAGCTGGCCTCCATCAGCTCACGCAACGCCTCGACCTTGGCACTCTGAGTGTCCAAGGAGGCACGGGTGACCACGGGCAAGTCGTCGCTCAGGCGCATGCCCTGGCCGAGACAAGTGACGAACCTCCCATCCCTCGTAACGACGACGAACGGGCCTTGATCCCCCTCGGCCAAAGAAACCGCCACACGCTCAGTCCCATCAGCGAGTTCGAGTCGACTGAGCAGAAACCGCACCAACCCGTGATCACGGTAGAGGCCCAACGCGAGTTCCGCATGTCGCGCACTCAGTCGGTCGATTCGCGTGAGAAAGTGTTCCGCATGCGCCGTCGATACCATGCCAACCCGATTCGGATGGTGCCGAACCCTCTCGGCAAGATCAACCTCCGCGCCTCGAGCCGCATAGTAATTCGCAACACGCCGCGTCAACGCGCAACGTGGACGTGTTTCGCCAGGCGACGCAACACTTGCGGGGGCTACCCCGACGCATTCGTCCGCGCACGGAAGCAATCCGCGTTGGTTGAACGACACCTCGTTGCGAGGGGTTTCGGTGATCGGCACCGGCCTGTGGTAGCGTCGCGCCATGACTGCCCTCCTGTTCGATCGTTGGCGCGGCTGGCTACCCGCGGGTACAGCGTTGCTGGTCTCGGGCTGCGGTGCTAGCGCATCCTCTGGCTCGGAGATTGCCGCCCGAGGTGATCGAGACGAAGCCCGGGAAGATGGAGAGCCCACATCGGGCAGCTCCGACGACGACTCGACGACTCCTTCGGAGGACGACTCCCCTCAGAGCGGCGGCACTGCGGACGTCGAATCCGCCCGCGGGGGATTCACACCAAACGAGCCTGCGGGCGACAGCTCAGAATCCACCAACGACGGTTTGGAAGAAGTGAGCACTCCGGAAGGCGCACTCGATGTAGCGACCCCTGGTACCCCGCCGAAGGACGCATCGACAGAGGAAGCGTCCGGAGGCGACCCTCCAGCTCCCGTCCCGACCCCAGATTTCACACCGCAGGAAACTTGCGTCGCACCAGCTCCGGCCACCTACGCAGAGATCTCAGAGCGGCTGCAGCGCTTGATCTGGGGCGCTGACGAAGAATTCGTCGACCCAATCGCGATGGTGGAGGATTTGGCTCCGGACGCGCCCGCCAGCTCCGTCATCGTACGGGATATTGCTGCGCGAATGCTCGAAGATGAGAGCAATGGGCGCGTGGGGCTGAAGCGCTTCGTTCATGATTGGCTGCAGCTCGCTCCCGAACGCCTCTCCATGGACGACACCCTTCTTCAAAGCACCCTGGAGTCGACGGAGCGCACCCTCGATTGGCTGCTGTTCGAACCGGGCGAGACACTATCCGCATTGTACAGCGGTGGCCAAGCGGTGGTGAATGCCGAAATGGCCATGTTCTACGGCGTTCCCGCACCCGACGACGAATGGGGCGTCGTTCGATTGCCCAAGCCCCGCCAGGCCGGCTTGCTGGGCCAGGCCTTCTGGCTCAACGCGAACTACCACCCCTCCACCCGCGGTACCGTCGTCATGGGCAGCCTCCGCTGCGTGCGTGTGCCCGGCAAGCCGCCTGGTCTCGACGAACCACCTCGCGAGGAGTCGCCCAGCGACATGTCGCGGCGTGAGCAGTATCTGGCCGCTTTGGCGGAGCCGCAGTGTGCCGGTTGCCATGCCCTCTTCGACCCCGTCGGTCTGCCCTTCGAACACTTCGATGCTTGGGGCGAGTACCGAACCACGGATAACGGCGTCGATGTCGACGCGACGGGAGGCATCGGCATCCCAGGGACGACCCTCGAGGTGGACGGAGCTGCAGAGCTCGCGGCCGTCTTCGCCGGCGAACTCCGCGAAGAAACGCACGCCTGCATCGCCCTCAGCGCCACGGCTTACGCGTTGGGTCCCGATCGCTTGCCCGCAGATCCCCTCAACGACCTCGAGTGCTACGCAGTATTGAACCCCGAGCTCGCCGCCCTGAAAGACCCGCTGATCTCCGACTGGATTCTCGAACTCGTCGCCAGCCCTCTATTCCTCGCCGGCAACTGACGCCCCCTGAGCAGGCACACAACCGCGACAAGTTAGCCCTCACCAGCCCCATGCCCTCGGAAGGCTCTGGGCAACGTTCAGCTCGAGGGGATGCGATTCCTATCGCTACCGTTCTGCAGTCAGAGCGATGGCAGTCCACCCCACCATAGGCAGCACCCTGGCGACGACTGGTCAGCGTTCACACGGTTCGCGCCCACAGCTCTGCCTCGACCTGTCTTGGAGCGTGCGATCCGTGTTGGTCACGAGTTCCGGACGACCAGAGCAGAAGGCGAGTAGACCCTCATGCAACATGAGCCTGACGCTGTGACCACAGCCCGCGCGGGAGTCGCGGACAGGCTCGAGAGAAGGCGTGTG
>JBNKZR010000579.1:0-4171 GCA_050301735.1 Polyangiaceae bacterium | reverse complement strand
TGTGGGTTCAGCGCCATGCGAGTCGTGGCAACCGACAACCCCAGCGTGGACGACTTCTACCGCGCAGCGATCCTGTTGATGTTCGCCATGCTGTTCGACCTGCTCGATGGTCGCATCGCGCGCATGACGCGGACTCAGAGCGCCTTTGGGCTGCAGCTGGACTCACTGGCAGACATCATCAGCTTCGGGGCGGCGCCTTCCTTGTTGATGTACAAGTGGATGCTGTGGCGGCTGCCGGGTGGGGCCTTCATCGCATTCCTTTTCACCGCTTGCGGGGCGATCCGGCTGGCACGTTTCAACGTGTTGAGTTCGAGCGCCAGCGGCACGCCAGTCAAGCCTGGGCGTCACACCATGGGGCTGCCGATCCCGCCGGCCTCTGGCGTCTTGATTTCACTGCTGCTTGCCAATCACGCGGTGGAGGGAGCGCTGAGCGATGAGAAGTACACTGTTGCCGTAGCACTGGTGACCATCGTGCTCAGCTTGCTGATGGTGTCGAACGTCAAGTTTCGCTCGTTCAAGGACCTTCATTTCAACATCGGCACGGCCATCCTCGTGATGAGTGCCGTGACCTCGAGCGTCATCGTCTGGCGCCTGACGCGGCCGCAGTTCGTCTTGTTGTGGCTCCTGTGTTTCTACGTGCTGATTGGTCTGTTCGAGACCGCGCGGGCAATTGCCGGCAAGCTGCGCCGACCCCACGATCACGACCCAGAGGCGCCCCCCAATTCGGCGCGTAGTGACGCTAGCGCGCACTGAACCACATCAACCTCAAAAGGCATGCCCCGATCGACTAGAACGTGGCCCATGACTCGCCAGCGAGACAACGCCAGCCTTTCCCGCCTTGCTTCTCCCCATCTCGAGCGACTCCGCAGCCCGTTGCTGGCTCTGCTCGTGACGAGTGCCGCGCTCATCGCCTGCAGTCGCGACGAGGTGCAGCCGACCGGCAACACTCAGCCCGCCAGTGGTGATTCCCCAGCACCGAACGAACTGCCAGCACTCGAACTTCGAGATGACACCGCAGACCTGCTGTTGACTTGGATCGATGACAAGGGCGACTTCCACGTGGTGCCCAAGCCTGAAGACGTCCCCGAAGCGGGTCGCAAGCAGGTCCGCGTCGTAGTGACGACTAAGCCCGAAGGCACGGGACGTCTGGTCTACGTCGCGGACTTGACGCAGAAGTCGGGCGACGGCACCTACCCGGTCAAGACCCTGACCCGCGCGCAGTGGAACGAGCTCGGCGCCGAACGCCGCAAGGTGCGCATGGATGAACTCGCCAAAGAGGTACCGGAAGCAGCGCGAGCAGAAGGTCCGCAGCAACCAACGAGCGCCGAACCCAGCGCTGAGGAGAAGAAGCTCAACGCCAAGGTGCGCGCCGTGATCTACGGCGCCGATTGGTGCAAGCCCTGCCACGATGCCGAAGCGTACTTGAGGAAGCTCGGGGTGGACGTCACGAAGAAGGACATCGAGGAGAGCCGCGCCGCCCGCGCAGAAATGCAGAAGAAGCTCTCCAGCGCGGGTCGCATGGGCGCATCCATCCCGGTCATCGACGTCGGCGGCAAGATCCTCGTAGGCTTCAGCCGTGCCGCGGTCAATCAGGCGGTGGCAGTCGCCCGCAAACCAGAAACGCTCTAGGAAGCGCAGTGGGCTCGATGACGACGGGGACTCCGGAGAGCTTGATGGAGGTGAACTTCGACGGCCTGGTGGGGCCAACCCACAACTACGCCGGCCTAGCCCGAGGAAACCTGGCGAGCATCGGCCACGGCGGCCAAGTCGCCAACCCGAAGCAAGCCGCGTTGCAAGGGCTGGCAAAGATGCGTCGGCTCATGGACTTGGGAGTCGGTCAAGCCCTTCTCCCGCCACAAGAGCGCCCCGACGTGGGCACGCTGCGCCGGTTGGGGTTCGTGGGAACCGACGCCGAGATCATCGAGCAAGCCGCAGCTACCGCGCCAGAGCTACTGGCGCGCTGCAGCAGCGCCTCGTGTATGTGGACGGCGAACGCGGCCACCATCGCGCCCAGCTGCGACACGACTGACGGCCGCGTTCACATCGTCCCCGCCAACCTGGCGAGCTTGTTCCATCGCAGCATCGAGGTGACGACGACGACACGTATCCTACGTCGTATCTTCGCCGACGACAGCGCATTCGTCGTCCACGACGAGGTGCCGCGATTGGTTGGCTTGGGCGATGAGGGCGCTGCCAATCACACACGCTTGGCGACCCCCGACCGCACCCTGCATCTCTTCGCTTGGGGGCAAGATCCAGAAAAGCACCATCCGACACCACGCAAGCACCCCGCGCGCCAAACGTTGGGCGCGAGCCAGGCCGTCGCTCGACTGCAACAGCTGCATCCTTCGCAGCTGTTCTTCTGGCGACAGCACCCCGAGGGCATCGACCACGGTGCCTTCCACACGGACGTGCTCGCGGTTGGTAATCAGGGCTTCCTGATGTTTCACGAACTCGCGTTCGCGGACCATCAACGTTTCTTGGAGCTCATCCGAGAAGCGCTGGGGCCGAGCTTCCGCTACGTACTTGCGACCAGCCACGAACTGCCCGTCACAGACGCCATACTGGCCTATCCCTTCAACTCTCAGGTGCTCACGTTGCCCGATGGCACGATGTGCATCATCGCTCCGCTGGAGTCGCAGTCCACGCCGTCGACGAGGCGCTTCCTGGAGCGCGTGGTCGCAGAGGACAACCCCATAGCGCGCGTGGAATTCCTCGACGTGCGGCAGTCGATGTCCAACGGCGGCGGGCCGGCTTGCTTGCGGCTGCGCGTTCCACTGACGGCGACGGAGAAGAGCTCGCTCGGGGCCCGCGTGTTGTTGGACGAGGTACTGCTAGCTGAGTTGGAGGCGTGGGTCACGCGACACTACCGAGACCGCCTCTCGCCTGCCGATCTCGCGGATCCGCAACTGCTCGTCGAGTGCCGCGAGGCACTCGACGAGCTCAGCCAACTTCTGGACCTGGGCAGCGTGTACGAGTTCCAGGTTTGAGCCGCGGCTTTCCGAGGCCGTGACATGAACTCGATTCACCCGCTGGCGCGGTGACACCAGCTGCCAACAGCAGCCCTACTCGCCGCCCAAGCGCCGCGCGATGCGGCTCAGATCGACGCCAGTCGCAGCTTGAACTTGCTCTGCGGCACCGACCGCCGTACGGGCCAAGTCCGAGCCTGGCGCTCCTTCGGGCAGGAAGCTGACCTTGTTCAGTTGTAGCTTCTGGCTCGCACCGGAGACTTCGTCGAGAAGCGGCAAGAGGTTCTGCAGAGCCAGAACGTCCCGAGCTCCCGTGCCCCCCAAACGGAAAGCCTCGACGAGCTTCTTGAGTGCTTCCGCCTCCGCCTTGCCGCGCTCGATGGTCTGGGCAGCCGAGCCTCGAGCTGCTTCCTCGGCAGCTTGCCGAGCGGCGACCGCGGGTTGCACGACGTCCGCGTCGAGCTGTCGTTTGACTTGCAGCGCACGCGCACGCTGACGCTCGATGTCCGCGCTGACTTCTGCCTGACGCGCGGAGATGTCGCCTTGCGCTTCCTTGATCAGCGCTTCTCGACGACTCCGTCCGTCAGCGATGCGCTTGGCCGTCTCTTGTCGAGCAATCTCGATTTGGGCCTCCAGTTTGGCGACCTCGGAAGCGCCCCAGTTGGCAGCCTGCTGCACTTCGGCGTCTGCCTTTGCTTCCACCTCTCCGATGGCCTGCTGCTGGTTCAGCCCCGCCGAACGAATCCGACCAATCGACGAGAGGTAGTTCACGTTGTCGTACACGTTTTGGATCTTCAGCGTGTCGAGCACGAGCCCGATGCGATTCATGTCGTGCTCGGCCTCCTCCACCAACGTTTGAGCGAAGCGCACCTTGTCCTCGTTCACCTCCTCAGGCGTGAGACTCGCAAGCACGCCCCGCAAGTTACCCTCCAAGGTCTCTTTTGCGATGTGATAGATTTCTTGCCGCGTCCGACCCAGGAAGCGCACCACGGCGTTCGTCAGCAGCGGCTCCTCGCCCGGCAACTTCACGTTGGCAACCCCCTGAACGTTGAGCGGAATGCCCCCCTTGGTGAACGCCTGCTCGACGTTCACCATCACGGTGAACATGCTCAGGTCCATGCGCTCGACCTTCTCGATCAGCGGCTTGCGCAAGGAGCGTCCACCCCGGACGAAGCGGTACGGCAGCTGCCGACCTCCCACCG
>JBNKZR010000578.1:0-4176 GCA_050301735.1 Polyangiaceae bacterium | reverse complement strand
CGCACGTAGAGTCGCGCGGGCGGATCTGCTGGACTGAAGGTGGCCCAAGCGACGCTCCGGTCGTCCACGTCGATCAGCTGACCTTCGTTTTCCCCCACGTACGGCCCCAATTCCTCCGGTTCGGCATTGGGCTCGGCGCGCTTGGGCAAGCGGAACGCCGCGTAGTGCGCGTCATACCAGCCCATGAAGTAGATCCAATCGTCGTCCACCGCGATGCTGCGCGCCTGCATGGAGGAGAGGACATAAAGCTCCTCCACTTCCAGATACTCGGGTCCCACGGGCACGCTGGGCTCGGCGGGCTCACTCTCCGAGGTTGCGACGCTCGTCGAGGGGGATGGCTCGGTCGACGTCTCGCGTGACGAGCTGTCAGCGACACACCCGTGTAGAAACGAAACACTGAGCATCGCGCCGTAGGAGAACCTGCAGACGGCAAATGCTTTGGCCCCTCTTTTCCCGATTGCCGTCGACACGCACTGAGCGTGCCGTTGCTCTTCCGCCTCGTCAAGGTAGGGGGAGAGAGACGCAGATGAGATGCCGGCGAGGTGCCCCAGCGCGCACGACCGCTTGCAGTCACCTCCACTACCGTGTCGCTCGGTACAGTAACCTCTCGCCGCTTCTCGTCGAGAAGAAGACGACCTCGCGTCCATCTTGCGACAGCCATGGATCGCCCTCGTGGGCGCTGGAGTTGAGCTCGGTGGCGGGAGTTGGGGTCCCGAAGGGCAGCTCGGGCGCCGCTCGGCGTGCGAAATAGAGATCGTGGTTGGCATCCGTGACGGCGTGCACCCACCACAGTTCGAGGTCGTTCGCGGCGAAGACAGCGTCTGAGTCCTTCTTGTCGGGATCGCTGACGGACAGGAGCGTCGGCGTGTCCCAGGCAGCGTCGACCGCATCGCGTCGCGCCAGCCACAGTTCTTGCTCCCCGAGTCCGATGGCAGCACGCGTCAGAACCAATTGCAGACCATCGGCGGACAGACTGGGAGCGAACTCTTCCAGGCTGCTGTTCACATCCGACACTGGCTGCGCCTCTCCCCACGGTGATGCTCGATCAGGGCGCGAGAGCCTCCAGATGTCAGAGGCACCGAGCCCACCCTCGCGCTCGGCCGCAAAATAGAGCTCGAGCCCATCCGGGGTTATCCATGGCGTCTTGCCGCTGCCATCGCCGCCGACCGGAACGGGGATCGCCTCCCCCCAGGCCTCATCACGGGACGCTCTCGTCGCGACGTGGATCTGATCGGTGTCGTCGACATCGATGAACATCTCCAAGCCGTCCGCGGTGAACGACGGGTCGTCGGAGCCCCCATACGCTTCGAGAGGCGAAGGCGCACCAAACGGTCCGAGAGGACTCGACGCCGCCGCGTCTGGCGCGTCAGCTCCTGCATCGGGAGCAGACGGACTGGAGGCGTCAGGCGCTGCGGAAGCGTCAGGCGCTGAGGAGGCTGCGGGAGGGACTGACGCGTCCTCGGGCGACAGAGAGGGGCCTTCGCCATCCGTTCCGCCGGTGTCGATAGGCGTCGGCATTGGCGGCGAGCTGTCGTCGCTCGTCGCTGGCGACGTCGGCTCGGGTTCGGGCTGGGCGTCGTTGTCGAGTGGGCCCAGGCCGATGATCTCGACGCTCTTGCCGCAACCCGCGGTGGCAGCCCCAAGAGCCGCCATCGCCAGCACGCGCCAGAGGCCTTCCGTCAGCATGCGCTCACCTGAGAGCTAGGGCGCTCCCCCGCCCGTCGCGTACTTCCGTACCCGCTCGACCAGCAGGCTCTTCGGGTGATGTTGGATGAAGCGCTGCGCGAGAACACGTGCCTTCGCGCGTTCACCCGATGCGCCAAGGGCCTCGATGCGCAACGCGGTGGACTCGAGCGAGAAGCGCCCGTTCGGGAAGCGCGCGCGGTATTGATTGAGGGCTCTGAGCGCCGAGCGTGGTTCGCCATTACGGACGGAGCTGCGCGCCGAGTCGATCAGCCGGATCTCTTCGCTCAGCTGGGGCGTATTTACCTTGCGGGCGCCGCCTCTCAATGACGTATCCTTCTCGGGCTCACTCTCGACTCGTTCGGGCGCGAGAGCCTCACTGCGCGGCTCGGCGAGGATGACGGGCGCTGGCCGGATCTCCACCGCAGGGGGCAGCTGCGGTGCCGGCGGTGTCGTTGACGGAAGCACGAACACGCCAACGCCCGCGGCGACTGCTCCCACGCTCAAGCCCGTTGCCCAGGCGAGCGTCTTGACCCCACCGAACGAGGCAGCCACCTCACTGGTATAGCTGCTGATAGCGCTCACGAACGTGAGCCACCCCAGACGGCGAAGCAGTCGCTGTTTGGCATGGGGTGAAGCGTGCACCCGGCGGGCGGCGCGGAGCATCTGAGCGCTGGGGCTAGCTCCCGCGTCAGCCAATCGACGGGGCTCTCCCAGTTCTTCATCGCTCATGTGGAGCCTCCTCCGTATCCCCGTCGTTGCATGCGCTCCTCCACCAATTCACGGGCACGCTTGAGCCGGGATACGACCGTGCCGCGTGGAATGTCCAACATGTGGGCGATCTCCAGCAAGCTGACTTCCTCGAGCTCGAACAGCACGAAGACCTCCCGTAGCTGCTCTGGAAGCCCACCCACGATGATGGACATCAGTTGCAGTGCTTCGCGGTTGTCGAGAATGACTTCGGGCGTTGCCGTGGTCACCCGCGGTGGAGGTTCCTCGACCACATTCTCCCGCTTTCGTGCGCGTGACTCACGCATGCGCAGGGCGATGTGCTGCGCGACTCGAAAGACGAATGTCTTTTCCGCATCGGGGCGGATGTCGTCTAGTCGTCGAGCCAACACGATGAACACTTCCTGCAACCCATCATCCGTGTCAGCTTCCGAGAGCCCAAAAATTCGCAGCGTCCGAGCAACAAAATCGGAATGGCGACGGATCAGGTGTTCGAGTCTGTCCCGACGTTTCGTCGGGAGCGGATTACTCCTCGAATCCTGGGACGGTTCGCGACTGGCCGTCGGCTGCCGCGTCTTTTCGGCACGCGCACCGGCCATCACCCACCTCCTATGTCGTGTTCGACACCGACTGATACGAGCCACCCCACCGACTCGCTGCGGGTAATCACCCGACGCGGCCGCTCGAACACGAACGTTCGCTCGGAAAGAGGAGCACTGGCCGAGACGCTCGCCACCAAGCGGGTGGAAGTGGCAACAGAGATAGAGGTCTCGAGGGAAGGACCGAGCGCAACCCATGACACGGACACATCGCGAGGAAACTCGACCTCCACGCCTTCCGCACCCAGTACACCTGCCGTGGCGTGGGCGCAGGCGGAGAGCGTCCAAGTTTCGCCCAAACGAAACGGACAGAGTCGAGCCTCAGCGGCGATCCATCGGTACCTCGCCGTCGAGTCGAACTTGACGCTGTCCGCGACGAGCACGCCGAGTCGAGCGGACGCACCCAGCCCGTGCGCTTGCCGGGCTCCCAGCCACAGGTCCCCACCGACCAGCCAGGGCTCGTTCAACAGGCTGGCGGCTATGGGAGCGATCCCCACCCCGAAGAGCACACTCTGCGGTGTCGTGCTCACCGGCCCGGGCAGAGCCTGGGTCGACGGCGTCGGCTCTGATGTCGATTGAGGTGCCGCCTCCGCGGGCTCTGCCTCACGCAGCTCTGCCTCGCTTGGCGCCGGTCCGGCTGCCTCTGCTGACTGGGTCTCCAGCGCGAAGGCCACGCTCAATGCTGCCGCCCGCGCCACCTCGAGGCAATCGCTACCTCGAAAAGTGCGCTCGTCCCGCACCGTGCCGTCGCTGGAGATGCGAACCACGGCGCTCGATCCCTCTGGGACTCCGGCAAGCACGACCTCGACTTCGAGCGGCTCTGAAACAGACGCATCCGCCGGCACCAGACGGACGTGCGGCGCGCGAGGCTGAACCAAGTCCAAGAAGACCTCACGTTCGGGACAGCCGGGAGGGGCGGAGTAACGAAGTACCACCTCCAGTGGGGCGGGCGTCGTTCGGGGTTGTGCGTTGGCGGTTTGCGACAAGCCTGGGTGTATCACCGCGCCTGCGAGCACGCACGCCCCTGCCGCCAGCACGCCGCGACTGAGCGCGGATGGAAACGACTTGAGGCTAGTGATCACATTCAACTCGCTGACTCGTTGCTCGCCCCGCGGAGCCCGCTCGGGTCGTTGAAGGCCGTGCGAGCGTCCTCGACACCGCGAGG
>JBNKZR010000577.1:0-4177 GCA_050301735.1 Polyangiaceae bacterium | reverse complement strand
CGTTAGCCGGATCGGCCCGTCACGGGTCGGCGGAGCGGATCGACGGCACCGCCGGACTCACTCCCACGTCAGGTTCAACGACAGCGCATCCAGCCGGAAGTCTTCACTGGCCTGCCACACTTCGAAACCAACCTGCACGCCCAGCAAGTAATCCTCTGGGCCCACATAGCCTCGGTCGATGGCATCTTGCACCAAGGGATACAGGTCGAGCAACGCGCTCGCGGTCCTCGCCGTTCGAACGTAGGTCACGGTGTCGACGCCTGCGCTCGTGCCGAACCACACTTCGTAGGCGCCGTACTCGCCCGAGATCGAGTCGATGGGCGAACCCGTCGGCGTCGCGTCGCGAACGTTCGACCACAGGGCGAGTTCTACCGTGCCCTGATCGCTGGAGGGCGCTGGGTCGTCGCTGATCCAAATCGTGTGGGCCGTATCGAACACGCCGGACGCGGGCACGGTGGTGTCGAGCCCAGACCAAAGCGACACCAGTCCGCTCAGACGGCGAGCCATCGTGTACTCGCTGCCGTGAAACTGCCCATCGACGGACCAGCCGTACACCAGCGTGGGATAGGAGGCTGGGGGCCCGGGAGTGGGGACGTTCGCTTCGACCGACGACAGCGCGAACCCGGCCCGGCTGTCACCCTCCCACAGCGCCACGATACAGTGTGACGCTCCACCGTAGGCGTTGTTCATCACGGTGTATCGGCCGACCTCCACGCTGGCGAAGTCAGCGCACTGCTCCGCTCCGTACACGGCCAGCGGAGGCGGCGGTTGCTCGAAGTCGCGAATGAGAAAGGTGAACTCGTCATCCACGGCCATTGCGTACGGGTCGATGATGGCAGACTCGGGGTAGCCGTAGTCACTGTTGAAAGTGAAATCGAAGATGTCCACGTCGAGGTCGACGGCCTCGTGCATGAAGTCGAAAAAGCCGTCCACGGTGTGCCAGGCCAGGGCGTCGTCGAGGTCCAGAGGAGTATCGGGTAGTTGCTGACTGCGACCACCGAGCAATGACTCGATCACGCCGTTCCTCACGACGCCCCGGACGTTGGAAGCAAGGCCGTAGCTGGTGTACGCCAGGCGCTCGACGTGCCACTCGTAGCGGGTAATGCCGCTCGCGTCCCACAGGGCTTCTGCCTCGGCGATTGACGCGTGCCGCTCCGCGCGGACGGCTACCAGTTCACCTCCGTCGAGATCCGTGGCTGAAGCGTTCGGAGTAGCGGCATCCGCCAGGCCCTCCGCTGCGGTGGTGTCCGTGGGCTCGTCGTCTAGCGGCTCGTCGTCCATCACTTCGTCGAGTGCCGTGCTGCTGCCGGCGTCCACCGACGCATCGGCGCGAGTCGCGGGCGACGCCCCGTCCCTCACACCAGCATCCGCGTTGCCGGCGGGCAATTCGAGATCGGTCAGAGCGCCCGAAACCGGATCTCCATCGGGCCCGCCGAGTTCCGCCTCAGCTGGCGCGCCGGCGTCCGTCGAGCGTTCGTCGGTCGTTTCTCCGGGTGCGGCGGTTTCGGCGCTCTCGGTCAGCGGCTCACAGATCCCGAGCTCACAGTAGCTGCGCTCGCTGCACTCCTCGTCGAAACGACACTCCACGCAGCCGCGTTCGACGTCACACAACAACCCAGAACCTGCACAGTCCGCCGTGCTCTCGCAGGTCGAATACAGCGTGACCGAGCTCTCCTTCGCCCCATGGTCGTCGCATCCGGCGGCAACGACGCACGCGGCGACCAACCAGCAACAGATCTTCATCGGCCCACGATGAGCGAGCGCGATAGCGGTCGTGCAAAGTGTGTGACGTCGGGCCATGCGTCACAACCCGTTCGGTGAGACCGTCTTGGACAGCCAAGAATTGCGACGAACGGACCACAGGATACCTCCGGTGATGAACTGCTTGAACAGCGGGTCCTGGAAGGTACCGGCTTGGTGACCCATCGTGACGTAGAACGATCGGAAGTTCGCGTACTCCCGCGAGAAGGCGACGGGGATGGTTCGACCCTGGTACTCGACGGTGGCGAGGATCTGGAAGCCAACTCCGGTTGACCACTCGCGGTAGCGATCGAAATAAAACCAGACGTCACCGAAGTTCCATGGGGAGGGCATACCCTGCACGGCCGGAAAGTCGGCGGCCTCAGGCGTCCACTGGATGTCCAGCGCATCGCAGCATTGGCTCTGTAGATTGACGAACTCGCCGGTCAGTTCCTTGTAGAACGCCCAGTCTTCCTCGGTGTTCGCCGCGCGGTTGGTCCCGACGAATGCGCCGCCGTCTTCCATCCAGTCTTGGAAGGCGTCTTCTTCCGCTGGCTCCAAGACGTCCCCACTCGTGTTCAAGAAGAACACGACCTCGTATTGGGCAAGCCCTTCCGGCGTGAAGTCGTCGTTGTCCTCGGTGAACGAAACCTCGAAGTCGTATTCGGCGGCGATCTCCGCGAGCATGTTCTGTCCCACGACAATCGAGTCTTGCGTCCGAAAGCCGTTCGTCCTGGAGTAGACGAGCATCTTGAACGGACCGTCGCGAGGCAGGACCAGTCCCCGCTCATCGTCGATCCGGGGGTCCTCGTCCGAGCCGCTGGAAGCCCCAGATGTCGCGCCTCCCGCACCGTCGACGGCGCCAGCATCCGGAGACGACGCGACTGGTGCCGGTTCACCGGCGTCCGCTGGATCGCGTAGCAGGTCATCAGCTGGTATCGTGGGTTGCTCATCCTCACCCGATGAGCTCACGCTGGCGTCTCGTGTCATCGCGCCCCCAGCGCTTTGGGATACCGCGCCCGCGGCACCCGCTGCGTCGCTCGTGGCTTGCGGGTCGGCTTGCTCTGGAGGCAAACCCATCTCACCCATTCCCGCGACGTTGGCTGACCCTACGGCGTCAATCGTCATTCCGTCGCTGCCGGCGTCACCGAACGTGCCAGTCGGCTCCGCGGCGTTTGTGGAACCGCCCGCCGTCGAATCCGTGCCCGCACCCCGTCGGAGCGTCGGCCCGGGCTCTGCCTGTTGGCCACAGCCAACCAGCGCTGCCAGTCCCAGCCCGCACAGCAGCTCACGCCCCCAAGACATTCACGCATACTGGCCAAGTGATCCCCAAGCGTCAAGCGCCGAGGGCTTCGCGGGGATGAGCCCCCAGGAGTTGCCCTCTGCGCATAACGCCGGTGAGCCGAGCATTAGGGACGACGTCGTTCGCAATCGGTGATTCACCACCGCAATCCACCGCTTTGCTGGAACGCCGTCGATCGGCGCAACCAGCTGTGTCTGCGTCTAGAACCCGATGGCCAAGCCCAGTCGGAAGCGGAGCTCGTTGATATCCACGTTTTCGAGGAAGTACATCTGGTAGCCGACTTCCCCGGTGACGCTGATGAGCGGCATCAAGCCCAGCCCTGAGCCGGCGGTCAGACCGAGGCTCGTGCCGGTCTCCGACTCCCCCCCGGATGGGTTGAAGGTGGCGTAGCCAACTGGGACCATCAGGTACGGCTCTACCAACGGCAGTGGGATCCGCAACCGCGGGTACACTGCCAGGTCGAGAATCGTCGAACGATCGGTACCGATCCCTGGCAGTGCATCGTGGTCGAGCTGCAGCGACGACCAACCGACCATCGCACCCAACGCCAGGAAGTCGTGAACTCCCAAGTCGGCGCCCCCGGTGAAACCGTAGCTCGGTCGGAGGTCGACATCCGTGTCGCCATTGCCGATCGACCCGCCGACCCCGAGGTCGCCCAGGGCGAACACGCGCACGAGATCGCCATCGAAAGCGGCGTGGGCTTGCTCCGTCGGGAAGGTGACCAAGCCGAACGCGAGCAGCGGAAGTATGGAGCGCAACATGGGTCCTCTTATCGGACTAGTACCCACCAGAGGCAAGATGGAGAATTCCAAATTCCGGGGGAACCCGGTCGCGGGGATTGCGCGCAGAATGCAGCGCGCTGCGCGCGCTCAATTGCTGATGTACGATCCGTCGCTAGCCAGTGCATTGGCTTCGGGTTCCATCAAACCCAGGCCATTCGGCGAGGCGCCCTCAGCCAACGGGCTGTAGCCGTGGAGGCGACCGCCGTTCGTGGAGCGGTAACCGTACCCGCCGTTGCCGCCAGCCATCGCGGCTGACGCCGCCCCTGACGCGGGCTGAAAGCTACGGCCCGCTCAAGGATCTCGAAGCGCTGGTCGACGAATACTATGAGGCCTCGGGCCATGATCCGCGACG
>JBNKZR010000576.1:0-4197 GCA_050301735.1 Polyangiaceae bacterium | reverse complement strand
GACGTCAGGGTAAGTTCCGCCCGTGATCGGAAGAGTGACGACGTGGGCGGCGGCCTTGCTCCAAAAGAGCAGTGTCCGCGCGGGAGTATGTGCACTGGCGGCTGGAGCCGTGGCGATGAGCGCCGCTGTGACAGCGCAAGCCCAAGACGCAGGCTCGTTCTATCTCGACAGAGCGCAGATCGCGGGTGGCCCCGACGATCCGTTCATGACTTGGCGCCCTTTCTTCAGCGACAAGACGCGCTTCTACGGCTCGGCGACGCTGGGCTACTCGCTCAATCCACTGCGGGCTTCGTCGCTGACGGAAGATTCGCGGCTTGCCGACAGCGAGCCCAATCCGTTCGCTCACGAGGTCACCACCTACCTCGGCGCTGGCGTGCAGTTGAACAAGCGCTTGGCGTTCGAGCTGATGCTCCCGATCGCTTGGATCAGCGCTGGCGATGAACCGAGCAACATCGGCAGTGGTTTCCAAAATGGCACCACCCTGTACGACTTGCGGCTTTCGCTACGGGCCCTGGCGGTAGAAAGCGACGACAAGAAGTTTCGTTGGGGCGCTGGCGGTGCCTTGACCGTCCCCACAGGCACGGAGACCCGATTCGGCAGCGACGGTGAGACGGGCGTCTGGCTGTTCACCAACGCCGAACACCATTTCGACGACTGGATGCTGGTTTGGATGGTCGGACCGCACTTCCGCCAGCAGCAGGGTCCACGACCTAGTTCGCTTCAGGTGGGCAACGAGGCCCGTTACTCCATCGGCGGCTTCGTCCCCATGCGCGGCGACGATCTGCAAATCGGTGTGGAACTTTTCGGCTCACTCGGCTTCGACGAGGTGATCAAAACCGAAGGCACCACCGACCAAACCGAGAACGCGTTCTTGCGCGGCCAGAACTCGCCACTGGAGTGGCTCGCCCAAGGCCGCTGGAACATGGGCAAAGAGAAGAAGTGGTACATCATGGCCGGCGGCGGCACGCGGCTGACGCCGGGCTACGGTGCGCCCGACATCCGCCTGCTGGGGCAGATTGGCTCGCACGTTTACCTTTCGGACATCGGACCCGACTCGGAGCCGAAGATCCGCAAACCGCTGGAGCGCGTATCTCTCGAGCCCGACAAGGACACGGATGGGGACGGCTTCCCCGACGACATCGACCAGTGTGTGACCATCAAGGAGGACGGCAAGCCTCCGTACCCCGATGACGGCTGCCCGGATCTGGACACCGACGACGACGGCATTCTCGACAAGGACGACAAGTGCGTCACCGTACCGGAGGACAAGGACGGCATCCAAGACGAGGACGGCTGCCCCGAGGAGGACGCCGACAAAGATGGCGTGCTGGACGTCGATGACGCCTGCCCCGAGGTCAAAGGCGTCAAGAGCGAGGACGCGGAAAAGAATGGTTGTCCCGAGGAGAAGAAGAAGAAGATCTTCGTCGGCCGCAACGAGATCCAGCTCTTGGAGCCGATCCAGTTCGAGTACAACCGCGCCAATATCCTGCCTGTCAGCTTCCCGATTCTGGACGAGGTGGTCGAGCTGATGAAAGACCGCACGACGCTACGGCTGGGTATCTACGGTCACACCGACAATCAGGGCGGCGCTGACTACAACAAGGCGCTCAGCGATCGGCGGGCAACCGCAGTCGTGAACTACATCGTCAACAAAGGCATCGCGAAGGAGCGGTTGGAATCCGCTGGCTACGGCATGGAGCGGCCGGTGGGTGACAACAACACCGAAGAAGGCCGCGCCAAGAACCGCCGTGTGGAGTTCAAGATTCTGCGGCAATAGACGGGGGGCGGGCGCAAGCCAAAGAGCTTCGGCCCACCCATACCGGACGTCTGCTCAGTATGCGAGCAGACGCGAGCGATCGCCCATCACTGCCTATTGAAGCTGTTTTCGCCGCAAAAAGGCCAACACCCTCCCCGCTTCTCGCTTGCACGGGTAACGGCTGCGTGGTACCAGCTCGCCCGCTATGCGTGACAACATCCGCTTGGTGTCCAGTGCCAATACTGGCTTCACCTACTACACGACCAAGAACAAGCGTAAGCAGCAGGGCAAGCTCGAGCTGAAGAAGTATGACCCGGTTGTGCGCAAGCACGTCGTGTTCAAAGAAGCCAAGATGCCGCCACACAGCAAGTGAGCGAGCTGGACGAGCGAACCACGCTGTCCAATCCCGACTCCTTCACCCCTTTTCCGCAATCCTGCGGTTTCCTAGTCAGCCTCTCAAGTTAGGCGAGGGCCCATGAAACGCACCTATCAGCCGCACAATCTCAGCCGCGCTCGGACCCACGGGTTCCGCAAGCGGATGTCCACCCGTGGTGGGCGCAACGTCTTGAAAAACCGTCGTCAGCGGGGACGCTGGCGCCTGGCCGTCACGACGAACAACAACAAGAAGAAGTAGCGTCGGCGTGGAGCAGCCCCGACCAATGGGGTGCTTCCCGAAGGCACAGCGGATCCTCAAACGAAGTCAATTCAGAGCCGTTCAGGCCGAGGCGAGACGAGTAGTCACGCCTCACTTCGTGATGTTGCTCCGGGCCCGCACGGCCGCCACCGGGAGCGCTCGTCTCGGCGTCACGGCGTCACGCAAGGTTGGCAACGCAGTGGTTCGCAATCGAGTCAAACGACTTGTGCGTGAGGCATTCCGAGCAACGCGTTCGCTGTGGTCGCCGCAAATGGATCTCGTCGTGATCGTCCGCCATCGAGGCAAAGACCTGAAGCTCAGCGACGTCACGTCCGAATGGATGGGGGCAGCACGACAGATCGCGCGCAAGAGCCGAGAAGCGCTGGCGTTGGGTCAGAACGTGTCGACCTCAGCTTCGAAGCCGGTGACGACGCGATGAAGCGCCTACTGCTTTCGCTGATCGCTCTCTACCAGCGGCTCGTCTCGCCGTTGACGGGCGACTGCTGCCGCTTCGAGCCCTCCTGTTCACGTTACGCGGTCTTGTGCTTGGAGCACCACGGTGCACTGCGAGGCGCCTGGCTGACCTGTAAGCGCCTGTTGCGCTGCAACCCATTGTTCGGCGGAGGAATCGACCTCCCCCCAGGTGTCGATCCGTGCTTGGCCGAACCCGATTGGGCGCGCGTTGCACGCCTGACGAACTACCACGGCCAGTCCGACACTTGTCCCGACTGCGCCCCCAACGCTCCCGTGAGGGAGCACTGACCCACTCGGAGCTTTCGTGGCTGGTGCCCTCAGATTCGCATTCATAGCGCTTTCCGGCCTGCTGCTGTTCATGTGGCTGGGTCGCTCCGAAGAAGAGTCGCAAGCTGCGAAGATCCCCGACCCGGAGGTGGTCGAGCCGGAAACCCGCGCCGCGTACGAGTACTGCGATATCAAGACGGACCTCTTCCACGCTCAGCTCACAACGCGCGGCGCCACGCTCAAGCGCTTCGAGCTGTTGGCGAAGAAGTACCAGAAGGCTGGCGAACCCCACGACGTCTCGACCACGCCGCAACCGGGTGCGGTACCGAACACGCCCGACGAGCACGACCCGAACGCAGGGAAGAATCAACGCCCAGGTACCGCCCACGAGTTTCGGCAGCAGCTCTTCGTTCAGTTCCGCAACGTGACTTCACCCAATCAGGTGGAGTCTGCGAATTGGAACGTCGCCTACGATACCGTCGACTGGAAACTCGACAAGCCCGACGAGCGAACGTGCGTGTTTTCGTATGAGGACGCCGACGTCAAACTCACCAAAACCATCGCCCCCACGGGCAGCCCGTACGAACTCGACATCACGACGACCATCGAGAACAAGAGCTCCGAAGCAAAAGAACACGCCGCTGCCATCGATACGGTCGCCTGGTGGCTGGACAAGGACGTCGAAGCCAAGATGTTTCGCGTCAGCCCTTACGTGACCAACGTCGAGTGTGTGCGAGACAACGGCAAAGCCGTTCGCATGCGCCCCGACGCCTTCGACCCCGACGACTTTTCGGAGCCGGGCTTCTCGGCAACCGCACCTTGGGGCTGGTTTCAAGCCGACGGCGAGCCGGCTGTCGCGGCGGTCTCCAACGCTTACTTCTCTCATGCTCTGGTCCCGCTAGAGGCCGACGTCAAACCCGTCTGCCAGCTGCAAATCGAAGGCCGGCAGAGCAACGGCGCCCCCGCAGGCGCCTTCTACCGCGCCCGCCTGGCCTACCCAGTCCGCACACTCGGAGCCGGCGAAAGCGCGACGTACAAAGTACTGTCCTACATCGGCCCGAAAGAG
>JBNKZR010000575.1:0-4242 GCA_050301735.1 Polyangiaceae bacterium | reverse complement strand
CGCTCGCGAATAGTCGCGGTAGCGGCGATGCTGCTGACAGATCTCCGCCAGGCGGTTGACCAATCGTTGCACGTCGCTGCCCAGGGCCACGTTGATGACGTGGCGTTTGCAGTCGTGCACCAAGGCCCCGTAGTTGGTTTCTTGACCCGCCACTTCTTCGTAGAAGGTCGACAGCGGCGCTTGCCCCGTGGGGTCGATCAGAACTTGCTGCGTCAGCGTGAGGAAGTCGTAGCCCGTGGTTCCCGCAACGGGCCACGCGGGCAGCTCTTCGTTGCGTTCCAGAATCTTCTCCACGAGCAGCCAGGCATCGGGCGCACGCACGCGCACCCGCTCCAGGTACTGCTTTGGATCGTACAAGCCATCGACGTGATCGACGCGCAAGCCGTCGATACTTCCGTCGTTCAACCAGTCGATGACGAGATGGTGGGTGGCCAAGAAGACCTCCTCGTCTTCGGCTCGGAGCCCAACCAAGGAATCGATGTCGAAGAAACGACGATAGTCGAGCTCTTGATTCCCGATGCGCCAGAAAGCCAAACGATAAATCTGTCGCTCCAATACGTCGTGCAGTTCGTCGGGAGACGAGCTGACGCGCGCCAGGTGTTCGTCCACGGCCCGAGCGATTTCGGGCTGCTCGCACAAGCGGGCGACGGCTTGGTGCAATACCTCCTTGTCGCGATGGCGACGACGACGACTGCTCGCGTCTGGTGCGTTGGGTAGAGGAAGTTCCGCCAGGGTGTCCGCCACGAACGCGAGTTCCGCGGAGTCAGCCTCTCGAGCTGGAATTCGCAGCAAGCGGCCCAGGGAACGCGGAGCCAAGGGGGTCTTGTGCTCGTGGTACTGCACGAGGAAGTTGCCACCAGCACGCGTCAGGGTGATCTTGCCCGCCTCGAGTTCGACCCCGTACTGGTCGCCGAGGATGGGTAACAGCACTCGTTCGAATTCCGAAGCCTGCCACTCCACGTCGAAGTAGTTGGAATAGCGGCTGGAAGGGCCGTTTTCGAGCACGTCCCACCACCACGCATTGTGACCACCACGAATCGCCATGTGGTTGGGCACGACGTCGAGAAGTTGTTTGAGCCCGGCGGCAGTCAGAGCGTCTCGCAGCCGCTTCCGTCCGGGTTCGCCACCCAGCTCTTCGTTGACCTTGCTGTGATCCACGACGTCGTAGCCATGGGAGCTCCCTGCAGTCGCTTGCAGGTATGGAGAGGCATACAAATGGCTGACCCCGAGATCTGCCAGATACGAGACCACGTTCACGGCAGCGTCAAAGGTGAACTCTGGAGACAACTGAACGCGATAAGTGCCGGCGCGGTGCATTGACAACCTTATAGTCGCGCTCGCGCTGGGCCGCGACCGAGACAGGCTGGTCGTTCGAAGTCCAGACGACCTGCACAGACACAAATGCAGGAACGAGGCTTCGATCGCGACCGGCACCGTCGATCACGCATCGCGTCGAGTGCGGTGAGGTGGGAATCCAATGGCGCACGGTTGGCGCACGGCCGCCCGTGCCTCAGGACGCCAGTTCCGCGACCAGGAGCCTGCCCAATGCATCGTTCTGCCCAGGCTTGTAGACGACCCGCTCGCATTGGTTGAAGGCCGCGAGCTGGTGGAGTTTGGCGGCTAGCTTCTTCACGAACGCCGCCTGGTCGCGGATGGGCTTTTCGATGGCAAAGGTCTTGATGATCAGAACCCCCAAACGCCGATCTGCTTTGGGATCCAACCGGCCAACGATGTCCGAACCGAAGAGGATGGGTAGGCAGTAGTAACCGAACTCGCGCTTGGCTGCGGGGACGAAGCATTCAATCTGGTAGCTACTGGCGAAGAGTTGCCGAATGCGTCGGCGCTGGATCACTAGGTTGTCGAAGGGCGAGAGCAAGTGCACGGCGTTGGCGATACGCCGGGTCGTCAGCTCTTGCAGCGCCGACGCCGCGTAGTAGGGTTGTTTCTGCCCTGCCACGGCGAGCTGAAGGAGTTCGCCGTCTTCTACCATCTCGTGAAGTCTGGCTTTGACTCCCGTTCTCGTTCCTTTGCGCAGGTAGCTGATTTCGGGTTCAGTCACCACCCCGTGGGCGCGGATGGCCGAGCGGATGAGGTACTGTTGGAACTCGGCGTCGGTGGGCAGCCTCGTATCGACATCCGGAGGCAACGCGCGTTCTGGCAGGTCGTACACCTTCTGAAAGCCATCTCGGCGGCAGACGATCAGTTTCCCTTCGATGAAGAGTTGCTCCAGCGCGATCTTCGCCGGCTTCCAGTTCCAACCCCAGCCATCACCCCGAGTCTTCGGAGCTTCGAAGTCCTTGGCCTTCAGCGGTCCCTCGGCACGCACTCTATCCAGCACCCGGCGCATTTCCCGTTTGTTCGGCGTTCGCCAGTGCTTCTGACCCGAAGCAACGGCGTGCATGTAGGGCAGGCAGAAGCGGTAATCCCGAAGCGGCAGGTAGGCGGCGGCGTGGGCCCAGTACTCGAAGATCGCTCCATCTCGCTGCAGGGCATCGAGATGTTTCTCGTTGTAGGACGGCACTCGCGTCCAGAAGGTGTGGTGGTGGGAGCGGTTGATGACCGAGATGGTGTCGATCTGGACGTAGCCGAGTTGTTCGATGCAGCGTCGCACTGCCGCCTTGCCCGTCCCGAAGCTCCTCGTGGAGTGTAGCCCCTGGCTGGCGACGGCGATGCGGCGGGCTTCACCCGTGGAGATCTCGAGCATCCGCTCGTCGGGATACACACGGTCACGCCCACGCTCAAGGTGTGCGTTCACCGACCGCCTCGGACTATCCAAATTCCTGTGCGGCTGGGCGAAGTGAAGCTCCACCGAGTCTGGTACGCTGCCGACATGTCCACGTCCTTCGATTTGAGCGGAAAGGTTGCGGTCGTCACTGGCGGCGCGCGGGATATCGGCCACGCCATCAGCGTCGCGCTAGCGCAGAACGGCGCTGATGTGGTGGTCAACTACCGACGGAGCAAGACCAAAGCGAGCGACACGGTGCGGGAGATCGAGGCGCTCGGGCGCCGCGCTCTGGCGGTCGAGGCAGACGTGACCCAGCGAGCGGATGTGACGCGGCTGGTCGACGCAGCGCTCGACTTCGGCGCGGGACGCCTCGACATCGTCGTCAACAACGCTGGCGGACTGATACGGCGCGTCCGCTTGGGGCAGCTGAGCGAGGAACTACTCACCGACTCCTTGCGGCTGAACTTCGGCAGCGCGGTCTTGATGTGTCAGGCGACGATCCCGCACATGGTCGAGCGAGGTTCGGGGCGGGTGATCAACATCACCTCGATCGCGGCCAACACGGGCGGCTCCGACACGACGCCGCACTACGGTCCGGCCAAGGCGGCGCTGGCGGATCTGGCCCGCACACTGACCAAAGAGTTCGCACGTCACGGCGTGACCATCAACAGCGTGGCTCCAGGTCTGATCGACAATCAGTTCCACCGCGATCACACGCCGCCAGAGGTGTTCGCAAAGGGCGTGCAGGCCGTGCCGATGGGCCGCGCGGGTCGCAACGAAGACGTTGCAGGAGCGGTGGTCTTCCTGGCTTCGGATGCCGCGAGCTACATCAGTGGCCAAACGATCCACGTCAACGGCGGGCTGTATTACGGTCATTGAGCGAGTTGCGGGCTCGGGCGCATCCCAGTTCGCCTCGTCACCTTCGTCGCCCGACTCGAGTCAACAGGTGCTACGGCATGACGTTGGGCTCCCACGCGTAGTAACCATCGACACACATTGTGTAGATGGAACCGTACAGGCACGTTTTCGTTTCGTCGTCGCACCGTGAACCGGCATTGGGGATTTCTGCAGGGCACCCCTCCGCCACGGTTGGCTCAGGCTCACACACCCATTGCTGGGGGATTGGGGGGTCGATGGGTGTGCAGCCATCGCCACTGCAGGACTCGGTCTGTGGTCCACGGCAGTAACAGACTTCATCGTTCTGAACACATCGTTCAGTCGTGTCGTCGCACGGTCCCTCAGGAGGCGTGGTGCAATCCGAAGGCGGCGGAAGGCAGAGGCCTTCTCCACCGACGCTCCCGTTGATCCACACATTCGTCACGTGACAACTGAAGCGCTCGCGACACCCCGCATCACCAACGCCATACGTACAGAAGATCCCGAACTCGGCGCACGCGCTGTCCAACGCCGGCGCCGTCGAAGGACAAGGGCCTCCCTCGTAATCGGAATCTAGAGGCTGCCCAGCTCCATCGGCGTCCCCACCGCCGTCCTCGACTGGTCCGGTTGTAGCGTTCGCT
>JBNKZR010000574.1:0-4249 GCA_050301735.1 Polyangiaceae bacterium | reverse complement strand
GAACTACCTGCACCTGGAGCTGAACGAGGCGCGCATCGATTGGTTCAATCCCAACGGGACGTACAACGACGTGGTGACCGCCGCCGCCGACGAAGCCGGCGGCCAGGGTTTCGTCACCGAGCAGGCCGGGCCCGCAGCGGGCTTTGCCGAAGCGGCCTACGCTCAGTGGGAAGAGTACTCGTGGGACAACCTGCGCACCGGGCAATTTCAGTCGCTGCAGCAGTTCTTTCAGCAGGCCGTGTACTCCTTCGGTAGCTACGACGGCTTCATCGACGTCATCGCCGACCCAGAGACGGTTCCCCTGCGCGAAGGCGCGACCGCGGCGCAGTTCATCAGCTGCGTCAGCTGCTACTTCCAAGAAGACGTGGCCGTGCGCAACGAGGCCTACCCGCCGACGGAGTTTGACCCCGCGACGGATCCGATCCTCGCCATCGACGTCCCGGGCTTTCTCGACGAGTTGGAGCGCTTGGTCATCTCGCCGCTGGCGGACACGCGCACCTTGTTCGAGGAAAACTCGAACGTCACGCGCTTCTACACCACGATGTCCGCCGACGAGATGACGGCCGACCCTGCCTTCGACTTCAACTCGGAGCTACAAGACGTCGACAACAATCACGTCGCCGACCAGATCATGCAGTGCGACGGCGAGTCGGAATGGCGCATCGAGTTTGACAGCGGCATCACCGTCCAAGGCGACGGGCGCACCTGGCCGATCAGCGCGGACAGCGAGATGCCGTACAACTTGCGCGTGCTCCAGCTCTCGACGAAGGGCGAGGGAGACGTCATCGACGATAACGTCTCTGCGGTGGGTGAACTCTTGGCCGATCTCGGTATCGGCAGCATCGACGCCGTGGGTGAGGGCAGCAGCGGTGGCGGCGGCGCGGCGGACGAAACTGACGCGACCACGGACGCGGAGCCCGCAGCGACGGACGCAGAAGCCACCGACGAGGCCACGGACGAGGCCACCGATGATGAAGGCGGGGACGAAGGCGGCGATGCGGGCGCGGACGACGAGCCCTCGGTCGACGGTGAGGCGGGCGGCGGCGACGATGGCTGCGGCTGCCGAGTGGTCGGTCAGCGCAGCGCACTGGGAGCTTCGAGTTGGCTCTTGCTGGGGCTGGCGGGGCTCTTGCGCCGCAGACGACACACGCGGGCTTGATGGAAACGATAGGACGGAGAACGGAACATGAACTTGAAAAGACTACTGACGCTGATCGCTTCCATCTCGACCGGGCTGGCCGTTACCCCGACGCCTGCTCACGCCTGTGGCGGTCTGTTTTGCAACGCGGCTCAGCCCGTCAATCAAGCCGCCGAGCGCATCATCTTCGCGGACAACGACGACGGCACCGTCACGGCCGTCATCGAGATCCAGTACGAAGGCCCGTCGGAGGAGTTCGCCTGGGTGCTACCCGTTCCCCCGGGAGAGACGCAGGTCGGCGTCGGTTCGACGACTTCCCTCGACCGCATCGAGGCGCAGACGAACCCCTCCTACTTCCTCAACGTCACGACCGATCCGAGCTGTTTCGACAACAACGCCCTCGACGATGCCCCGCAAGCTGCAGGCGATCCGATGGCGGCTCCGGGGGACTTCACGTCGGATGAAGGAGAGGCTGCGGTCGAAGTCATCGCGTCGGGGACCGCCGGCCCTTACGACTACGAGCAGATCGCCGTCAATCCGGACCTCGACGATCCGGCGCAGGTGGCCGTCGATTGGCTCCTGGATAACGGCTACGACGTCGGTGAGCTCGGCCCGGACGTGCTGCGCCCCTACCTCGAACAAGAGATGAACCTGCTCGCCTTCCGCCTGACGAAGAGCAGCGACAGCGGTTCGATCCGCCCCATCCGCCTCGACTACGAGAGCGAGCAGCCCTTCATCCCCCTGCGCCCGACGGCGGTGGCGGCCAATCCGGACATGGGCATCAAGGTGTGGGTTTTGGGTGACTCTCGCGCCATCCCGCAGAACTACCTGCACCTGGAGCTGAACGAGGCGCGCATCGATTGGTTCAATCCCAACGGGACGTACAACGACGTGGTGATCGCCGCTGCCGACGAGGCCGGTGGTCAGGGTTTCGTGACCGAGCAGGCGGGCCCGGCCGGTGTGCTCGCCGAGGCCGCCTACGCCACCTGGGAAGAGTACTCTTGGGACAATCTGCGCACGGGTCAGTTTCAATCCCTGGAGCAGTTCTTCCAACAAGCCGTCTACAGCTTTGGTAGCTACGACGGTTTCGTCGACGTGGTCCGCGACCCCGAGGTCGTGCCTCTGCGCGAAGGCGCCACGGCGGAGCAGTTCATCGGTTGTGTCAGCTGCTACTTCCAGGTCGACGTGCCGGTGCGCAACGAGTCCTACCCCTCCACCGACTACGATCCGGAGACCGATCCGTTGCTCGCCATCGACGTGCCCGCTTTCCTCGCGGAGCTGGACCGTTTGGTGATCTCGCCGCTGGCTGACACCCGCACGCTGTTCGAGGAAAACTCGACGGTCACGCGCTTCTACACGACGATGTCCGCCGACGAGATGACCGTGGATCCGGCCTTCGACTTCAACTCCGATCTGCCCGACGTGGCCAACCAGCACACCGCGACGCAAGTCATGCAGTGCAACATGGACAACGAGTGGCGCATCGAGTTCGACAGCGGCATCGTGATTGAGGGCAACGGGCGTACGTGGCCGATCGGCGACGACAGCGAGCTGCCCTTCAACCTGCGTGTGTTGCAGTTGGGCACCAGTGGCGAAGGAGATGTGATCGACGACAACGTCGCCGACGTGGGCCAGCAGCTCGCCGATCTCGGCATCGGTTCGGGACCGGAAGTGCCGGACGACCCCCAGAGCGGTGACGAGCCCGCGGCAGACGATCCTACCGTCGACGAAGGCACGGACCAAGCCACTGCCACCGACGAGAGCGCCACCGACGAAGCCACCGACTCGACGGATGGCGACGAAGCGGCCAGCGACGAAGGTGGTGACACCAGCGCTGACGCGGGCGCGGATGAGGACGCCAACGACGACTCCGACGCGGGCGAACCCAGCGTGGGCTCCGGCGGCGGTGGCGGTGGTGGCTGCGGTTGCACCGTCGTGGGCCAGCAATCGAAGCCCGCGTCCGCCTGGCTGGGCCTCTTGGGGCTGGCATGGTTGGTGCGCCGTCGGCGTCGCTGAGTGGCTGCGCTGAGCTAACGTCGAATTCGGGCTGGGTCCGAATTCGACGTGCGGCACGGCGACGCTGCGCGCTCTGCGCCGTGAGCGCCGGCTATATTGGCCAGCTGGTCGGGCGCTGAGGCGTTTCACATGCGCTGGCAGCGCTCGGCACCGCAGCTCATGCCGAGTGGTAATCTCGCCCACGAAGTCCGCGCCCTCTGCGGCATCGGCGCTGCATGACACGGCTGGGCAGTGGGGGGCGAATGCAGTTGCAGGCCATTTTCTCCGCTCGTGCGTCGAGTCCCGCAACATTGGGGAACAGGTCTCGAAATGTTTCGACCAGCAGGGCAGGCGTTCCCGCAGCGGCAGAAACGCTGCACGACCGTTCGACGGGGATGGAGCCGTGATCACTTCGGGGGGTCGGTGGACCCCCACCGACCGGTCTGTTATCCCGGATCTCGTATCGAGCGGCGGGCCTGGTCGTGCGCCCTCACAGCGGATCGAGGTAGATAGTGTGCGGAATATGCGGCGAAGTGCGCTTCGACGGACAACCCACGGACGACGCAGCCGTTGACCGAATGATGCGGGTGATGGTGCCCCGCGGGCCAGATGGCAGCGGCAAGGTCGCCTACGGCAGTGCGTCCTTCGGGCACCGTCGCTTGCGCATCATCGATCTCAGCGACCACGCTCAGCAGCCGATGCTCGATCCCGAGCTGGGATTGAGCGTCGTCTACAATGGCGCCATCTACAACTACCAGGAGCTCCGGCAGGAGCTGTCGGCGATGGGCTACCGCTTCTTCTCCACCGGAGACACCGAGGTCATCCTCAAAGCCTATCACGCCTGGGGGCCGAGCTTCGTCGAGCGCCTCAACGGCATGTTCGCTTTCGCCCTGTTCGAACGCGACAGCAAGCGCTTGATCTTGGGGCGTGATCGGCTCGGCATCAAACCGCTGTACCTGAGCGAGAGCGGCAAGCGCTTGCGCTTCGCGTCGAGCTTGCCGGCGTTGCTGGCAGCAGGTGACGTCTCTCACGAGCTGGATCCGGTGGCGCTGCACCACTACCTGAGCTTCCATGCGGTGGTGCCCGCGCCGCACACCATCCTCAAAGACGTGCGCA
>JBNKZR010000573.1:0-4280 GCA_050301735.1 Polyangiaceae bacterium | reverse complement strand
GATTGAAGTAGGCGACGTACTCGTCGAGCACCGTGCGAAGATGGTTTTCGCCAAGGACGATGACGTGATCGAGACACTCGCGACGTCCCGGATGATGAACTGTGGACCACGGCCGAATGGCGTCACCTCCCGCAACTGCTGGGCCGTCCAGGATTCGTTCGGCGCACGTGTGACTCCTACGTGGATTGCCTCTGAGTCATAGGCCCAGACGGTGTGGTTTCTCAGAAACGTGCGCCAGCCTTGCCCGTCCCCCGGCGGACGAACGCCGCGAACATGGCGCTGGATCGTTCTCTTGGAGACCCGGATGCCCAGCTTCAAGAGCTCGCCACGGATGCGCTCGGCGCCCCACGTCTTGTTCTCTATCGCCATCCGTCGAATCAGCTCGATGGTTTGATGACAGATTCTTGCTTCGGCACCCTTTCTCGGTCGGGACCGACGCCTCCACACCAAGCGGAATCCCTCGCGATGCCAACGAAGGATGGTGCTCGGCTTCACCAGCAGCACGACGTTTCTCCAGTAGGAGAGGCGACTCGATAGGGCGACGAGAAACGCTCTCACCAACGGCCGAAACGATGGACGCTTCACCCGTCGTGACGCCACGATGAGCGGTTGTCGGAGCATCGCACTTTCGACCATGAGCTGTTCGCGCGTGCGGAAGAGATCGCGAGCGAAGCCAGCGGCCAACGGAGCTGGTCGAAACGCCTAGCGCATCCCGGTGGTGACTGTCCCCATGACGCGCCGAACCGCATCCCGGTTCGATCTCCAACGACGCTGAACACGGTCCGCGATGTCGCTCAGACCTGCCGCACCTTCAAGACTTGTTCTTGTCGCGTTTCTCAACGATCCTGCGGCGGAGGAGGCAGGTAGCCAGGACAGGCGGCTGACGCTCAACGTCGACGCCTGGCGGTGCGCGCGAGAGCGTTGGGTCGAAGGGCACTCACGAGCATCGCTTGCATCGTGACGCCAGACACGCTGCTACGCTGGTATCGAAGGTTGGTCGCCAGCAAATACTGCGTCGCTACGCTCCGATCCCTTGCTCGCCTTGAGCCGGTCTCGGCGCTCGGCATCCCAGTCCCGACGCTCGACTTCGCTGGATTACGCAGCAACCCGGTGCTCGAGATTTCCGCCACGACGTCCTCCCAGCCACGGCTCCATGTGCGCTCATGCCGCGCCCTGAATGCGTTCCCAGAAATCGGCGCGGTTGTTCGTACGCGGATATGCGGTATCAGGAACGGGGAGATCCAGGAACTCACAGAGCGGCTCCCAGCCGTCCTCGACCTCGAAGATCAAGAGTTGCTTTTCCGGGATGACGGCCCGGACGGCTTCAGTGTGAGCGACGAAGTCGCGCGCCAGTCGTTCGGGGGTTGCCTCGATGCTGAACCCGGTCTTCTCGACGACACGCTGTGACATCTGAAGTAGCGGCCTCAAGGCTTCTGGTGCGTGTTCCTTCCCGGCAATGAGCCTTTGAATGGTCTCTGAAAAGCTGCTCGCCCAGCTCTCCGCGCTGCGCACCGTGTGGATGAACTTTGCGTTCGGGTAAGCGGCAACCAATTCACGGAAGAACCCTGCCGTGGGCCAATCGACGGCACTTTGGTAGCCGTCGTAGAGTGCTCCAAAGTCGGGGTTGCCCTGCGCCGCGGCTTGCCAAAGCGGGAGCGCCGTGGGCAGTCGCGGCAGCACCTCGTCCATGTGGTAGCAGGGTCCGCAGTTCAGCGCCGTGAGGGCCAATTTGAGCGAGTGCGTGCCGGTTCGACCGACGCCAGTTCCAATGATCTTCAAAGTCATGAGATTCACTTTCTATCGCCGAGCCAGCCTTGGCGATGAAACTGGTGTATGACGCAAATCGATAACACGTCGAACGAATAGAATTCATGCATCATGAGCGAAATCGAATTGAGCCACATCGACCTGAATCTTCTGGTCACCTTCGAGGTTCTCATGCGGGAGGGCAGCGTAACGCACGCAGCCAAACGCCTCGGTCGAACGCAATCCGCGGTGAGCCATTCCTTGGCGCGCTTGCGTGAGCAACTTGGCGATCCGCTGATGATCAAGGCCAAAGGCCGCATGTGCCCAACGCCCTTCGCGCTCAAGCTGGCTGAAGACGTTCGCCCCATCCTTCGTAACATTCAGCGAGTGGTATCGCCGCCGGAGCCCTTCGATCCCAAGACGAGTCAAAGGACGTTCCGCATCGCGTTTCCGGATTTCTCACCAGCCTTCATGGCAGAAGTCATCGGTCGTGCACAGCATGAGGCGCCCGGCATTGCGATAGACTGGTTGACCCCGAACACCAGCGCGATGGCAGGCATCGAAGCAGGGCTCATCGACATCGCGTCCGTCGCGGGCACATCTGCACTTCCCGACGGCATAGAAGTGCTGAAAGGGCCCCTGCACAGTCGCATGACCTATGCGCGCAAGGGGCATCCCGCTACCCGGAGCTGGGGCACCAAGGCGTGGGTGAAGTGGCCGCACATCAAAGTCAAACTCGACAACGGGAGCATCAGCCCCGTTGATGCCGTCGCGGAGCGCGGCGGCCCGCAGCGCCGAATCGGCGCGTGGGTTCCCAACCTGACTGCCGTTGCGCCCTTGCTCGCACAGAGCAATCTACTCGCCACCTTCCCGCCGCTGATGATGGCAGAGGCGGCGTCTCAATTCGGGCTCGCCGTGCTCGCACCACCCGTTTCCATCGCGCCGATGGTCGAACGCTTTCTTTGGAGTTTCCGACTCACCAACGACCCCGGCAGCAAGTGGTTTCGCAACCTCGTCGTGGACGTCTTCAGCCAACACCATCAACGCGCTGAGCAGTCCGTCCGCGCAGCGAAAGTGATCCAACCCACCAAAGCCAGTCGCCGCGCGCCCCGAGCCTGAGCTCTCAGGCACTTCTCGGCGGTGGCCGTGGCGTCCTATCTGGGTCAGTCCCCGACTCGAGCAACTACCTCACCCACTGAGCGTTGCACCGGACCAGCCAGGTACGGGCGTACATTCTCCGCAAACCAGGGACCTGCAACCTTGCTCGAAACCTCATCCAGCGCTTCCCGCGACGCGAAGAACACCAGCATCACCGTTTCCGTGTCACTGACTTGAACGATCTGGGCACCGAGGAAACCGGCGTCGACTTCCTTCGCGCGGGTGAAGACCTCCGTCTCTATTCTGCGCAGCAGTTGCGCATCCAGTGGTTTGGTGAGCGTGAGCCTGGTGATGATGGTGTGCATTGTCGTGGTCTCGATTGAAAGGTGTCCGTGAGTTCGCGGTTGTAACACGGAACGCGCAGTGGCGTATTTGTCCTCCCGTCGGCATCCGTTGGACCAAAGCCGGGATGGATAGCAATCGTTTCGGCACGAGGTGGAACACGGGCGATCAAGGTTGGCGCCCACGAGCAGCACAGTGGCGCCCCCCGGCCTGGACAGCACACTCCCAGACACTGGTTGACACGCTCGTAAACTTCACGCGTCGTTCAGGGCAGTGGCGACCCCGCGAAGGCCATCCCAGGGGCTGCCACAATCGCGAGGCCCAGTTCGGGACGGGAGCGCAATGTGTGACGCGGGCCCCCGCGCCGTCACAGTGACTCCTGCTTCGTCTCGCGCGTCGCGGGCTCGGCCGCTTGTGTACCAAAGGTGACCTGAACCCGCGTCGGGCGCTTGCCTCACCTCCACTAGTGAACCCTCATAGTCATGAGTGAACGCATTGCCGATTCGGACCCGCGCAAGTCGCCGACAACACGTAGCGCGTCGTTGGCACGGAGTTGGCATTACCTACGAGCAGAAGCCGCAACGCCGACCCCCAACAAAGCGCCGGTTTCGCCCTGTTTGCACGGCGGTGGGTTCCCTCCCCCTCCCTCCTGCCGCTGTGCCCCTTTTCCGCACGGCAGCGTCGCTCCCCCCTCCCGACGCTGCCGTGCTCCTTTTTGTCCAGGCGGACCGCACTCATCGCGCCCTGCTTGCTCGCGGCGTGAACCGCGCGGCAAACCAAACAGCGACGCAAGCTGGAGCGACCGTCACGAACACCGCCTTCGCAGCGAGAACGGCGACTATCGCAAGACCCGCTCGAGTTGACGTTTGATGGCGGCAATGACGATCCATCACCTAGCTCTCGTCGCTCTCTCTGGGGGTGGTTGCTCCGTCATGTATTCCGCGCTGACGTCGAGATCTGCAACCTGTGCGGCGGCCCCATGCGCTGGGTCGAGGCGGCGACTCAGCCAGAAGCCATCGCGCGGCTGCTCGCCAAGCATGGCCTCGGACCGCAGCCTCCTCCTTCGCGACCACCGGAGCTGAGTCCCGGTCAGC
>JBNKZR010000572.1:0-4313 GCA_050301735.1 Polyangiaceae bacterium | reverse complement strand
CTGCTCGTGAGCTTCGACGCTGGCGCCAATTGGTACCCGTTGGACATTCCGGCCGAGTCGATCAATCTCGAAGCCGATGATGGCGCGATCCTCATTCACGTGACACCAGAGACTCTCCGCCTCACGCCGGACGGCGAGCTGGAGCAGTTGAGGTCTGCCGGCGCCGAGGCCTCTTTCCGTAGCTACAACGACAAGACACTCGGGCTGAGTGAAGACGTGCACAAGCCTTCCGACGCGGAACGGCACGGATACTTGCTGCCGCTGGGCCCCCGGCCGCTGAAACAGGCCGTGCTCTACGGCTGGCCCCTGAACAAGCAGGAAGCCGTGGTCGCCAGCCACGGCAGTCTCGGGAAGGTGCGCCTGAAGGATGGCAAACTCCTGAGCTACACGCCCGAGGCGTACGCCGGAAGCGAGCCCTGCCGAGCCGTGAAGCTGGGTATGGGGATCGGCTTCGTGTGTTCCGAGCCAGGACACGGCACGACAATCTACGCCTTTGCGGCTCCGCTCAGTCTCAACCCGATCGCGAGCTTCGCTCTGGAGCGCCACGTCGTACCCAGCGGCAATGGACGCCTGGTGGTCAGGGGGGGCTGTGAGGACGATGACGAATCGGACGACGGATCCAGACTCTACTGCATCGTCGGTCCCGACGGCCCGGTGCGCGACGTTCGCGTGCGCGGGGATCTAGGCGCGGAACGCGTCGTTGCCTTGGACGACGGGCGCGTCGTGGTGCTGATTCCGCCGCGATTGGGCACGGCAGGGCGACTCAACCTGATCGACGATGACATCGTCAGTCACGAGTTGAAGCTCCCAGAAACGACGGAATCTCTGAATCAGCTCCTCGAAGCGGGACTGTGGCTCGACGGCGTGCAGCAAATGAGCAAGAACAGCCTCGGCACCTGGGTGGTCTCGGCCGCGACCTACGTCGGAGTCGCGATCGATCTCGACGGGACGGTACGGCTGCCAAAGAGTGCCAGCCAGGAGCGGGGCGACTTGGGCAGGACGACCCTGTCCGGGCGATTTGCCCTGGAGGTTTCCGCTTCCGGAGTCGGCTGGCAAACCCACGATTTTGGGGTCAATTGGCAACGCTTCGAGCTGCCCCGGGTGCTGGAGCCGCTGAGCCCCAACCGAATGAACCGCGAAACCGGCAAGCACCCGGTGGTGGGCTGTTCTGCCGTGGGCTGCAGCTACGAGCCGTGGTTGAAGATCGGATACTCGGTCGACGACGACCATGAGAGGCAGGACGACGAGAAGCAGCAGAAGGAGGAGACGGAGCGCTCGGAGCTCGAAGGTCCGCCAGAATCTGCGATGCCGAAGCGCGTCGCTCTCACCCCTCCAGCCTTCGCTGATTGGCACCTAGAGTGCTTCGCCACTGGTGAACAGGATGAGGTGCGCGGCGAACTGAGCCGACGACTCGAGCGAGAGGCCAGCGCCAGACCGCGCAGTGGCTTCAGTACCGGCTATTCAGGCACGCTTCGTTCGAGTTCGGTCGACGCTGACATCGATAGCGGTGCCTACCGGCCGTTTTGGGGAGTGCCCGGCCCACGACGTACTCAGTCGAAGCTGCTGCTGGACATGGGCATGGAGAAGCCCTTCGAGTTCCACTCGTATTCCTGGGGAGATCCGGGGGACGCCTGGACGAACACCAGCGGTTGGTTGGTGCGGGTGGCAACGCGCTTCGGCCCCGACCCCTTGTGGTCCACCGCCGCCACGAAAACCCCGTGGCCAGATTGGATCAAAGCGGCTCGTCTGTTCGGCTCCGACCGCGCAGACCGCTATTCGACGGAATGGACGTTGAACCTGGACGTGGATGAAACCAGCGGCGTGCTGTGGGTGGCCAACCGCGGCAACAGCGAGCTGCACGTCGTAGAACCCAATCGCGCCATCGTGAGCGTCAACGGCGTCAGTGCCCCGAAGCCCTCCAGTGTCGCCAAAGTGCGCGATCGCTTGTTCGTGGCGACCCGCGAGGGCGGTCGCTTGAACGTGCACACGTTGACGGATGGCAGCTTCGAGGAAGTCGCTCGCTTCCCGGTCGGTCAGGGTGCCCGGGCAAGCCTCATTCGCACGACCGACGGTGAGCGCCTCGGGGTCCTGGTTCACTCGATGCGCGGTGACTGGTTCGTCTATCCCCTCGATGAAGAGCTCCGACCGAGCGACGCCATCAAAGTGACGCGAGAACAACTCAATGCGGCACCGACGGCGTGCACGGATGACGACGAGGGTTGGCTGATTGGAGAGGAGCTGCCCCTGAGTCGTTTGAGCCCAGGTTCGAGTCCCAACGTCTTGGCGCTGGGACAACCGTTCGAACGTTGGCGCACACGCCAGGTCACGGCGAAGGTCGTCGTCACCGAAGACTCCGTGTGCGTTACGCAACTTGCCGCTGAAACCAGTGGCGACCCGAACCGCACGAGCGGCGCGCGCACGCCGGTGCCGAATCAAGCTCGCATCCCGCTCACGCTGACGGATCGCGTCAGAAACCGCCAAATCGGGTTCCGCTGCAGTCCCTGACTCGCGGAACAACGCCGGCGCATCGACCGTTCGCCACGTGGGCTCTCAGTCGCTGGCGCCGACGAAGCGCTCGTGGGAAGCGCGTTGCTCCTCACCGAACGGCTCGACGCTGCGATGGGCACCCCAATCGGGCTGCGTGCCGTCAGCGTCACGAACGCCGTAGTCCGCAGCCAACGACCAGGAGCTGAGCACACGCCCCGACTTCTTCATTCGATCCGTGTCCGCTGCGAGCGCAGCGATGCCGCGTCCGACGTAGAGGGGTGACTCAGAAAATGCGAAGTGCGGATCCTGCTCGACGCCATCTCGCCAGTTGCCCTCGCTCACGCCGAAGTGCTCCAGCATCGCCTCCGAACGCAGAAAGCCTGGTGTTACGACCACGGAACAGATGCGACCGCGGCACGCTTCAGAGACGTCGAACGCCAAACGAATCACACTCATCTTGACCAGGTCGTAGAAGAGACTGCCTCGGTAGGCGTAGCTATCGCCGTCGGTCATTTCCACCAGCAGCCCCGACCCACGCTCCAAGGCTGGTAGCAGTGCCCGCACCGTGCGCACGTGGCTGAACAAGCCACGCTCGAACATCAACTTGCCCTTGTCGATGTCGAGTTCGCTCAGCGGGCTGTCCCACTGTGCCAATTCATCACCGCCCCACACGTCATTCACGAGCACGTCCAAAGTGCCGAACTCCGCTTCGACACGCTCGGCCAAAGCCTGAACGTCCTCATCACGCGTCAGATCCAACACTATCGGGACACCCACGCCGCCCCGCGCCGTGACGAGTTCTGCCGTCTCCTCGATGGTTTCAGGGCGTGCGGCAAGCTCGAAGGGCGACCGACTCGAGCTTGGAGCGCGTTTGCCCTGCGTCCGAGAACTGCGCCCCACGCACACCACCCTGGCGCCACGCTCGGCAAACGCGAGGGCGGTTCCCCGCCCGGCTCCCCGGGTGGCCCCCGCGACCACGACGGTTCGCCCTCTCCATTGGTCGCTCACTTGGCTCATTGGCTCTTCCTACAAAACGCGCGGTCTTCCTGGCGCTCCCAATCGGCTGAGCCGGACAGAATCTGCCCTAGCCGCAACGAGCTAACTCGGTTGGGCTAGCCGTAACCTCCAAGTAACTCGCCAGGCCACTGTTCACCCAACAACACATCCCCAAAGCGGCGCCGTACAACCATCCGCGGAAGCGGATGGATGAAATTGTTGCAGGGATGCTTCGATTCCGCTGCGAGTAGCCTGTTCGGGTAGGTCTTGCTATTTGAAAATTCTGGAATCTCGGTTCGCTCTTCCGGCGAACCGACCCTGGCGCCAAGTACTTGAAATTGTGGGGGCATAGCCGCCCATTTCCTGGTACATGCCGCTTGTTCGCGCGGAGCGTGGCTGTCCCCCCCGGCCCCTTCGCGCGAACATTTTTTGTGCAATCGACGACGTCCGCCCAACGGGCGCCGACTCACTTCGTGCCGCGACCCAGCTCCGTCGCCCGTTTACTCGCTTCACACACCGCGTCGATGACGGCGTGACGAAATCCGCCGCGTTCCAGCGCAAAGACGCCTTCGATGGTCGTTCCAGCCGGACTCGTCACGCGATCCTTGAGCTCAGCGGTGTGTGCTTCACCGGCATTGGCCAATGCCGCCGCGCCCAGCACAGTCTGCATTGCCAAACGCTGAGCGACGTCCCGGGGCAATCCGGCGCGTACGCCACCGTCCGCCAACGCTTCGATGAAGAGCATGACGTAGGCCGGTCCGCTCCCCGACAGCCCCGTAACTGCATCCAGCTGCGATTCAGCCACGGTCCAACAGCCACCGACCAATTCG
>JBNKZR010000571.1:0-4339 GCA_050301735.1 Polyangiaceae bacterium | reverse complement strand
TCGAAGGTAGCGAGAAACAACGCCAAGATCTCCTCCTTACGCTGCCGGAGAGGTGGCACGAAAAGCTCCAGCCCGTTGAGTCGAGCGTATAGGTCGCCTCTGAACTGTCCAGCCTCGACCTTGGCCTGCAAGGATCCGTGACCCGCAACGATGATGCGGACATCTACGGCATGCGAGTCGGAGGTCCCGAGCGGGGTAACCCGAAAGTCTTCGAGCACCCGCAGCAGTTTGGCCTGTACGGCGGGCGCCAGCTCACCGACTTCATCGAGGAACAGCGTGCCTTGGTGGGCTCGACGAAAGGCTCCTATCCGATCTCGACCGGCGCCGGTGTATGCGCCCCGCACGTGCCCGAAAAGTTGTGCCTCCGCCAGCGTATCGGTCAGCGACGCGCAGTTGAGCGCCAAGAACTCCCCCTTACGACCGCTTTGCTCGTGAACGAAGCGGGCGACGAGCTCCTTACCGCTGCCCGTTTCTCCGCTGACGATCAATGGCAAGGGGGTACTCGCTACTCGCACAGCTCGTTGGAGGAGCTGCTGGAGTGCCGCCCCCGCAAACATGCCTGATACGACGCGAGGGGACGGATCACCGCATGCGTCGGCTGAAGCCACCAGTCCAAGCCAATCTCCGATGCGGAGCACATCGCCCGCACCGAGCTCGACGTTCTCCGCGGGCTTGCCGTTGACGAAAGTGCCGTTTCGACTCGCAGCGTCGACAACGAACACGCGCCCCCCTCTGTGGACGAAACGACAGTGCACGCGAGACACCCGTTCCCCTTCTAGGACGATGGAGCAAGCGCTCGAGCGGCCGACGCTCGTCTCCCCACAAGAGATTATGTGGGACTGACATCTCGGATGCAGGAACATCAGTCTCGGAACCCAGCATCCCACTGCTGAATCCCCACCCTTCGCGTCCTCGACTGTCGTATCTTCAGAACCCCTCAACACCATATGCAGATGCGACTTACCACGTGTACCGCAGTCGAGTGCGATGAGACAGCGACACGCCATCATGGTGTCGGGCCGTCACTCCGGAGTCTATCAGTGAAACCGCATTCTTCTTCTGATACCGCGCTCGAACAGGTCTTCGCCCTCAGAAAGGCAAGTTGTTTGAATACGACGTGGAGGGGCGGTGGCGTGGCACAGGATGCCGAGCCCTGACTGAAGGCAGGCTCACCCAAGTCGAGGTCCGTAGCAGTCGCGCTTGGAAGCCCGCCGTGACCTGCCGTTCTGCCTTGAGGCCCAGCCTGCCAATTGCTATGTGCAGCAAATGCATGCCCGACGCGCCGACGCTCTCGGGGTGCGCGGCGGCATGGGAGCGACATACCCACGGTGTCTCGCGCTCGCGCTCGTCGCGCACGGCCTACTGGGTTGCTACGCTGGCGGTTCTCGTGACACGACGTTCCTGGCCTCCGGCAAAGGGGGTGACGCGATGGCGGACGACGCCGCAACTCGGTGCGCGAACACAGACTGCGACACGTTTGGCTCCTCATTGCGTGACGCTGCGACGAACGTGGAGGGCGGAAGCCCGGCAGAACGCGTCGGGCAAGTGTCGGAATCACCGCCAGACGAGTCGCCTGCTGACCCGACCGAAGCAGCTGCACCCGACGCCATCGTAGTCGCAGACGTGCCGTTTGTTGACCCGGGGGCGCAGGACGCCGGCACCGACGCTGGCCCGCCAGCGTCGCCCGACGATGCCGCGGCGAATGACGTGTCCACGTGGTGCGACGAGAGCTGCCCTGGCCTGTTAGACTTGCAAGGAGGCCGAGAGTTCACATGTGCGCTCTTCGAGGGTGGTCTGGTCAAGTGTTGGGGACGAGACGACCGCGGACAACTCGGGCGAGCCTCGGAAGGTGCCCATCAGATGCTGCCGAGCGAGGTCGAGCCCATCGACTTCGGAACCGAGCGACGGGTGGTGCAGCTCAGTGCTGGCGGCAACCACGCATGCGTTCGTTTCGAAGACAACCGTGCGCGCTGCTGGGGCGCCAACGAAGCGGGTCAGCTCGGCATCGGTTCCAACAAGGACTACAGTGATCAACCGCAGGAGCGGCTTGCCGATCTACCCGATTTGGATCTCAACGATGTGGTGGACATTGCTGCCGGAACGCAACACACGTGCGCGTTGCGGATGCCGGAAGACGCCCCTCCCAGCGTGCACTGCTTCGGCGTGAACGACAGCGGCGAGTCCGGGCTCGGAGAGGACGACACCTGGGGCATTGACAGCCCCATCGACGACTCGCGACCGGTCGATCTGGGAGAGGCCGTACCGATCTCCGTCCACGCGGCGGGCAACGCCAGTTGCGCTCGACTTGCCGAAGGCGGTATCAGGTGTTGGGGCTACAGTGTGTTGACGGGGCGCCCCGCCGGTTCGAACAACCGCCTCCCGCCAAATACTGACGACTACAACCCGATCAAGGAACTGTGGCTGAACAGCGTCGCTGGCGACAGTGGGAGCTGGTGCGGCTGGACGGAGGTTGATCTGCGTTGTTGGGGCGACGCGAGCGACGGGCGCTTTGGCATCCCAGAGGATTGGCCGGGCCTAGTTCGTGAGTCGCTGCTCGAGCCGATGACGATCGACATAGGGGGGCTCGAGTTCACCCAAATGGTGTATGGCAAAAAGACGGGGTGCTTGCTGAGTGAAGGACGCGTCTACTGCTTTGGGGCGGCGTCGAGAGCCGGCTACGGCGGTGCCTTTGATACGGCGCTCACCCCCGCCGAGAACTGGGCCCTGCTACCTCAAGCGGGGGCCGTTGATTTCGGGGATGCAGACGGAGCCGATGGTCTCGACCCAATCACACGTGTGTTCGCCGCCACCACCACCTACTGCGCACAAACCACCGGGGGAGATCTCCGTTGCTTCGGCAGAAACGACTGGGGCCAGCTGGGCTACGGATTCGCCGAGGACGACGGCTCGGAACTGGGGAGCAGCGTCGGCATCATCGGCGACGACGAAACGCCTGCGCAGGCGTACGAGGTCATGGGCATGCACGCTGTGCCGCTGTGGTAGTCGTCCGCCCGGGATTCTGAGGCCTCGCCGAGGACAGTGGCTGCGAGCGCACGTGCAGCCCCGCGTCACAGCCGATGGAACTTCGGCCTGAACTCCGGGCCCATGTTTCCGTTCATCTAGCGCGTCTCGAATGGTCCGCCAGCCACCGCTCGAGACGCACGTCAGGCGTCGCTTTCCGACGGAGCTCCTCCGCTCGTCGTCCCAGCCCGCTGATCTTGCTCTCGACCAGAGCAGCGTGTCCCCCTGTCGCGTCCCAGAGCCCTCGGAGCTCACCGTCGCTCAGCGTTCGAAATCGACCGACGGACAATCCGGCGTCGCTCAGCGGTCCTATCGCCGTGCGGTGCAGATGCAGCAGGCGCAGATCCAACGCGCGACACATGCGGCGGATCTGCCGGTGCTTGCCCTGGTCGAGGACCAGCTCGAGTTCGGTGAAGTGCGGGTCACGACGAACCACTCGAACTGCCTTCGCTCCGTCGTATCGAGCATCATCCTGCCGGAGCAAGGCAGATACGCGTGGGTCGTCCTGCTCGAAGCTCTCGTTGAGCCACAGCCAGTAGCGTTTGTTCGTGTGTCGCTCAGGGCGCAGCACAGCGTTGGCGAGATCGCCACTCGTGGTGAAGAGCAGTAGACCGGTCGTGTCGCGGTCGAGACGCCCGACGGGAAACGTACCCTTCGGCATTTGTTTCAGCCAGGGACTCAAGTCCCCCTTGCCGCGCGGGTCGCGTGCGACGCTCAGAGTTCGTTTCGGCTTGTTGAGCACTGCGGTGAAGTGCTCGGTTCTCGGGGTGATGGGAGTGTCGTCCAGGAGCACGGTGTCCTCCTCGAAAATCAGCGTGTCGACGCCCAGCACGCTGATCTTCGCCGAGGCGTTGGCCCCCGGCACCCAGACGATCCTCCCCTGGCACCAGGCTTCACGGATCTCTGCGGTCGAAAGCGCCGAGGAATCCTTGACGTACTTGTTCAGACGTCGGGGGATGTACACCCGTCCGCTTTAGCACGATGGTGGCATTCCGCCGAATTGCCGCGGCTCGGTTGCCGGCTGTCACTGTTTCAGCGAAGCGCTCCGTGCGCTTCGGCTTCTGCGCAGCCGAGTCTCAATCTGCCCGTGACGGGTTTGGGCATCGGGCGCTGAAGCCAATCGTTCACGCGCCGCACTGCCCGAGGCCGGACCGCGCGCAGCGAACCATCCTGGCGAAGTCTCAGCGGAGTACGTGGGCATCGCATCGCCGCGGTCTCCCGACCAAGTGATGATGGATTTCGACGTTTGCCGTCATTCGCGTTTGCGCGCGACGCAGCTACCTTGCCAAGGTTGACGTCGAGGGTTCGAATCCCTTCT
>JBNKZR010000570.1:0-4354 GCA_050301735.1 Polyangiaceae bacterium | reverse complement strand
CTTGCCCTGGAGCGAACTCAGGTCCCGGTTCGAAACCAGGGATGCGGCGCGTGTGTTCGCCGCATACATGTTACCCAGCTGCACGCTGGTTGCCATTGGGGCCTGGCTGTTGCATCGGGGGATGGTCGCTAGCGCGGTGTGGCCCCTGGCGGTGGGTATTGCACTTCGCGAGGCCATCTTTCCTTTGCACAGCTGGGTCCCTCTTTTCTTCGAGCGCGCTCCGATTGGGCTCGCCGTCGCCTTCGTCGCTCCTCAGGTCGGTGTCTACGCGCACTTGACGCTGTTGGGTGACCACCTTCCGCCGACGATTGCGTCGTTGGGGGCCGCACTCGGTGCGGCAACTGCCGTCTACGCGGCAGCGATGGGCGTCGTGCAGACCCGGACACGACGTGCGTTGGGTTATCTCATCATGAGCCAGAGTGGGCTCGTGGCGTTTGCGCTGGACGCACGGGCGGACGCAGCTCGCGTAGGAGCCCTCGTCGCCTGGATGGTGATTGGCGTATCCGTTGCGGGCTTCGCGATGGCGTTGGCTGCCCTGGAAGCTCGCCGCGGCACCCTCTCATTGGAGCGGCCCAACGGTTCGTTCGAACGTGTGCCTCGCCTTGCGGCTGCGTTCTTGGTGATGGGGCTGGCCAGCGTGGGTCTGCCCGGAACGTTGGGTTTCATCGCCGAAGACTTGTTGGTTCAGGGTTCAGTGGATCAGTTTCCTGTCTACGCGTTCGCGTTGATCATCGCGACGGCCTTCAATGGCTTGACCGTCATGCGGAACTTTTTCGTGCTCTTTACTGGGACTTCACGTCATTTCGGTGAGCGCGACCTAACTCGGCGTGAGGGTTATGTGTTAACGATGGTGGTCGCGCTACTCGTCTTTCTCGGGGTTAGCCCGGGCCAGTTCGTCGCAGCATTGGGGGGCACTGCGACGCATCCAAGTTCAGTCGATGATTCTTCCAATGCGCTTCATTCTTCCCCTACCCATCCTGCTCCTATCCACCCTCGCTCAGGCGGATCCTGAGTCAGCACCAGCTCCTGCGTCCCCTGCGGTGTCCGAGCCAGCGGCGGCCGAAGGCGCCGCCGTTCCTGGCGCTGCAGCGAACGCGACTTCCAGTACGGAGCCGGCTAGTCCGCGCGCGGCATCCGCCAGTCCGACTGCGGACTCGGCGGGTCCCAACGCTGAAACGGCGGTGTCGTCATCGGCGCCGGAGCGGGCGACGCCGGGTGTCGCCACGGGTGCAGCGGCGCAGACTGCCGCCGGCGCTGACTCCATTCCCTCAATCGCTGCAGCCGACGCATCAGGCGCGGCCGCAAGCTCCGAGGCAGGGGAGGCTGCGGGGCCTCACGTCGTGCACGCGGATTTGCGGCAAGGCTTTGAGCTCGAAAGTGAAGACGGAACGCAGTCGCTTCGGATTGGCGGCCTGTTCTCCGCCCGCACCGGAGTCGACATCCCCGCGGATGGTGACGCAAGCATCGGTGCTGCCATGCGCTTGGCGCGTATCATGTTGCGTGGACGTCTACTCGGGTCCAAGCTCACGTACTTCTTCCAGAGCGAGTTCGCCGGTGAGCCGCGACTGCTCGATCTCGAGCTAGACTACGAGCTTGCGGACTCCTGGCTGCTTCGATTCGGTCGTATCCGGGTGCCGTTCGGTCGACAGTGGATCGATGGCCTCAACGTCTTGATGCTACCGGACCGCTCGATCGTCAGCGACACCTTTCGCCCTGGGCGTGACACCGGAGTCACGCTGGAAGGGAGATTCCTCGACGGTGTGCTCGAAGCTCGGGCGGGTGCTTACGCCGAGGCGCGAGACAAGTGGCCTTTGGTGGTCGCGCGCCTCGGCCTGGCTCCTTTGGGAGCGCTCGACTATTCGGAGGACGGTGCCCGCGTGGAGGGACCTGCGCGTTTCGCCATCGGAATCAATGGCTCCTACGACAAGCGTACTACGGAGACTACCGTTGCCGATCCGATGTCGGGAGCGTTGGTGACGCAACCCGGTCCGAATGAAGCTCGCTTGGCAGGTGGGATCGACATCGGCGTAAGAGCGGGTCGCTTGGGTGCCTTTGCGGAAGCCTACCTCGATCGGATCGAGCCCGACGGTGGTGACGCCGTGGTGCGAGCCGGTGCGTTCGCCCAGCTCGGCTACTTCATCGTGCCTGGTACGCTGCAGGCTGCGGGACGCTTCAGCTTGTTGGCTGCGGACACGGATGTGACAGGTGCCGATGGGCTGCGCCGCTACGAGTTGGCTCTATCGCACTACCTGCTCGAGGCGGCGCTGAAGGTCCAAGCACGCTATGGCTACGATCAACTCGCCGGTGATGATCCGTTGCCCTGGACCGAAGGGCACACCGTGGATGCTCAGTTCGTCTTGTCCTTGTGAGTGCCGGCGATCACTGATCGTAGTTGACGGTGTAGACGAAGCCAGCGTGGCATGCGCCGCAGCCAACGCGGATGCCTTCGCCGTACACCGGTGGCGTTTTCTCCACACCACAACGCTCGAGAGGCCCCGTGCAGTAGTAGGCCGCGTCGAAGTTGGAGCCGGGCAGCTTCATCAGAGCTGCCTTGCCGAGCAGCTCACCGTCTTCGTAGAACTCCTTGACCGCGATACTCCCCGGGTCGTGCACGGGGGCCTGGATGCTGAACTCCAGCCCGCCGTCTGCGGGGCGCACACCGTTGCCTTTGGCGATCGACTTCAGCAACACGTCGTTGGCAAAGACTCGGACATCTCCGTGGGGAGAAACGATGCTCGTCGGCCCACGCGGACGGCTGGTCTCCGCCACCCAAGGGGATTGTCGGTATTCTTCGGATTCGAGGAGAGCAGCCAGGAGCTCGGCGACGTCTCCAGTGGGAACTTCGGGAGGGCCCGCATCCGGCGGGCCCGCGTCGGGCTCTTCCGGGATGGGCGCGAAGTCATCGGGGTCGTCCGCGAAGTGCAGCACACCCATCATGCCGGACTCGGCGTGATCCAAGATATGGCAGTGGAACATCCACTTGCCGAGGCGCTCTTCCTCGAAACGCGGCACGAGTCGCAGCCGCTCTCGCGGAGGCACGTTGATGGTGTCTTTGTAGCTCAGCGGCGAGCTGAAAGTGTCGTCGTCTTCGAGTACCTGGAATTGGAAGCCGTGCATGTGGAACGGATGCGCGTGCGCCGTTTCGTTGGTGACGACCCAAATCTGCGGCTGTCCGGCTAAGACGCGCACGGGGAGGCCGTCAGCGGAGTAGGGCACGCCGTTGATCCCCATCACCAACTTGCCGTCGACGGTGTCCGTCGTGAGTGCGATGGGAACCTCCTCGGCGTCTTCGAAGTCGAAGAGGTCCAGATCTCGCTCCAAGTTCTCGAGCGGCGGCAGCTCGGGTGCTTCGCCCTCCACGAACTCGATGCGCAGTAGGAGCTCCGGGCCGATCGCCGTGGTCGCTTCCGGGCCGCGATTGACGGGGAGCGTGACCAGGTTGACGTGCGTACCTACCTTGCCTCGGGGTTCGACGATGATGTCGACGCGTTCGCCTGGTGCGATTGAAGTCGTGTCTTCGAAGATTGGGTACTCGATACGGCCGCCATCACTGCCGATGCGGGTGATCTCGTGCCCTTCGAGTTGCAGCTCGAGGTATCGCGAGCGTGCCATGTTCAGGACGTGCCAGCGCAGGCGCGTTCCGCTGACCACGCGCATGACCTGGTCGGGGTGACCATTGAGCAGTAGAGTCGCGCCTTCGCGACCGAACAGGGTAGTCTCGTCCGTTTCCGGATGGTTCTGAATGGACCCATCCTCGAACAGACTGATGTCGGAGATGGCCATTACGGTCCGCTCACCGAGGAAGTCCTCCTCGTCAGGGTCTTCGACGAGTACCGCGCCGTACAGTCCAGCGCCGACTTGTTCGAGGGTCTGAAAGTGGGGGTGGTACCAGAAGGTCGATGCGTCCAGCAGGGGGTACTCGTACACAAACTCGTCACCCGCCTCGACCACCTCTTGCGTGACGCCGGGTACGCCGTCCATCCCGTTGGGTACACGCATGCCGTGCCAATGGATCGTCGTGCCTGTCGACAGTTCGTTTCGGAAGTTCACCTGAAGCACATCGCCGAGCTTGGCCCGGATCAGCGGGCCGGGGATCATGCCGTCGTACGTTTGCTGCATGTGGGGTCGTCCGTCGATCACTTCGATGGACGATTCGATTGCGGTGAGGGAAACCTCGACACGAGCCGGGTCCGGGTCTTCATCGGCAAGTTCGTGCAGCCGGATGAAGCCGTCGTCGGGCGCTGCAGCGTCGCGGGAGCTTGCGTCTGCGGGGTCACCATCGGTGGCTTTGGCCCCGGCTTCTCGCTCCTGGCCGAGTATGTCGTCTTTTGAGTCACCGGCCCCGAGCCCCAGC
>JBNKZR010000569.1:0-4358 GCA_050301735.1 Polyangiaceae bacterium | reverse complement strand
CGAGAGGGCGGCCGCTCTACCGACCGGCGTCTGCGGTGTCAAGGTCCAGAATGCCCGTCAGGCGATGGCGCATGCCGCCCAGGCTTTCTACGGCGATCCGACATGCGACATGCCGGTGATCGGTGTGACCGGCACCAACGGCAAGACGACGATCACCTATCTGCTCGAAGCGATCCTACGCGCGCACGAAGCCGACGAGCTCGGCGCCTGGAAGGAGCTGACCGCAGAAGGCATCCGCACCAAGGGCCTCTCGCGCTACGAAAGCAATCCCAGGATCTGCTTCGACCGCCGTGGGGGTGACGACGAGCAATGGCAGTCCGTGCGTGACATCATCGAGCGAACCGTGCCCGATCTGAGCGCGGGCAACTACACGCCGGAGTTTCTCGCTGATGACTGCTACACGGGGCCAGAGTGCGGGACCGACGCGGAACTACCTACTGACCAGTTGACGGTGTTCATTGGTTGCGGCGCGGGCAGTGGCGGCGGCAGCTTCTGCGCCGAAGGTTCGATCAACGACGGCTGTGCCATCAGTGGCGGCCGGCTACGCCTGGGCTCCCCCGTGGACGAGTGGGTGGTAGTCCACGAACTCGGACACGCGTTCGGCATGTATCACACCTACGGTCAGTGGGAGGACCCGCTCTGCGTGCCCGAGCCAGACGATGCGTACTCGGACATCGCCCGCGCGGCGATCGCGATCGCCTACTCATACCCTCCCGGGACACCGCTGTCTCAGCTGATCGCAGACGCTGTGATCGAGGATGAAGCGAACATCCTCGATCCCCCTCCGTACATCGAGTACGTCGCCAACGAAACGACAGGACTGTTCCGAGATATCGACACGGCCGCGCCAGGCGACGTGATCGGCCTGCGTGGACGACGACTGACCGTCGCTTGGCAGACGGACTACGAGTGGAACTCGGCACGCCGCAGCACGACCCTGCCTCCCGTCATCGACTTCGGGGGCGTTTCCGTCGTCGCCAACCTCGACCAGGACTACCAAGAGTCCATCAGCGCCATCGCTGGCGCTCCAGCCACCGGCTTCGCCGTCGAAGTCCCGAGCGGAGCGCAACCCGGCCTCACTCTCCATACGCGGGGCTATGCGCTATCGTACCCTCCGTTCACCCTGAGCACGCTTGCCCCGGCGGGCATCGCAAGGTCCGCGGCCAGCGTCGACGTGGTTGCGAGCTCGACGATGGCCGGGCTGGCACCCGCCGCGGTCATCGACATGACGTGCACCTATCAGCCCGATGGCTCAGTGGCTTTGAGCTGGGTGCTCCCCACGACACGTTTGGACGGCGCCACCCCGCTGGGTGAAGTCAGTGCGCGTGTGTTCAGAAACGGACAGCCTGTGATCGAACTGCCCGCCAGTCAGTCCTGGAGCGACACCTCCGTCGACCTCGAAGACCGTGGGAGCATCTATCAAGTATTCCTCATCGCTGGTGACTCGGATCAGCTAGGCGTACCGAGTACGCCGTGCGCAATCTGTGCACCCTCGGGCGGCCGTCGCACGCCCGAAAACTGCAGCTTTCGCTGACACTCTCCGCCTCCAGCGCGCTGCCCAAGGCGGGCCGCTCACCCCGCTAGACACAGCGTCTGCAGCACCACATCCGGCGCGGGCGGCACCCGCGCGGCGTCGCGCATCGGGTGCGCTCGCGACCGCCCCGCGTCACAACTAAACACCGCAACGTTTGTGACAATTTCGGCCACAGAGGCCGCTCCAGCTTCACGACGTTCCTCCGCAACCCGCCCCACACCGCGGCTGGTCACGCATCGCGTCAACACCAGCCCAGACGCAGCAACAAAGCGCCCCGCCTCGACCCGGGAACCGAATGAAACACCGGCAAAGCGATCGCCTTCCACCAACACCCCGGCAGCTTTTTCACGATTCGCCGCCAGATGTGACCAATGACCAGAAGAAACTCCCATACCGATATTTATGTATACACGTAGGAAACAATCAGTCTTGTTCGACACGGCACGCATCCGTAGCCTGAACGCGATCGGGGTCGTTAACCCCGAGAAGCGAAAGGACCGAACTATGTTCAAGTGTATCCTAGCAAGCCTGGCCATCGCCGGACTTGCAACGAGCTGCAGCGCCAGCAACGACGAGAACGGCAACGCTGCCGCAACTAGAGTGGCCGCCCAAGCGTTGATCGTGAATGGCGAAGACGTGACGGGGATGGAATACGACCTACAGAAGGTCGATTGCGACGGAGGGGCACCGATCGGCAGCTCGATCGTCGTCGTACGTGAACTGGAAGATCAGGTGATCCCCGGTGAACTGACCGAGTTCGCAGACACGCCACTGGAGGCGGACTCGGAACACTCGTTCTCCGACCTGTTCCAGGTGGTCGACGCGGGCTGCTACAACATCACCACGACGCCACTCAACTCCGATGGTGAAGCCAGCACCGAGTGTTTCGCCGCGATCAAGACGGGGGTGGAAGTATTGGAGGGGGAGACGACCGAAATCTTCATGATCAACCAGTGTCGGGGCACCGATCCCGGCGCTCTCGACGCCGTCTCCGCGCTCAATCGTGAGCCGAGCCTCGACGACGTCTGGTTCACGGATTCCAAGTTCTTCTGTGGTTCGGAAGGCGAGATCTGCGCCGCAGCGTCGGATCCGGATGGGGACTCTCTCGAGTTCGAGCTCACGCTCGAGGAAGACGCGCCGTGCACGGTGGAAGCCGGCGATCCCGACGACGGCGAGCAGTGCTGGACGATCGTCTGCTCGGAGTCGGGTCAAGTGAACTTCAACGTTTCCGTGTACGACCAGTTGGTGAGTGAAGGAGAGTCGATGCGCATCGAGGACTGGCTCGAGGCAGAGGGCTACGCAAGCGAGTCTCACGCCGAGCTCAACGCCTTCGCTTACATCGACGTCATCACCATGTATCTCGACGAAGACGGCGACGGCTACGGCTTCGAGGAAGCAGAGTTCTGCTCGGGTGAAGACACGACCGGCTACGTCGACGACGGTGGCGATTGCAACGACGAGGACGAAAACGTCAATCCTGGAGCAGAAGAAGTCTGTGAAGACGGAGTCGACAACGATTGTGACGGTGAGGACCCGATTTGTCCGTGCGTGGATCCCAACACCAAGATGGACATCGTGCTGCTGCAGGATCTCTCGGGCTCGTTCGGCGACGACATCGACAACGTGCGCACGTTGGTGGCGCCCTTGTACGAAGCAGTCAACGACTGTGTCGCGGAGGCCAACTTCGGCGTCGCGTCTTTCATCGACAAGCCATTCGCGCCGTTCGGCGTCGCCAGCGACTACTCCTACCAGCCTGTTTCGGACTTGAGTAGCGATCTATCGACACTGCAGTCCGCCGTCGATGGGCTCGTTCTGGGCAACGGTTACGACTACTCCGAGTCGCAGATGACAGGCATCTTGCACACGGCCAACGACGGCTACTTCACCTGGGGCCCGACACGGAGAAGTTCATCATCTTGCTCACCGACGCGCAGAACCACGTCGCGGGTGACTGCGGGCTTGCCAGCTGTCCCGAAGGTCCGAACAACGGCGATGCCATCATGAGCGAATACGAGGACTATCCCTCGTACTCGCAGGTCGGCTCGGCCGTCAACGACCTGGGCGCCAACGTCGTGTTCGCGACGACGGCAGCCGTCACGGGTTACTATGCCGGCGTGCAAACCAGCTTGGGGGTCGATGGCAGCGTCGTGACCCTGAGCTCGGACAGCTCGAACCTGGTCGACGCAGTCCTGACGGGCATCAAGTGTCAGTGCGAAGACTGAGTCTGGTCTCGCGTTGACATCGACATCACGCCCTCGGTGCCTCTCAGCGGCATCGGGGGCGTCGTCGTTTGTCCGCCTCCCCAGCACCGTCACGCCGAAGCCGCGTTCAATCAGTCTCGGGCTACGATCAGCCCCGAAACACCCGCTCCCGCACTCAATCCACTCGGCACGAATGGCGGCAGGGCGAACATGGTTTCAGTAGGAGATCAGCAGTGACGCCAATGTTTCACCGTGACCATTCCCCCGTTCAGCTGCAGCGCTGCTCGGGTGATGTCGACGTTCGCCCCCGTCCCCGCACCGAGTCCCAACTCGGAGCCGAAAGCGAATCGATGGCCACCCGCCGAGATCGCCCTCACCGCTGTCGTCGAAGACATCGTGGCCGTGCACTCGGAGGCGTCGTACACTCGGGGGCATGAAGTCACCCCATCGCCTCCTGGCCCTGAGCGCCTTGCTGGTCGGCTGCTCTTCCGCCGCCAGCGAGCCAGATACGAGCCAAACCGGGAACACGCACGCGGACACGTCGCAGGATGACGACACGGCTTCAGGCGCAGAGTCGCCTGCGAGCGGCGACAGTGGCGATGCAGAAGGGGCTGAGAGCATCG
>JBNKZR010000568.1:0-4371 GCA_050301735.1 Polyangiaceae bacterium | reverse complement strand
TTGTGCGGCAGGCTGCGTCCCGGGAGGCGACGAAACCTCGGCACCAGGCGTCGCTCCCTCCGCGAGGCCGCCGCTGCCCATACCGGACACGCCGCTGGAGGCGCCCGCAGCGCTCGAGCTCGTAGCACCCGCAGCGCTTCCCGACGGTGTACCAGTAGGTACCCCGACACCAGCTTGCCCGCGGTCGGTCGGCTCACTTCCGCAGGCGATGGCGGCTACGCACGTGAGGGAGCAGAGCAACGTCGTCCGCTGCGAGGACCTGAGTTCGACTGAGCAACCGTGTTTCATCTCGACCGCTACTCTATTACCGCGCGAGCGCTTCGCCCACTCGCCCGCCTCAACGCCGAATCCTACCGATCAAGTGACTCCAGAAAAATGAATGCCAGCAATCCGAGCAATGGACTGAGGTGAACGCCGAGCCATCCGGACGCCCGCCTGATCACCATTCACAGACCAAAGTGAGCTTCCCGCGTATGTTTCTGAGACGCCTCGGGATCGACCCATCGATGCGCCCCCGTCAGCCGCGCCCGCCCGCCACAGCTGTCCGACAAGTCGGGAAGCTTTTCGTGCGATTCGCCCTCGTCCGGGGCAAATGGTCCAGTCGGACGCACTCAGGTCGCAATCAGGGAGCAAAAGCTGCGCACTGCGCTACGCTTCATGGGTGAGCGGGGCCGCAGGAACACCAAGCAAAGCCCCGGCAGGACATTGGATTTTCGCTGTGGCGGGCGCACTCTTGGCCGCGTGCGCTCATCCGGTCGGCAACGACCGAACGCAGACCGTGTCGGGAGAGGCGCCGATCGGCGCAGCCGTGCAGAGCCCCGTGCTGGCTACCCCAAAGTCCCCCGAGGTGCCCGCAGTCACCGCGCCACCGCCCCCACCCGCGCCGCCTCCGCCACGGCCAGCCACCGAGCAGGCGGACATCGACCCCGACAACGACGGCGTCGTCGCGCCGCCGACACCACTCAGCGATTGTGAATCGAGGCTGCACGAACTCGGCATCGAGTTTCGCCAGGCCGAGCTTCCTCTCAAGCAGAAGCTAGGCGATGTGTTTACCTGCGGAGCAGAGCAGGTCGTTGTCTACGCGCGGGGTCCCGAGGGGCTTCGCTTCAATGCTCGGCCGACGTTGACTTGTCGCATGGCTCTGGCCCTGGGCCGTTTCGAACAAATCGCTCAGGAGTTGGCAGAGCAGCACCTAGGGTCCAAGATCCGCAAAGTCACGCAGATGGGCACGTACAGTTGCCGCAAGATGACGCGCTTTGCCAACATGGTGAGTGAACACAGCTACGCCAACGCCATCGACGTCAAGTCCTTCCAGCTGGAGAATTGGAAGACCGTCAGCGTCGAGCGGCACTTCGGCCCCCTCGACCGCCCGGCGGCATCGAACGAAGCCAAGTTCCTGCGCGAACTCGCGCGTCGCCTGTACGACGAAAACATCTTCTCCGTCGTTCTCACGCCCTATTTCGATCGCCTGCATCACGACCATTTGCACCTCGATTTGGCTCGCTACCGGGTGGACGGTACCCGCTGAAGCACGGTTCAGTGCCGCTCAGTGGACGCCGCTCAGTGCGCTCAGTGGACGCCGCTCGGCTCAGACGCTGCTCGGTGCGCACGACTCAGTGCACCGTGTAGCTCTTGGAGCCTTCGCGCACCGGCGGGTGACGAAGTAGCCGCGTTCGAGCCGCGTCGATCAACTCGCATGGCACGTTGCGCGCCTTGCACACGCGCAACAGCTCCGGCCGCGTGCACAGGGACAACACCGGGATCGTCTGCCATAGAGGAAGACCCGGGTTCTGGAGCAACCCGGTGCGCACGCGAGGCGCCGTCAACCAACGGACGTTGCGGAACAGATGGCACAGGCTGATCGGATGGGGCGGCCTCAGAGTTACCAGACGCAACAGATCCGGCTCCGTGAGTTGGGGATTGTTCAGCAGCTGTTTGATCACCGCCGGATGCGGATCCCGCAGCAACAGTTGGATGTCTTGGCGATTGGGTCGGCGCGCCAAGCTCTTGCGCTCACCCAACGTCAACATCCTCTCCTTGCGGTAGGTGGGGATCGCGCCGCTGATGTCGGCGTCGACTTCCAACGGACACTCTTCAGCGTGACTCAAGAGGCGGCCCAACCGAAACGCTGCACGACCACGCCCCGCCCTGGCCAAGGCGTGGAGTCGTTGCGGTGCGACCGCGCCGGAAACCCAAGCCACGACCGTCACCAGACTCTCCGTCCCTCGCTCTCCGAAGCTCTCGGTGTCCTCCAAGAGTTCCTCCAGGTGGCGGACGGCTTCATCGAGCGGGACCTCCGAGACCCACTTGGAGAACCAAGCCAACCGCAAGCTCGGCTGGCTCACCGCACGCAGTCGATGTGAGAGCGGCGTGGCCACCGGCAGAGTGTAGCAGCTTCTGTCACACCGCCGATACGATGCCACCGCGGTGCGCCCCTCTTGCCCGGCCCCTGCAAGCTCGACAAGCGGGCGCCCAAGCCACTGAGATTGCAACGATTATTCCCGTGCACGTTTCCGCACTTGGGAGCTACCCGACGCTCGGCACATAACGCCACTCATGAACGTCAACCTCCTGATCGACTCCATCGTGCGGCAGACGACGGTGTTGATCGCTCAACTGGCCACCGCCGGGGGCGGCCGCCCCTCCCTGGCCCACACGGCGAACCAGGTGTTCGTTAGTCTGGTACGTGAACTGAAGGACCAAGGGGTCGGCAACAAGGTCATCGCCGACATGTTTGGCATGGCGCTCCGCACGTACCACGACCGGGTGCGCCGCTTGGAAGAGAGCAGCACCTACGGCGGACGTTCTCTGTGGGAAGCCGTGCTCGAATACGTTCAGGAGCGGGGCACGGTCTTGCAGACGGACGTGCTTCTCCGCTTCAGAAATGACGACCATCTGACCGTGCGCGGGGTGCTGCAAGACCTCGTCGACAGTGGTGTGGTGTTCCGCACCGGTCGGGGCGGTCGAACCACATTTCGCGCCGCTTCGGCGGAAGAGGTGCGTTTGCCTGGACGTGACGACGGCGGGGAAGGACTGGCCAATCTGGTGTGGGTCGCGATCAACCGTCTGGGACCGGCGACGGCCACGCAGATCGCAGAGCTCGTCCCCGCCGAAACGCCGGAGCTCGAAACGGCGCTCGATCGGTTGGTCGACGAAGGCAAGGTGACCCGCACTGAAAACGCCGGACGCCGGGAGTACACCTGCGACGGCTGCATCATCCCCCGCGGTGCCACCAATGGCTGGGAAGCGGCCGTCTTCGACCACTTCCAGGCGATCGTGACAGCCATAGGAACCAAGCTACGTCTCGGCAAGGAGTCGATGAACGACGCTGAGCACGTCGGGGGCAGTACCTACAACTACTGGGTTTGGGAGGGGCATCCGATGCGCGACGAAGTCCTGGGCTCGCTTCAGCGCATGCGACATGCCGCGGTGGACCTGCGGGAACGGCTCGACGCCTACAACCAGAGCCAGAACGTGCCACGCGAACGGATGACCCGCGTCATCTGTTACGTCGGTCAGACGCACCTGGCGCCGGAGGTCGAGGAGCCCCCTCGCGACGAGTGAACAGCATGAAGACCGAGACGACAACGACGAGGAAGCAGCAGTTGAAACGGAACAGAGCCGAGCAAGAGGCCAGCAAGGGAAGGAACGAGGGAAGCATGAAACCGGCAGGAGAAAACCCATCATCACCAGCAACGACCGTCGCGTTGCTCAGCCGCACAAGGCGGTCCACTTCAGCGAGCCCTGCTTGGCGACTCGCTTTGCTGGTGGTGGTGTCGTTCGCTTGGCTCTGTTCCGCGTGTGGTGCGAGCACCGAAGGCGGGGGCGCCGGTAGTGAAACGAATTGGCTCTCGCGCTGTGGTGAAGACTCCGATTGCAACGAGGGAAGTTGCCTGTGCGGCGTGTGCACGGTGGTTTGCGAGCTGGATTCGGACTGCTCGGCGATCAGCAAGCAGGCCGACTGCACGCCGGCGAGTCAGCTTCAGTGCCCGGACGTTCCGACGAAAGGCTTGTGTGGCGAGAAAGACACGCCCTTCGAATCCGAGACTGATGCCCCCGATGGCGGACCTTCTGGCGAGACAGACGAAGGCGACGCCACCGACGCAGGGAGTTCCGGTCTGGATGAGGCCACGGATGAGCCCCCCGCCTCCGGCGAAGCTGGGGGCGGCGAGTCACTACCGGGCGCGCCCCCGACGAAGGTCGATCTCCTGTTCGTCGTCGACAACTCGATGTCGATGGCCGACAAGCAGGAGGCGCTGGCGCTCACGCTGCCGGACCTCATCAGTCGTTTGGTGAGCCCGAGGTGCGTCGACTCCGACGGCAACGACACCGGAACCACGCCGCAACTCGGCGAGCAAGAATGCCCCGAGG
>JBNKZR010000567.1:0-4381 GCA_050301735.1 Polyangiaceae bacterium | reverse complement strand
CCCAGCTTCCTTCCTTGGAGGAACTCCCGCAGCCTCTTCCGCGCCGAATCGGTCGCGCGTCGCTGCTGCATCAGTTCAGCCTTGCGCTCTTGTGCCAACGTCTTGGCACGCATCGGCGCGTCGGCGCTCAATGGATCGTCGAGCTGCGCCTTGCCCCCGTAGCCCAACACGAGGGCTCCGAGTGCACGCTCCGTTTGCAGCTCCTGCGCCAGACTCGCCAAGCCGACAGACAACTCCGCCAAGTCCTCGACGGAGCCGAGAGCTTCCGCGGACTGTTCCCCCCGTCGAGCGTGCATCCACAAAAGCGACGCCAAGACGAGCACCCCAAGCACTGGTGCACCCGCGAGCAACGTCAGTTTGGATCGTATGGAGAGTCGGTTGAGCACCTGGTCCTACCCCGCACCCACCGGCACACAAGCTGACTTCCCACTCGCTTCTGTGCTGCCACCGGGCACGCTCCCAGTATAGCCACCGATACACGCCACGCACACTGCCTGATGCGTTCGCTCCGCGTGAACGCGTTGTTCGAGGTTATCGACCAACCAATCTGCTTCTCCAAGTGGAATGAAAGTTGTGGCGTCAGCATTCGCTGTACTCCGCCCCCTCGACGAGGCTACACTAGAGAACGAGCGAAGAGCGTGAATGAACTCGCACCTTCGCATACCTGAATCACGGGAGGATACAGCTGGTGTCAATGCAGAGGAATTGGACGCGCAGTGTGGCGAGGGACAGTCGTTGCGTGCTCGGCTTCGCGTGCCTGTTGGCGACGAGTTGCTACAACCCCGACGAACGCTGCGGAGAGGGGCAGGAGTATTCGTCGGCCGACGAGCTCTGCGTCTGCCAGGAGGGGTTGAGAACCACACCGGACGGTTGCGAGGAGATCCCCGAAGAGCCTGCCTCCGCGGGGGAGGCAGAAACCGAGGTGCCAGAACAGAGTGGAGGTGACGGTGCCTCGATGGACGACGCCGAAGCGACGGACGCGTCACCAGGTGACGATGAGGGCACTGCAGCCGACGCGCCGATGGAGGAGGGGACGCCCGATAACCTAGGAGCGCCATGCTCGACAAGCGACGACTGCGCTGAAGGCGGCGCCACGTTCTGCGACGCGTTCGTGACCGGGGCCTGCCTCATCGAAGGTTGCGAGCTCGGCGGTTCTGACTGCCCCATTGGCTACGCTTGCCAGGATCTGTCGATGTTTGGCGCCGCGGGCAACGTTTGCGTAGCAGCGCCCTGCGACATCGCTGCTGATGATTGTCCCGACGGGTTTACCTGTTGCGAGGCACCCATCCCGGGCATTCCTCCGTCGTGCCTGCAGAACGGCTGCGGGGGCTGAGATGCTCCAGCGCGGGTTCCCTCCCTCTCCGAGACCGGATGTCAGTAGAGGAGAGGGTACCCGGACTGTCCTGGAGTCTTTCCGTCGATCGCGACGACCTTCATACCGTCGCCGACTTCACCCGCACGTACGTACGTGAGCGTACCGTTGACATGCTTGATGGCCGCCCGAAGGCGCTCGGCCGGGGAGATCGCTTTTGGCGGACCTGACTGCCCCCGGATCTTTCGATCGATCCAATAGCGTCCGACTTCATCCGGGTCCATACCGAGAACCTTGCGGTCGAAGATCGCACGCTCCGGCGCATTTCTCGCCTGATTGAGCGGGATGAGGCGCTCGCCATTGGGCCCCTCGACGTGTTCACCGAGGTACAGGCGTCGGAGCTCGTGTAGCGATAGGACGTGAATGCGGCTCCCCTTCGCGACCACGATCGCCAACGTCTCAGGCGCGGCAGCGCGCAGGATGCCTGCAGAAGACCCTGCAACGAGTGCTGATGCTAGCCCCAGACCTGCCGTCAAGATAAGTCGTCTCTGCCGTCTCATCAGAAACTCCATGCCGCTTGGGTGGTGAAAAAGCTGAGCGGGTCCAGGTCGCCACTGACTGGAGTTCCGGTCCCGTCCGCGTAAAGGTACTGCGCCTTTAGTACGATCGATGGGACGGGTCGCATGTTTACACCGAACCAGTACGCCGGGATCCGCCCCCAGATACCGAGCGGTCCCGAGTTGTAGTACTCCGCGTTGACGTAGGGCATCAGACCGAAAAGGGGCGTCCGGTAGCCGACCAACACGTACCCTCCCCAGACGCGATAGTCCGGAACGAACCCCCCGCGACCGAACTGATCAGCAGGGCGCAGGTCATCGTCGTACGTTACCTCCCGCGCGACCACTTCGCTCTGAACGTGCAGACCGCCCAGCAGCCACTTGAGGTCAGCGGCATACGCGAACTCGTCGTACTTCTCGGTTACGTCGACTCCGAAGAGTGGACCGTCCGCGCCAATCTGAAAGGTGCTCACTGAATTCGTGTAGCGCCCTGAATAGGCTGACGCCCCCAACGTGAGCTCACCCAAAGACGAGCTGCTGTGCATGAACAAGCGCCCACCGACGGCCTTGTTCGCGTCCAGATCAGCGTAGGCGTCGGTCGGACCGCGCCCGTTCGACAAGGTGAGATGATAGCCGAGCTTGACCTCCCCAACGTAGCCGCTGCCGTACAGTTGAAGCCCTGTCTGGCGCTCTGGAATCAATGCCTCGCCCACGATGTAGGGACGGTTCGTTGCGATGATTACCGGACTGCCATGGTCGACGTTCCACACACCGTACGGGCTCAGCCACTGACCTCCGCGAACGGCGAGCAGTGGGTCAGCCTCGTATTCCAGCCAAACACGCTCAATCTCGATCCCGCCCCAACGAATCGGTCTTTGGAAATCTGCGTAGTCGCCAACGCTGGCATCCAGACGCTGCGCCGTGAGGTCATTCGGGGGCGTACTACCATGGGGAAGATACAAGAAGCGCACCTCCGCCAAAGAACGCCAGTTCGATCCGAAGTCGGTAGCGAGATAGACGTTGAAGTTACCCACCGCGAACGTCGGCTTGACCGTCGGCGCCCCCTCCAGCCATTGCTGAAAGGTGAAGTCGGCGAACCCGTAGATGTCGAGCTTGGGGCCGGCCATCGACTCTTCGTTGAGCTCCGCCTCCAAATCGCTGAAGTCGCTGAACGACTCCTCATCGAGCGATGATGCTTCCGCGCCAGCGCTCTCCGCCGTGCTGTCTTCGGTTGGCGTCTCTGCTGCCGCTATCTGGTCCCCTCGCGGGGTGGGGTCGGGGGTTGGGCTCGTCACTTCGCTCCCCGCCGCGGTCCCCTCGGATTCTGCCGCTTCGCCTGCTGCCGCATTCGCAGGAGAGCCACTGGGTGCTGCGTCGCCAGCGGGCGACGTTTCATCAAGCACGGCCGGCTCGGTATCTTCTGACGGTTCAGCGTCAAGCGTGTCAGTGTCCTGAGCAAACGCCTCACCCCCACCGAGCGCGATCATGAGCACGGCAACGAGGGCCGCGCCACCCCGCGAGGCGCTAAGCCGGAGAGGTCGATTTGAAGTCTTCAAGCCCTTATCCTTTCGTCCCTCAAGAACTCGTAGCGTCCCTGATATACACCGAGACGAGCGCGAGACCACCGCATTCGTCCAACAATTCGCTCATTCTTCCTCGAAGACTACGGCATCCCACTGTACTCCACTCGCACCTACTGAACTCCGGACCCACACCAAACGACATGCTGCGTCTAGGTAACACCCCCACGCGCTCCCCCTGTGCACCGCACGAGCAGGCTCTGCCTTGCTGGATGGACTCCGCGGGTAGCTGCCGTGGCGGAGGGAGCCAGAACTCGACGTCGGGACGTTCTGCGCTTCGCCACCAACGCGTGCATGCGCGTCGTGGGGGCTTCTGATTCGCCGTTCGTGCTGTGCAGCGGTACGGCAGGGCGGCGCAGCGGCAGGGCGGCGCAGGCACTCAGCCTTGTCCCCCTCGAAGACGCGCCAGTGAGCGCGCCAGCATCAGCGACCATACGCCGAGGCCGAGCCCGAAGGTGCCAGCGTGCACGGCACTCTGCAGCTCGAAGTCTCCGACGCGGGAAAGCAGCACGTAGGTGACGACGAGATTGCATAGCCCGTACAACACGTTCACACGCGACGACGAGAGCCCGCGGAACGGGGGCGAGGCGAATGGGGTTGGGAACGCGCGACCGAGCACGCCCGAGACGTAGTGGGGGACGAAGTTCGCAAAGAAGACGCCCGCGAAGAAGTACGCGACCAAGTGGAACCAGAGCATGGGACCTCCGAAAGGCAACTCGGTGTTGCCAATTGGGAAGGTACCCACAGCCCGACGAGATGGCCCAGCAAGGCGACGACCGCCCCGAGCATGCTCAGCAAGATCCGTAGCCGCAAAGGATCGCGGTAGCGGTGCAGCTGCGAGAACGCCGCCATTCCGGAACCCATGTGGAGCAAATCGCAGGAATGCTGCTAGGGTGGGGGCGTGGAGTCAGTGCTCGTGGTCTTGCCAGCGG
>JBNKZR010000566.1:0-4412 GCA_050301735.1 Polyangiaceae bacterium | reverse complement strand
CTCGCGAAGCGCTTTGTTGCTCGCGTGCGATCAGGTGACCCCCGTGCCAGCTCCCACCCATCCATACGCCCTCGCCAACAGCCGCGACCCGAGCTCCCCCTTCGAAACGGCGATGGCTGCCATGGGGCCGGCGATGGCGGCGCTTGGCAACGACGAGCTGCTGAGCGTCAATTTGGACGTCCCGAAGCTCTACACGAGGATCCGAGGTCTGCTGCCGAAACTCGATGAGCTCCGGGGCGAGCTCAGTCGACTGCCGGGCTTCGACACGAGCCTGCTCGATACCCTCGACGTCGCTTCGAGGGCGCTGGCCCATTGCCACGCGATCTGTCTCGCGGCACACGAGCCGCTGAGTGCGCTCGAGGAACGGTACGCGACTGCGTGTGAGTGGCGACGAACGTTGCTCTCGGACGCGCGAGCCCTGGAGCATCGCGGACTGCTTGCGCCCGGCAGCCTCGGGCGATTGCGGCGTCGCAGGGGATACCGCAACGTCGCCTTCGACCTCGCGGCGCTGTGCACGTTGCTGCGGAACAATTGGCCCGCGATCAAGAATCGAAGCGCGTCATCCATCGCGGAGCTGGAGCACGCAGAAGTGATAGCCGAACGATTGCTGACGGCCGTGGGGCGTCACGAACGAGGGCCGACGGTGCGACAACACGCGAGTGAGATGCGACGACGCGCCTTCTCACTGGTGATTCGCACCTACGACCAACTGCGGCGAGGCATCCGCTACGTTCGCTGGGACGAGGGCGACGCTGACGAGATCATGCCGTCGCTCTACGCCCAGCGTCGACGCAAGCCCGCTGCCCGCCGGCGAACGGCGAGAGCTGGGGGTGCGGATTGACGCTCGTCGCTGACGATGGGGTGCCGGACGATGTGCCAGGGACGATGCGCCAGGGACGGGGGAGGAGGCGTTCGACTTGGTGCAGTAGCGCTTGGCAGACACCGAGGAGCCCCCGCAGCTGAAACTCGAGTTTCTGTGGAAAGCTGACTCGGCGGCTCGAGACGTCGACCGTCGACGGCTCCAAGCACCGTGCTGGATGTGACCACCGGCCGCCGCGCAGCGATTAGCTCTCGACCAACTTGTGCCCGCCCTTCTGCTGGCACTCTGCGGGCGTTGCCTTGATCCAACCCTTGCCCTTGCAGTCGTTGTGCCCCGCGCAGTAGTGCTCGCCCGGCACCGCGCACTGAGATTGCCCATTGCAGGCGTGAACGCCCATGCACTTGATCTGGCCGGCGGCCTTCATCGAGGCGTCTTCGGCGGCGCTCGGCCCACCGCATCCAGCGGCAAACAGGGCGGCGACGGTCAGGGTGAAGGACGGGACGGACTTATTCATCAGTGGTTCTCCTCGGTTGCGACGGCTGACGCGCCATCGTTTTCGGCTGTACCGCAGGCGTGGCGGTTCGGTTACGTCGATTGAAATTTGCTAACGGTTACGTCGGGTGGCCCGGGGGATCTCTCCCGGAGGAGCCGGATGCTGGAGTCATGCGCTCCCGCGGCATTCACCACCCCGCCCGCAACGCCCCTATCACGGCCCCTTACCTGGAGAAACGATCGATCTTGCCGTAGCGGAGGTACATGCGATCGAATACGTGCAGGTGAAGCCGCGCGACGAACCATCCCGCGAGACTCATACCGACGCCAACGGCGACGTCGCGCAGTGTGTCCCGCCAGTGGACCCCCTTGAGCAGCGCGTTGCCGCGCGACTTTCCGATCAGCGCGCTGACCAGCGCTCCGACTGCGGTGGCAACGAGCATGGAGAAAGCCCACGCGGCGACACTCTGGAAAGTGAGCTGGTCGCGCAGCCACGACAGAACTGATTCAGGGATCAATGGCTCATTCCAGCGCGCAACGAACAGCCACGCCACGCCAGACACCGCTGCTGCAAGCAGCGACCACTTCAACACGATCAGAGGGAGCGAGAGCCGCCAGATCTTGAACGCCGAGCTGGCGGCGACGGTCAGCAAGCGGTCGAGACGTCGGTTTGGTTCTCCGCTCTGCAAAGCTGGCTCGATGCTGCAGAAACGCCACTCACCGGACGGTTCGTCGATGAAACCGTCGACGGCCATGTTTTTGCCTCGAAACTGGTTGGCGGCCATTCGGTAGCCGCTGTACATCAGCGCATAGGCCTCCGCTTGCGAGAACGAGTCGAGGTCCGTACGCACGCCAGCGAGCTTGGCTTCGGTCTGCCGTGGAACGTCATAGCTCGTCATCTCGCTCGAGCGAGCGCGCGCATCGAAGTTCGCATCGTAGATATCCGAGTACTCCATGTCCGGGGGGCAATCTCGCCACGCGAGTGCTCGCGAAGTGAGTTCCTGCTTCAAGTGTACGAACATGAAGCCGCGCAACAAGCCACCTCGTCGACGAGCCGCGGCGTCGACGTACTGAGTCTCGCGCAAGCGCGCTTGAAGAATGCTGTTGGAACGAAGGGGCACGCCAAGCACGCCCTTCGAAGGGACGTCCTGGGCATCCATCTGGCCGCTGCCATCGCTGATCAACATCACCCTGCAGTCCTGCTCCAGCAAGCTGCCAGCGCCCTGATTGTCACACACGCCGCCGTCCACCAGGCGTACGCTGATCTCCCGCGAGTCGTCGTGGGGATAGAGCCCATCCAGGATGACGGGCTCGAACAGCCCGGGGACACAGGACGAAGCGGCGACGGCCTGCCCGAGCGTGACGGGGCGCGACTTGTGCGGCTTGTTTTCGTAGTAGAAGCGCCTCAATCGGTAGTTCGCGTCGATGGCGGCCTGGATCGGTTGTGGCGGTTCGCCCATGTACGAGGTCGTGAACTGCCAGGTGTGGCCCGTGTTGAGCGAGCAGGCGTTGAGCACCAGCACCGGTACCTTGTGCTCTCGGCGCCAATTGTCTCTTCTGGGTTTGAAGTCCTGCTTGAGAACAGGCTGTCCTGAGTCGTCCTCTTTCAGTTTTGGATATACGCGCAGATCTTGGAGCAACCGCTTGTCGCGCCTCCAACCAAACAACCGTGCGATCGGATCTAGCAGCCACAATGGACCCGTCACGACGGGGGATCCGTCAGCGCGATCGTGGATCTTGGCGTAGAGCTCCCGCTCGTACAGCTCGCCGACGCGCTCCGTTCTGGAGTAGCCGGGAGAGAAGATCATCTTGAGGTTGGTCGAGAGCTCGGCCAGGACGCGCGTGCGGATGTTCCGCTGCACGCCCGCCAGGAAGTGCTCCTCCATTCGCTGAACGATCTCGACGTAGTCTTCGTCGCTGATTTCTGCGTCCGTCTTCGTCTGCAACAGCTTGCGGACTTCGAGGTAGTAGTAGGCTCCGACGATCGAGCCGCCGGAAACACACGACAGCACTTCGACGTGCTTGAGGACACCGATTTCGGCAAGCCGAGCGAGCACGCCGATGTGATACAGCGATGCTCGGAAGCCGCCTCCAGACAGACCCAAACCAAATTTGCCTCGAAAGGTGCTGAGCACGGCTTTCGTTTCGCCGCCGAGGAACTCGCGGAGCAGCATTCCTGCTTGCGTCTGTTCGAGCCCTTCATCGGACACCTCCGCCCCAGGCCGTGTCAGCTGACTCTGCAAGCGTGCTAATTGCGCCAGTTGGCGAGCTGTCGACTTCCTCACGACGGGCGCGCACTCGGTTCACCAACTCTTGAGGTGCCCAGCCCGCGAGCTGCTCCTCCAAGTCACGCGCCGCTTTGGTCTTCATGACGCCGCCCGCGAGGAACTCCTCCGCCACTTGCTGCATCTCTTCACGCGCCGTCTCACTTGGCGCCGCGCCACCCCGCGGGCGCAGCGTCACCCGTGAGGGACGCTTCTCAGTAGCTACACCCCGCTCGGTTGCTGGTGCGCCACCTTTCTGCTCCGAAGCTGCGTCATTTCCCCGTGCGCGGTCTTGACTACTCATCTCCCACTCCTCTCAACCCCCGGTCGTCGGAACATGGTGCTCGCATTTTCACAACCTCACAAGAGCATGTGAGCAGACGACCATGAATATCGCCCAGAGCAAGGCGTGGTAGCCGAGCAGCCAGGCCTTGCGCATTCTCTCCTGTCGGCCGTCGGCGATCGCGACGTGCGCAGCGACACGTGAAGCGTCGATCGCCGGTCGCATCGCTGATCGCGGCGAGGTGCTTCTGAAGCCACCAAAGACCTGGAATAATCCTCTCAGCGGGTTGCGGGAGGCCCATTCTCACACGGTTTCACGCTGAGTCGTGCGTCGCTGCGGCTGCGTTGGGTCTGAAACCGGCTATCGTATGGGCGATGGGAGCTTGGTCGAGAAGCCCCGCGAACTGCAGCGCGGCTGGATGGCGTCGCGCGCCGGCCATCGCCGCGAGCTGCGTGATGGTGGTGGTGGCATGTGGCGGTAAGGCTAACGAGGAGAACACGCGCATGGCAATGGCGGATGACGGCGTCGAGCCGTCAGACGCTTCGGATCGCAA
>JBNKZR010000565.1:0-4417 GCA_050301735.1 Polyangiaceae bacterium | reverse complement strand
CAGGAGAGTCTGCCAAGGCTGAAGTGTGAGCTCCGGTACGAAGGCAGCCGCACCCTGGTGCTGGGCTCCTTTGCACAATCGGTCCAGCTCCTGGCGCGATACCTCGGTCGAGGGCACGCCGGAATCTTTGGCCAGGCGACTCAAGCCCGCGAGGCGCGCAGCATCACGCAGTAGGTATACGTGGTGCACCCGTTGTCGATGCACTTTCAACGCCTCGCGGACGGGTTGTACCCCGACCACGAGCCGCCCTTCGTTCTTCACGCGGGCGCTCCTGCACGCAGCGCCGCGTCGATCTCGAGTACGATGTCTCGAGCCGCCCGGCAGGGATCGGGTGCGTTGCGGATCGGACGTCCTACGACGAGCAGAGTCGAACCCGCATGGATGGCGGCCGTCGGCGTCCCGACGCGTTTCTGATCACCCACATCGGCGCCACTGGGTCTGATACCAGGCGTCACCAAGGTTGCCTCTGCGCCCAGCACTCGTCGCAGCTCAGCCACTTCGTTCATCGAGCAGACGAGGCCCTGGAGCCCGGCGTCGCGAGCGACCGCGGCGAGCCTCTGAGCCTGCAGCTTCGCGCCGTCGGCTACGCCCACGCGAGCCAGCTCTTGATCGTCCAAAGAGGTCAGGACCGTGACCCCGAGTAGAGTGAGGGCACCCTCCACGCGTCTTGCCGCAGCTTCGAGCATCGCGGGACCGCCCGAGGCATGGACCGTCAAGTAGTCCACCTCGAGCTCACAGGCGCTAGCCACGGCCGCGGCGACCGTATTGGGGATGTCGTGCAGCTTGAGATCGAGGAACACCTCGCGGCCAAAACGCTGGATGCGCCGCACCGCTTCCGGCCCCTCGCGCACGAAGAGCTCCAAGCCCACTTTGAACACCCCGATCATTGGCGCCAACCGCTCCGCGGTGGCTTCCGCCTCGGCCAGGGTGGGATAGTCGAGCGGGAAGCACAACCGTGCAACGCCGCTTTCCTGAGGGCTCATCGCGCACCTTCCTGGAGCTGCGACTTCCGAATCATCGCCGGGCAGTATTCCAACTGAGACAGGCTCAGAAGCAGGAACACAGCGGATCGCCGGGCGGACAATCGCAAGCGGGCTTGGGCTTGGGCTTGGGCTTGGGTTTGGGTCGAGCCGCGCCACCACCACCGCCGGTGCGCCCGCGCTGCTGATCGAGTTTGGCGTCCAGCTTCCTCTGGATCTCCTCTTGCTCGGCTGCGGACGTGGCCTTGCTGAAGTCCGCTTTCAGCTTGGCGATCTCGCTCATCAACTCATTCTGACGCTCTGCCGCTTCCTTGCGTTCGCGTTCGGCCTCTTCGGCTTCCTTCTTGGCGCGTTCTTCTGCCTCGGCGCGAAGTGCCTGCTCGCGCTCCCGCTCTTCCGCGGTACGCATGATGGCGAAGCCGCCGCCAGCAACCGCCAGCACGAGCAGAGCGATGGCCGAGCCGACCGCCATCTTGAGTTTCTTCTTGCCTTGGTCTTGCTTGAGCCTGAGCAGCTGCGCCTCGTGAGCCTGCTGCTCCTTCATCGCGGCGAGGCGCGCCTGGTTCTCGGCTTCTGCCTTTGCCTTCTCGAGCTCGGCCTGCTTGATCGCCGCCAACCGAGCCTCTTCTTCCTTCGCACGCTGCTCTTCGGCGCGCAGACGTTCTTGCTCTTCCCTCTGCCGGCGCTCTTCTTCTTCTCTCAGGCGCCTGGCCTCGGCTTCGCGAGCGTCGGCCTCTGCGCGCTCACGGGCAACCTTGGCCTGCTCTTCCTCTTTGATGCGTTCCTCTTCGATGTTCATCAACTCGTTGAGCGAGAACAGGACGGAACTCTCTTCGTTGTCAGCCATCGCGGGGAAGGTCTCCTAAAATCCGGTCGTAGAGTGGGGTCGATACTGTAGCGGCAAGCACTGCTGAGGGAAGTGCAACACCCGGTGCGCCGGGCGAATATCAGTGGACGAAATATCCCGTCAAACCCATTGCCAGCAAGCACGCTACTATATCTCAGCCAGTTTGAAGATTGACACCTTCCGTGCAAGGCCCTTGGGCCGAAGCGCGTGCTTTTTACCCAAGGATCGTGGTCGCTTCGCTCCCCTTCGGGACGCGGGTGCGAGCCGTGTCGCCGCCCTCGTACCCGTCGTGGAAACGCAGCAATCGGTGGGGGTTGTGGGTGTTGCTCCCAGCGCGACGTTTCAGGGGTAGCTGCGTGCCGCAACGGAGTTGTGGCGGGGCCCGGGAGTGTGGGATGACAGGGCTCGGACGCGCCAAGTTTGGCGACGATGGGTGAGAAGATGGCAGTAGAAGTGTGCGCTCACATCACGGGAACGGTGTGGAAAATCCAGGTCAGCGTCGGGCAACGCGTCGAGGAAGAGGAGACTGTCGCGATTCTCGAATCGATGAAGATGGAGATGCCCGTCGAAGCTCCTGACGGGGGCACCGTGAGCGAGATCCTGGTGCAAGAAGGGCAGGCCGTCGAAGAAGGCGACGTGCTGCTGAGGCTGGACGATTGAGCTGACGGCGACGGGCCGTCACTCGCGCCAGAACAGCTTCCACGGGTTGTGCTTGAGGTCCCGCAGGAACTCCTGCAGGTCGTCGTAGAGCGCTTCGTCCGCCATCATGGCGCCGATGGTGCCCTTGCCAGCCTTGACCCGAGCCAGCAGGTCACTGGCGTCGGCTGCAGCCGTCCTGCCTTTGCCGAACATCACGTTCGCGTCTTTGGTGATCTCGCGATAGCGCACGAGCTGTTCGTCGCTGCCCAGAGCGCTGGACATGCGGGACAAGTCCTCGACCAAGGACCGAGATTCTTTGAGTAGCGGGCCCATGTCGCCCCGCACGTCGGCCGATGCCTGCTCCAGGTTGTCGATGGTGCGGCTGATCTTCGGATTGTCGACATAGCGCTTGCGGGCTGCATCCAGCGTGTCCTTGGCGCCCAGTGAGAGCTCCTCGACGTTGTCGACGACGTTGTCGATTTTGTCGGTGTTGCGCTCGAAGAAGTGGCCACTGCCACGCAACGTCTGGTGCAGACCGTCGAAGGTCTCCCGTAGCTTGTCTTCGTTCTCCGTGATGCCGAGGTAGGCGTGATGCAGCAACTCGTAGGCTTCGCTCAAGAGCAAGTCGAGACGGGGCGGGCTCACGCCGCTGACGACGGCCCCATCCTCGAGGGGAGGCAGGTCGGGCGAGCCTGGATCCACCGCCAAGAAGAACTCGCCGAGCACTCCCTGAGTCGAGACGAACCAGCGTGAGTTCTCGTGGATGGAGGGCTGATACTGCTTCTCCAGTTCAGCTACGACGCGGATCAGCGTACCACCGCTCACGGCTTGCGGGTCGTTGCCACGGAATTCGATGGCGGATACTCGGCCCACACGCATGCCTGCCAAGCGCACGGGCGCCCCAGCCTGGAGCCCGCCCGGATTCTGGAAGTCGACGTTCACCCGGTAGGTGGCCTCGAAGTTCAATCCCCCCATCACGACGATGAACGCGGCGAGCAATCCCAGGGCCACCAGGATCAGGATCCCGACTTTGACTTCGATGCTGCGCTGCTGGCTCATGCGTACGTGCTCTATACCTGCATCGGGCCGTCGGCGCGACCGTTGATGAACTGTTGGACGATCGGGTCTGGGCTCTGCCGAAACTCCGCCGGACTGCCTAGCAACCGCACGTGGCCTTGGTAGAGCATCGCGATGCGGTCGGCGATTCCAAAAATCGAGGCGAGGTCGTGCGAGACCACCACGCTGGTCACTCCCAGGCGGTCGCTGAGCTCACGGATCAACGTGTCCACACGTCGGGCGCTGACCGGGTCGAGGCTGGTGGTCGGCTCGTCGAAGAGAACGTAGCGGGGGTTGAGGGTGAGGGCCCGAGCGATGGCGACGCGCTTGCGCAAGCCATCGCCCAGCTCGGCGGGAAAGCGGTCCGCAAAGTCGAGCATGTGCACTTGGGAGAGGCGCTCTCGTGCTGCAGTGTGGGCCTGCTCGACGCTCATCTTGAAGTGCTTCCTCAGCGGGAGTGCGACGTTGTCGAGGCAGGACATCGAATCGAAGAGGGTCGAGTGCTGGAACACCATGGCGCAGCGCTTGCGGACACGAAACATTTCCGTCTCCGACAAACCGGACACGTCTTCGTCGTCGAGGAGGATCTCGCCGGCGTCGGGATGGAGCAGGCCGATCAGGTGCTTGATCAGGACGCTCTTGCCAACCCCTGACGCGCCGACGATGAAGAACACCTCGCCATCGAGCACGTCGAAGCTGACCCCCTTGAGGACGACCTTCTCGCCGAACGACTTGGCCACGTTGCGAAAGGAGATCACGACGAAGATTGCTCGGACTCGTGCCGGAAGTGGTCAGCCACAAACGCGGTTGCGTCCGCCTTCTTTGGCTCGATAGAGCTGCTCATCCGCGTGGCGATAGAGGCTTTCGGCGGCGTCTGCCGCATCCGGCGAACGCC
>JBNKZR010000564.1:0-4419 GCA_050301735.1 Polyangiaceae bacterium | reverse complement strand
TCACTCACGAGCGCGGCGTCTCGCAGCTCCGAAAGTTCGCGCGCCAAGCGATGGGACTCCGCTTTCAGAACTTCGGGGCTCAACTCGTCGAACAGCGTCAGCTGATGAGACAGGGGCATGCCATCCGAGGCCTGGGTGTGACACTGAATGACGACTTCGATGATGCGTTGAGACTCTCGACTCGTCAGCTCACGACTGTTGACCAGAGTGCGCGCCACGGTACGCGCCTCGATGGAGACGGCGCTCTCGTGCACCGCGGAGTACTCTTTGAAGACGGCGGAAGCCTGCCGTGCCAGCTCCGCCAATCGCTCGGGCGCTGGCAAGGGCAATGCTTCGGGCCCCTCGACCGCGACCAGACCTTGAGTGCTGAAGTCGTCAGGCAGAGACTCCAACTCGACCTGGGCCGAGCGCTGAGCGCGCTTCTGATCCAGCAACTCCACCGCGCGCCGGTAGGCGTTGTCGGAGGTCACCCACAGCGTCCTTTCCAGCGCGGTAGCGCCGTATGGCACCGGGATCAGACCGTCCGTGACGCGCATGGCCATGCCCTCGACCCCCGCGAAGTTGGAGTTGTCGAGTTTGGGACTACCCACTCGGAGCTCCACTCGCAAGCGCCGGCCGGCGTCAGTGTTTTGCTCCACCAAGTCCCCGAGCGATGCCGAAACGTAGTTCTGGTCGTAGTCGACCAGCCAATAGGCGCCGTAGTACGGCGGCTCGCGGTTGGGCAAACGCAGCTGGCTCATCGTGCGCCCCAGCTCCCGTTGCAGGACCTGCACCTCGACCTGTCGTTCGAGCGGGATCGTGTCCGCGGCAGCCTCCGAGCTGAGCAACGACAGCCCCGCAGCGCTGACCGCCGCAGCGCCGAGCATGGCACAGCCGCCGGTGGCGCAGCGTCGAACGAGTCGTCGAAAGAACGACGGGGTACGAGTGAACATCGTGAAGTGCTCGCTCACGGGGCCTCCTGAGTGGGCGTTTTCGGCGCCAGCGCGTCTGGCACCGTGCCGCTCGGTGCAGCGGGGTTCGAGGGCGCCTTCGTCTGGACCTGAGCTCCCGGCGGTGGAAGCAAGGGCGGCCGTAGCTTCGTCTGCTCTTGCCGGGCCACTTCGATCTGGGAAACGAGAATGCTGGGACTGGTCGCGCTCACCGGCACCCAGCCGGACTCGGCTCCGCAAACGCCGTTGAAGGTTTGAAAGTCGTTACCTGCCAGCACAATCTTCGACAATGCCGTCAGTGGCGTGCCTTCGATATCGACGCCACGAACGAGCTCTTCTCTGCCATCCGGGTGAACGCGGTAGACCATCACGGGCATGACTTTGAATGCTTGGGTCTCGTAGCGCTGGGTTTGGGTGTAGCCGCCGGTGATCTCGCTGAAGCGCAAACCGTAGGGCAGCCCCTGACGCTCGACCTCGGCGAGCAGTGCTTGCTCGAGGGTTTCGGGACTCACCACACGTTGCGGCTCGACAACCAAATTCGCCTGGCGAGCGACGACGCCATAACCCGCCTCGCGACGCCCATGACCGTTCGACTCCGGGAACAAGCGCGTCGGTGCGCGTGATTGCAGAAACCCGCGCAACACCCCACCGTGCACCAGCTGCGCGCGCTGGGCGCTGACGCCCTCGTCGTCGAAGAAGTAGTGACCGTTCAGTTCGACGTCGTTGAGCTCGAACAGCGTGGGATCGTCGTAGATGTCCAGAAAGGGCGCCATGATCTGCTGCCCGACGAGGGAGGAGAACGTTTGGCCCTCGGTCTCGTCGTCTTGTCGATGCCCCTCGATGCGGTGCCCGAATATCTCGTGAAAGAAGACGCCCGCCGCACGTCCGTCGAGGATCGCCGGACCGGCGTAGGGCTCGATCAACGGCGCCTTCAGTAGATTCTGCACGTCTTCGAAGAGCTGAGTGAAGCGCGCCGCCAGCGCCGCGTCATCGGGGACGGCTTCGAGCGAGTGCACGTCCACCGCGTCGAAGCGACTGAGGGGCAGGCCGTCCTCCGACAGGGTGCCCACTTGCATCGCAACGCGCACGCGCCGATCCCCCGTCTGAACGCGACTGCCGTCGCTGTTGACGAACACGCGCGCCTCATTGACGACCGTCAGCGACACGCTCGACGACATCAGCGTCGGATAGCGCTCAGCCACCGCCGAAAGCGCGATCAGCCGTCGCTCCCATTCTTTGGGCTCCAGCTGTGTCTGCGGCGGTGCGATGCTCGCGACCGTCTTGGGCGCCGGGGAATAGCTGGGGGCGCTCTCTTCGGTCTCCTGGTCCAGCTCCTGGTTGGCTTCGACCCGCATCCAGCGTTGCCGCGCCGCCTCGTACTCCTGATCCGTCGCGAGCCAAAGCGCATCCTTGAACGCCTGCCCCTCACCCTGCAGCGGCAAGAGGGTGCCTCCGCGATACGTCGAGTCGTTACCTTCCCCCGGCAAAGGATGGGTATCGTCTCGGGCGAGCGAGCCAACCCTCAGATCGACGTCGAGCAAACGGTAGCGATCGTGGCCCGAGTCCACGAGGGCACCGTCACTGGCGGTGATCTCCCATTGTTCCTGCTGGGTGACCTGATACGCGAGGTAGTGGGCAGGTGCGGGCTGCTTGCTGAGCACGGCAAAGGCGTCGTTCAGGACGTCCGTCAGCACGGCGGCCGTCGCCCCGAGGGCAGCTGGCTCACTCGCTCGCTGACGTTTCGTCAACGACTTGGGCGCCAACGGCCACTCGCTCGCTTTCGCGGTAGCGGCGTCCTTCCCCGCGGGCTTGGCAGCAAGCTGAGACGAAGCCCCCGAACAAGCACCGCAAACGCAGACCGCGAGAACAAACCAAGAACGATGAGCAGAACAGTAATCAGCCACAGTCACCTATCTTGACGATGGCTTGGATACCGCCATCCTCCACCTTCAGCGGTTTCTTGCCACCAGCTGTCTTGATCGGCTCACCTTCTTTGATGCGCTGGGGGCGGACACCCGTCAATCGCGAAGCGGTTTCTTGCCAAGCGATGCCTGGCGTCGAAAAGACCACCAGACACGAGGCCGCCTTGCTGTCTTTGGCCTTGGAAAACTCGTACGTGTACGAGACCGAGCCGGATTCGGCTTTGAGGGTGGCCCCCTCTTCGTGCAACTTGAACGAGCGATGAGTGAAGTAGTCGGTCACCTGCTTCCAATTCATGTCCACGATCTGAGGCCCAGTGCAGCGGATCTTCTTGTCGCTCTTCTGATACATGTAGGCGCTGCCTTTGGGGCAGGATGGGTCGCCGTTGGCGACCAGCTTCTCCACCTCTTCGGGGCTGAGCTTCTTTTGGCTCTGGGAGTGCTGGAGGTAGTCTCGGTGACTCTCCAACTTGCGCTTCACGGACACCAATTGGTCTTGCTCTTCCGCCAAAGAGGCGCGCTTACATATCTCCAAGGTCGGGTTGACCAAATCCAGCGCCTGTTCGACGCTTTCCAGATCGCCGGTGTCGACCCCCGACACCAGTGCGTGAGCTTGGAGATACTGGGCCCGACACTGTTTGGCGTCTTCGCTCTCACAACCCACGCTGAAAATCAGCAGGCCCAACAACGCCAGCCAGCGGAAGTCAGGGGCTGTGGCGAGATCCGTGCTGCCCGATGACCATCGCATGCAAACCATGGCGTCGGAGTGTACAGGCTCGAGGCTAGCGGAGCCAGCACCAGGCGCTCTTCAGAGCGCCCGTCCGAACACGGAAAGCGGCCCCGAAGCAGCTTGAAGACCCGAGCGCGGGTATGCTCTAAGGTACGCCTCCATGGCGTCGAACAAGCCGCGACCCTGGGCAGAGCTGCTGCAGCTCTTGCCCGTCATCAGCCTGGCACTGCCATTCATTCTTCAAGGTGCCGTGGATCTGGAGCGGGCGAAGTGGGGCTTCGTCGTGGCGGCGCTGTTGACGATCCCAGTCACCGCCATCGTGCTGGTCAAGAAGCAGGTGCTCAATCCCATTCTCTTGGGCACCGCGCTGTGGCTTTGGCTGGGAGCGATCGCCTTCAACCTGCCCGTCGCTGCTCTGGCAGCTTGGCTCAGCCAAACCCAAGCGTTCGGGTTGTTCCTCGGAGCGCTTCTGGTTGGGGTGGTGACGACCCTCACTTCTCCTCGCGGCTACATCGGCTGCCCCAGCGACGATGCACATTGGGTGCGTCGCTCGTCTTTCGTGCTGTTGGGCGCGACGAGCGCAATCGTGCTCTGGGCCTGGTTCTTCCGTCACGACATCCGCCTCGGGGGAGGCCTGCCGTTCATCGTTCTGAACGTCACCCGACGCGTGATGTGTCAGCGCGGCGGCTGAGCGAATCGGCCAAGTCGAAGCCCAGAGGAGGCCGCGCCGCCCACCCGCACGCGCAGCTCCCTTGTTCGTCACGCTTGGAGGTGGAATCCAACTCGCGTCGCGCGGACTGACTACGGGTGAACGTGTTCGAGTAGCCAGCTGTAGATGTCG
>JBNKZR010000563.1:0-4438 GCA_050301735.1 Polyangiaceae bacterium | reverse complement strand
AAGCTGAGCGAGTTCGACGCACTCGACACTGGATTCGTCGAAAGGGGCGAGATTCCACTTTTGCTCGGCGCGGAAACCGACCATACACTGGCCCACTATGGACCCGCGGGCACTCGGAGACGACACCGAGCTGTGCTTGTCAGCACGGGCTCTGACGGGCGATCTGCAACGCTTGTCCCAAGCTCAGCGTGAGCTCCTCAAAGCCGTCGGACAGCACACGCGCATCTCCGAAATCGTGCGCTATTCACGCTTGCCCGACCGCTTGGCGAAGCAGCACCTCAAGACCCTCCTGGATCAGGAGTTGATCAGCTTCAAGCTGGCGAGCTCCGAGTTCGAAGCACCCAAGCAGACAGCCGCGACGATTCACGAGCCTGTCTACGAGCTTCACCCGTCGGCGTTTGGACGACGCAGCACGGCTCCTCTCGGCAGCGCACCCCAAGAACTCCGTCCGGCGGCCAATCCGCGCACACGGGCGACGCCCATCGCGAGGGTTGGAGCAGCCAGCGCCGCACCGCGAGGTCCAGGAGAACACCGCTTGGTTCCGCTGCCCGCTGCTTTGAACGTGGGGAGTGAAGGGGTTGTTCCGGCGGCGCCTCCTGCACCGGTGGGGAGTGAAACCGCAGCCCCGGCGGCCTCTGCACCCGACGACGAACATCCGCCCGAGGTGGTGGTGGCTGACACTGCGGCGGCGAGGCCCGCCACTCTGATGCCCTCGACCCTGCCGCAGGGCACGCCCCCGCTCACGGCACTGGATGCCGCCGTTCAGCCGCCTCCTACGCACATCAGCAGCGAAAACGGGCCGGGGTTCGAGACCACGGAAGCCTCAGACGAAACGAACGCGATGAGTCTGAGATCCAATCGTGCCGCGCTGCGGCCTCCGCCGCCACTGGACTCTTCCGAAGTGGACACTGCCGCTCAACCTTCTGGGGAAGTACCCACGGATGGGCCGCTCCAAACGGGCGTCAGCGGGGAAGTGCTAGCGACTCGCACCGAGCCATCGCCGCCTCTGCCCGGCGTTCAGGAATCGCGGCCACCCCCGTTGGCGTCCGGCTTCGAGCAGCTGAGGCCGATCACCGACGCACAGAGCCTGCGCGCCGCGGTTGGCGCTCCACCCGAGGCAGAGCCGCCCCAGGCCATGCTGCGGGTACGGATCCCAAAGCCCGACGAGTTGGAGGCGAGCAGCCCGCTCGCAGGAGAGGTCATCCCGCTCATCAAAGTCGTGCGTCACCCGGTAGTCACTCTTGGCGGTCTGCCGTCCGCTGCGCACTTTGGTGCGCCCATCCAGCCCACGGGCATGGTGAACCTCAAACCGCAAGCCTCGGCGGCGCGCTCCAACAACCCCCCGGCCCCTGGGGAGCAGCCGGCTGTGAACCCGAATGCTCCACAGCCGCAGGTCGGCGCTGGAGCAACACTGGCCGGCGCCGTCGAGCGAAGTTCGAGTGAACGGTCGCAGCGCACGTCCAGCCAGCCGCCGCGAAGCGGCAGCACTATCGAAGGAATGCCCGCCCAAGATTCGGGCGCTGGCACCGGTGATTCCGAAATACCTGGCTCCAGCACGCCTGCCAGAACGGGACGCACGCTGGATAGCTTGCAGGCGCAACAACACGCGCACCTCGACCATCGCAACAGCCCATTGGCGCAAACTTGGCGCGGTGGCTTAACCGCGTCGAGTTCCGAAGCTGGGAGAAGACGCGACAAGAACCGCCCATCCGTAGTGGTTAGAGCTGGCTCACAACAGCCAGGTCCCAATCTTCAACCGACAGGGCCGACGGGGCGCACGTTGGTGGGTGTTCTCTCTCCAACGGCAGAAGAGATTGCATCTGCCGGCGCGAGGGGTCAAACCTCCACTAGCACGACGATGCCTTCGCTGAATTCCAATGGAGTCCACCAGGCGCTGGCGTCCGCTGAGGGCGTGAGCGAAGAATTTGCGGGAGGTGGCCAGGACGAAACCTTGGACCACTACCAAGTACTGGAGTGCCTGGCAAAGGGCGGCAGTGGTGTCGTGTATCGTGTTCAAGACCCTAAAGCGGGTCTGAGCCAATCGCTCGCTCTCAAAGTCCTGCGTGAGGGGCAACACAACGACGAAGGCGCCGTTGCCGCACTGCAGCGTGAAGCCGAACTGATGAGCGCGTTGGACCACAGGAACCTGGTGCGATTCGTTCACTTCGGGCACGAACGCAACGAACCGTTCCTGCTGATGGAGTACATCGAAGGGCTGAGCATGTCCGCGCTGCTCCACCACCCGGTGCCTTTGCCGTTGGATGTCGGTCTCATCATCATTCAAGATGCACTCGATGCCTTGGACTACGTTCACAACGCGCGCGTACCCGAGGTGATACCGAATGGCCTGGTGCACTGCGACGTCTCTCCACAAAACCTGTTGGTCGGGGCCGATGACACGACGCGATTGATCGATTTCGGAACCTCCCGCGCGCCCGGGACTCCCGTCGGCAACGACGGTCTACGCTGTAAGCCACGCTATTCCAGCCCAGAGATGATGGGCGGGGATGCGGTGGGCCCCGAGACGGACATCTTCTCGATGGGCGCCGTTCTGTTTCAATTGCTGAGCAAACAACCAGCGTTCTCGGCCGATCCCAAGCGACGCAAGAAGGAGAGTTTGGTACCCAACCCGAGCCTGCTGAACCGTCGCGCCCCCACGCCGTTCGACGCGATCTGCCAGCGCGCCCTCGACCCTGACCCGCAGCACCGCTTCAGTTCGGCGCGTGAGATGTTGGAGACGCTCGACGACGCCGTGGAGACGTCTGGCATCGAACTGCGGCGCGCTCGCGTCGGTTTCTGGGTCCGGCGTGTCATCCAGAGCCATCACGGGGACGTCGAGTTCGACATGAGTGAACTCGAGGACCTGCTGGACAGCAAGCGGCGGGTTGCCAAGGCGAATCCCCCTGCCACACGAGAACGACCACGATCGGAAGCTACGACGGAGCGACGCGTCGAGTCCGAGCCGACGACGGCAACCAGCACCAATCCCCCTTCGAGCAGCAGCGTTGGCGCCGCAAGCAAGTACACGGAGACGGTCACGGTGGTGGCTTCCACCGCCCTTCTTCCCAGCGAAAAGCAACGGCGACGCAAGACCTGGCTCACGGTCGGTGCCATCGCCTTCATCACGTTGGTGGCCATCGTTGCGGCAACACGACCCGGTAACGTGTTCACGCGCGGGGACAAGTTCAGGCCAGAGCAGCCCGTGGCAACTCCATCCCCTGCTGCGGAGCCATCGATACCGCTAGCCATCTCGGACCCGTCGGACGTCCCCCCACCCGTGGATGTGACCGAGGAAGCTGAAGCGCCGGCAGAGGCTTCCGAAGTGCCCCCCTCGGTCGCGCCTATCGAGCCCCCCAAGGCCAAGCGACCCGCGCCTCGCCCAGAAGCGCGCAAAGCGGCACCGAAGAAGAAACCCCGGGCCGTCAGCAAGCCGCCGAAGGCGGCAGCACCGAAAACTGCGCCGACAACGGAGCCTGCGAAGGAACCGAAGACGGCGAACGACGGCTCGGAATTGGAGCTGAAGTCGCCCACGGCCGAAGATGGCTCCCGGTCGCCGCTGCCAGAGAAGAAGGCTCCGGACATCGGCTCGGGGCTCGAGCAAGAGAAGCCCGCCACCGAGCGTGTTCAGTCGGCGCCCGATCCCGAGCCGCGTCCAACGGGCCTCAAGCCACGCTTGCGCGCCCGACCGGGTCCGGTAGCGCCACCTCCCGTCGACCCTTGAGAAGCCCCAGCGAGTTCTGCTTGATGGCGACCTCCGGCCGTGCCCGCAGCCGCTCAGAACTCGGAGCCGCTCAAAAAACCGTCCAGTTGGCGCCGATGTTGGCGGAGAAGGCGCGCTCCCGCAGGTCGAAGCCTCGCGCCAGGTGAGGCCCGCGGCCGAACCAGTTGCCCCCCAAGCGCAGGCCCACGTCCGACAGTTGCCAGTTGAGCGTGACACTCGTTTGCACCGTCGTCTCGTTGGGATCTCCGGCCACCGGATCGCGCGCCGTGACCGTGCTGCCATTGCCGGACACGGTCAACGTCACCTGGGGATAGAGCGTGCGAGTGGCGCTGAGGCTGAGCGATGCCTGGGGACGGATGATTTGTAGAAACGGGTCCGTGCGAGCGTCGAGGGACAGCTGCACCGATTCACTGCCTGATTGCGCCGACCGACTGAGACCTGCCGTGCCGATCGCGAAGTAGAACGGTCTGACACTCAACTGGATGGCAGCGTTGGGCAGCGGATCCGCATCGATCACCTGATTGCGACCACCGCCGGCAGAGAACTGCGATTGCCAGCGCTCGTTGATCTGGCGCACCCAACCCAACGTCGCTCGCTGCTCCACCGACGTGGAGCGCTCGAAGAGCACCACGCGGGGCCCGCCTCCGAGCGTCACCGTGTCGCGACGCGTCAGCACGTAGGCCACACTGGGCTGCAGCCCGATGCTCGTGGTCGTGC
>JBNKZR010000562.1:0-4445 GCA_050301735.1 Polyangiaceae bacterium | reverse complement strand
CAGTGCCAGGAATGCCCATGTCCTGGGTGGGAAGGTGGCGTCCTTCGATGCCAATGGAGCGCAGCGCACTCGCTGGTGCAGGGTTGATGGTGAGTGATATCAGGACACTGATGCCAGCGTGTGCGATCGCCTCCAAATCGCGTTCGACCGGTCCCAAGAGGCCTGGCCGACCCATACCTGCCAGTTCTCCCTCCCGGAGCCAACGGAAGTGGCTCGGCAGTGGCGGCGGTTGCGCCTCGGGCCAACAGTTGCCCTGCTGCATGAAACGCTCCGACAAGCTAGTCGGCGGACGGTCGAACACTTGTTCGGTCGGGCCCCACGCCTCCAGGCGTCCAGCGCAAAACAACAAGACCCGGTCCGATGCCTCGCGTGCGAACGCCAGATTGTGTGTGACCAACAAGGTTGTGCGCCTACCACGTGATTCCGCCAGAGCGCGCCGGAGGTGGGGTCGTGCGCGTTCACTGACCCCCCGCAGTGGCTCATCGAGAAGTAGCATCGCTGCATCAGAGTCGAGCGCCCGCTCCAAGACTTCGGTTTGCGCGGCCCGGTCTGCGGCACCAAGTTCTCGGGACGTTTGCGGCACCAAACACAGGTCTTGGCGTTGTCCCACGGGCTCCCCCCGGCAGAGCCAGCGACCCGAACGGGTCCAGCCGGCAGGTAGCGGCCTGCCCGCCAACTGCGACAGCAGTGCACTCTTGCCCGTACCTGCGGGGCCCAAAATGGCAACGGTCTCGCCGGGCTCGAAGCTCAGGTTCAGATCCCGAAGCAGAGGTCCTCTTTCCGTTTCGATGCGGCCATCGATGATTTCGAACACTGGGCTCATTGCTAAACTCCCTTTTCCAAGCGGGCGGCTAGTTCCTCCGAGAAGCCCGCAGCGGCAAGCGCGTGTTGCGTCCGGCGCACGTCGTATTCGAGCCGATGTGGGATGACTTCTCTGGTGGTGAAGTCCACTACGGCGACGGCTGCTCTCGGGTCTTTGTCACGTGGCTGTCCCACGGACCCCGGATTGATGATGACCGCTGCAGCGTTCTCGGGCCAAACGACGCGCTCGACCAAGTCGCATTCGGTTACCTCGCCGTCGACGAGCCAGCAGATCGACGGACGGTGGGTATGTCCGCAGAAGGCGACCTTGGGCCAGGCGCCGTTTGCGGCGATGGCGTACAGGTTTTCGTCGACCATGGACCCGGTGATGTAGCCGTAGAAGTGGTCGGGGTTGAGGTAGCAACCGTGCACGGCGCAAAACTCGTCGCGGAGCAAGATGTTCGGTAGCTCACGTAGGTAGCCGAGATCATCTTCGGAAAGGCGCTCGCGAGTCCACTGGTGTGTGCGGCTGATGTTCGCCGATATCAGACCAGGAACGGGAGCACCGGCGACGGTGCGGTCGTGGTTACCGGCGACGATGCGAAGGGCCCGGCTTCGCAACATGGCCAGCGCTTCTGTCGGTTCGGCGTTGTAACCCACGGAGTCTCCGAGGCACACGCGCATGTCCAGCGCGAGGGAGTCCAGGAAGTCCAGAGCCGTCTTGCAAGCAGCCAGATTGGCATGAACGTCACCGAAGACTCCCAGTCGCATCATTTTGCCGAACTGTTCGGAAGGTAGACCCGATGCCACGAGCGCTAGGCGCATCGCGCGGTTGCGTTGAGCAAGCGCGATTTGGCGGCCGTGCCCTCCGTACTCTGAATGAACGACTGATCGAGCGAATCCACCAGTCCGATGGTGTCGATATCCGCCCTTGTGAGCGCCGTTGGGATCGTTCGTTCCAAGCAGGCTAGATAGGACTCCACCGCGTCGGGCCAATCGCGGTACTCGTCCACGCGTTTGAGCAGGCTGTGTCCGATCGCCGGGAGCCGGTTCGAGAGATCGATGTCGTCGTCGACGTAGTAGGCCCGATCACGAACACACGCGAAGTTGCTCGGGTGAACGTCCAGGGCAAGCCGTTGCCGCGCTGCCAGCTGCATCGATTCGACGGCGACGTTGGCGAACGAGACGAGGCCCTCCGCAAGCAAGGCGCCGTTGCCCGTGTCCACGGCGAGGGCCATTGCGGAACGAAGTGTGCTGACCCAAGGCGCGATGGTCCACAGCCAGTGTTGGCCGCTGGAGTCTTGTGTCAGCGTCAGCACGGTGTCCTTGACCATCAGTCCGCCGAGCAGAATCTTGCGGCGTGCCAAATGTAGCAGGGCCGTGCGAGCGCTCTCGATGTTGTCGAAGACCCGTCGAGTTGAGGTCTTGAGGCACCACGGGCCAACCTCGACCAGTCGAACATCGTTCCTACCGCTGCCATCTGCCAACCCGTGCCGACCTACGAGGTCCGTGCGCTCGATGACTTCCTGGATCGGGATCTGACGAATGATCTGCCTGCCCGTGGCGCTCGGCCAGATGTGGCCGCTCGGTACCTCGTCACAAGGCAACGGAGCGCTCGAGACGTCCAACTTGACCGGTGTGCTGCCGTTGAGGGGCTTTGCCGTCGTTGGGTTGGTTTTCGGCTCACTCTCGCCTGGCTGCGCTGGTGGGCTTTGAATCGTGGAGTCGGCTCGTGGATCTCGAGCGTCGTTCGTCGCTCGTGCTGTAGGCGATGCTTGGGCGTGGCGCTCGAGGACCACTTCGACCCGACTCCGCCGGTCGGTGACCTCCTTCTGCTTGAGCTGGCGGACGAGTTCCTCGCCGTTCAAGACGGCGCCTTCGAGGGTGCTCAGTCCGGCTTGCAGAATCTGCTGTTGTACGCCTTCGCAGGCGGTTCTCACCGCCAACACGAGGGTCTCTCGCACTCCAACTCCATCGTGGGCACGCGCGCCAACCCTGGGGGTTTCTGGCGGCAGTCCGAGAGTTGCGAGGAGCTCGTCCGGCGACGGCGCCTCGGGGTGATCCTGTTTGTTTGCCTGCAGCACGATTGGGACACGGGCTTCCGCACGCAAGGACCGCAACAGGAGTTCATTCTCCTTCACCTTTTCGCGATCGCTGTCAGCGACGAAGACGACGACGTCTGCCAGCGCGAGCAGATGCGCTCGACGCTCTGCTAGGGCAGCCTGGCCTGGTACGCTCATCAGCTGGCAGGACATCGCGTGGCCCGCAACCAAGCCACCGTCGATCTGCAGCCAATCCAAGTAGAGAGTCCGGCCGCCGGCAGATTCCGTCGAATACAGCTCGCTACGCCGCTTGGGAGTGAATACCTTCTGCAGCTGCTGTAGATTCGTCGTTTTTCCGGCCAGTGCTGGGCCATCGTAAACGATTCTCACGAACAGCTTGCCGGTCTGTTTGTCGAAGACGGCCATGTTCCTGCACGCAGCTAGGACGCACCGGGGCGGCGCGCGACGCCCGTCGCCTGCCGTACCCCGTCATGTTCAGAGAGCACACGCCGCTCACTGCCGAGTGCAGGAACGACCGTGGCTCTCCTTCAAGTTCGCGCCGAGAGTCACCGCGCCAATGCGGTGCTCTCGTCGTCAGGCAGCAGCTGCTTTCTCTACCGCGTCCAGCTGACCTCGCGACTTGGTGAGGACCATGCCGAGGTTCGCCGAAATGCGACAGACGACACAGAGGACCATGTCTTCGTTGCGTTTGCAGCGTTGGAAGACGTGCAACAAGTTATCAGAGAGAATGATGATCTCCTGAAAGAAGTGGTGGCCGTCGTCCTTCACGCCGCGGATGCGCTTGAACGTCTGCTCGATTGAAGAGACGTTCGGTCCTTGAAAGAGCTCGCCAGTAGCCGCCGCCACTAGGTCGAGGACTTCTTGCGGGTGACTGTCGAGGGTCTTTACGCCCAGTAGCATGCCGGTTTTCATGTCCACGAAACCTGCGGCCACACACTCCGGCACGGTGGAACGAACGACGGTTAGTGCATCATCTAAACTCATGAGTTATCTCCCCTAATTTCCTTGGTTCTGCGTTCAGGGTACGAGGGGCTCGACCGCGGGGATCGATGCTTTTACCTGTGCCCAGCCCATTCCGATGTTGGTCGTCTTCTTGGTCACCAGCATCATCACCGCCTTGCCCCCCTTGAGGGTCTTGGCGAAGTGGAAGTTGTGCTTCGACGTGATGTGGATCTCGTCGAAGTAGTGATCGCCAGTTTCTGGCGTGCCGCGATGAGCACGCACCATCTGCTCGATTCGACCAACGTTTGGCCCCCGGAACATGTCCATGGTTGCGGCCGCGACGACCTCGTTCAACGTCTGTGTGTACGATGCGGAGTTGTGAATGCCGAGCAGCATTCCAGTGTCCAGGTCGATCACGCCACAGGCGACCGCTCCATCGACGTTCTCCACCACGTTCCTGCAAGCGTCATCTATCTTGCTCATTGCTCGTTGCCTCCTTGATTCTCCCTGTCGGGCGCGCGCGACGCATCAGAGCGTTCGCCGCCTTCCCCTGCGGCATTAGGTAACGTCGCCTGGGCAATTTTTGTTAGGGCTCCGGCGCACAAAAACTTGCGGCGCCCGAGAATGGCTCGCTGGGAC
>JBNKZR010000561.1:0-4457 GCA_050301735.1 Polyangiaceae bacterium | reverse complement strand
CTGGTGGGGGTGATTCAGGAGTCTCGTGAACAAGTGGTGCTGCTTCATGGCCCGCAGGCGTTGTCACGTCTGGAGACGAGGCTGCTGCCGGACCCCTCTCACGAGCGCCACCGCAATCTAGGCGTCGCGCCGCCGGGAACCGACGCGCTGTACATCTTGCCGCAACAGGTAGACGTGGAAAGTGGACCGCAGACGGTGACGGACCTCATAGGGCCAGGCGACTGGCTAGTCCTCGCCGAAGAGGTTGAACACGTGCTGCCCAACGGGGACGCAACGCGGGAACGTCGTGAACGGGAGGCGGTTCGTGTCGTGCGAGTACAAGAAGACATGGCGCCGACTACCGGGGAGACCATGACTCGCATCACCTTTGAGCCGCCATTGCGCCGTCGCTACGAGCTGAACCGGACGATATTGATCGGCAATGTGGCGGAGGTGTCTCATGGCAAGACGGTTGAACAAATCACGGAGCTGAGCACCGGCGAGAGTATTTTCGAGCTCAATGAACGACCGTTGTGCTGGCTCCCCGATGCTCTTGCCCCCGATGGCCGTCGCCCCGAGGTTGAAGTCTGGGTACAGGATCGAAAGTGGGAGCGCGTTGATGACTTGAGGTGGGTATCCACGGATGCCCCAGTGTACGCGCTGGAGTCGACCGCCGATGGCGGCGCACGCATCCGACTCGCGACTAGCATCAGCCATCAGGGGCAAGCCGCGTTGAGCCCCATCCGAATTCGCTATCGCGTTGGAGCGGGCGCAGCGGGTAACCAGGTTGCAGGCACCGTCACGAGCTTGGTCAGTTCACACGCGGCCGTGGCGGAGACATCCAACCCTTTGGCCTTTGGTGGCGGCGCTGACTCTCAACCCCTAGACTTGGCGATGCGCAAGGCCAAGGCAGGGGTTCATGCTTTGGACCGCGCGATTTCGCTTTCAGACGCCGAGTCACTCGCGCTCTCGCATCCCGGTGTGCATCGAGCTCGAGTGACTCGCGATGTTGCCGGTGGTCGTGAACACGTGCGCGTAGTTCTAGCGGGGGCCAACGGTAGAGCTTTCGACGAGGGGGAGCTCTCCGCGGTTAGGAGTTTTCTCGTTGCTCGGATGCCGTCGCTGGTGCGCGTCTCGGTGGTCAATCGAACGCTGGTCCCGATCCGTGTCGAGCTGCTGCTTCGCGTGAACGAGCGTGGTCAACCGCTGGACATCGTCCGAAGCGCGCGCGAAGCCTTGGGGGCAACATCAGGTACGGTGACGGCGGACCAAGGGCTATTGGCTCCAGGCAACGTCGAACTCGGCCAAGACGTACTCATATCGGACGTGTATCGGGCTCTCGAAGGGATCGAAGGTCTCGAATCGGTGTTCGTCGAACGACTGTTTCGAGCGGATTCGGCCCCTTCTCGCAGTCATCGCATCGAGGTGGCCGTCGACGAGTTCCCGATCTTCGCTACCAGGGAGCCCGGGGCCGAGGCAGTCAACATTCGCTGGGAAAGGGCGTACGACCGATGACTCAACTCGAGCAGCTCATCGCCGCAATCCCGAGCGTCTACTGGGCGCGAGACCACTCCGTTTCTGCGACCCGTGCCGGCGCGGTTGGAGACGAGCCGCTCAAAGCGCTGCTTTCGGTGTTGGCGAAACCCCTCGACGACCTCGAGACCGCCATCAACCAGCTTCTCGACGACCATTTCGTGGAGCGCGCGTCGCCCGCGGCGCTGCCCCTGATCGCCGAATTGGTCGGAGCACAACTGCTCACTAGCGACGCCGGCGTCAATCGCGGTGTGATTGCGCGCACGCTGGGATGGCGTCGCCGCAAGGGTACCCTGGAAACGTTGCAGGAGGTGCTGAGCGTTACCAGCGGTTGGTCTTGTGAGGTCGACGAAGCGTTTCGTTCGCTACTCCACAATCAAGATCTCAACCATACGGTGCTGAGACGAGGCCGCAGCGCCCAGTTGGAGTCTCCGATTGTGGTCAGTGATCCTCTGTCGCGACGGGTACGAGACGAACGGGACGCATCTGCTGACACCAATTCGCATTTCGAGCTGCGCAAGAGGCTGGGACGCGCCGACGCTGGTCGCTACGCGGCTTCACCTCGCACCGTCGATCTGTCGGGCTGGGCAAGACCCGATGCTGTCGTCGTGCGAACAGCCCGGCTGAGCGCGGTTCTGGTAGACCGCTTGCCCGTTGCTCGCGAGCTGATTCGTGCCATCCCGCGGGTGGGGGGGCAGACGCCTGAGTATTCCGGTTTCCCTCTGGATCCACTGGGTCGGTCCCTGCCGTTAATCTACAAGAAACCACAGGACTTGCCGTATTCCGTCGACTTGCCCCTTGGGCGCCACGAGCCCGAGGGGGAGTCCGAGGCTTTCGTTCCGCTGATCGAAGGGCTACTCACGCCGACCGCCTTGGCTGATGACGTCAAGGGCATTGAAGAGTCCGGCAGTATCGAGGTGTTTGTCGACGGCGTCATGCTGATCGGTGCTTCGCGGGTCAGTGACACGATTGGCCCGTTGGCGTTCGCGCCGCTTGGTCCAGAGCCCGTATTGCGTCTGGCGGATCAGCAAAGGCCCACGGCGGGCGACGCATGGGAACTCGAGCTGTTCGCCGTGGACGATCCGGATTCGATCGACACTACGATCGAAGCGCCTGGCGCGCCCTCATCCGACGAAAACCCGTTGGTGGCTAGCGTTAGCCAGGGCCGTGGTGCTTTGGGCCCGGTGGTGCAGACGGAAGCGAGTCAGGTCGCACGAGGCGACGCCCAGATCGCGCTGCGCGTGCGCCGAACCGATGCCGCGTCCAGCTGGCGTCGCGCGGCCGACGGGAGCTGGCAGACGTTGCTGATTGACCCCAGCGCTCGGCATCCGGTTTCGCCGTTTGCCATCGTCGACGACGGGGGTGAAGCGTTCGCTTTGCGGCTGGAACTCAGCCCGTCCCTCGAGCCGCGAGTGATGAGCCTCAGCCTCAGCACCGGGCAAACGACGTGGGGCGTTGCCGATCTCGATGGGAGCGGCCTCGCACCCGACGAGCAACCCGTTCTCGAAACGGCGCTGGATGGTCCGGCGGTGTCCATCGTCGCTGGGAGCTTGGGTGTATTTCTCGTAGCTGAACGGGGCAACTCCGGCCGCCTCGGGGTGTGGCGTTTGAATGACCCCGTGTCGCCATCGCCCAGTCTGACGCGTGTCGACGTTCCGAGTCCGCGCGTCCCCGTCGCGCGACTGGCGCCCTCGTTGTGCCTCCACGGTGAGCGCCTGTTCGTGTTTGGGGGACAAGACGCGACTTCCATTCTCTCCGACATGTGGTCTGTCCAACTGAACGAGACGGAGTCGGACTTCGGGGTCATTCGACCGCACCGCGTGCGCAATCAGCAGCATCGCGTGCTCGGGCAGCTGCTTTCGACCCCGCAAGGGCTGGTGCTCGTTGGCGGCGCGTCGACTTGGGGGCGGCTCGAGGCACGAGTGTTCAGCGTTGACCCAGACAAGCCGCGCCCAGTGTGGAATGAGTTGGCGGCCCTGCCGTTCGACGAGACCCGACCTGGAGCGCTCTGGGCAGCAGCTGAAGACGACGGAACACTTCGCGTGCTCGCCTGGGCTGACAGCACGTACGCTCGAGCATACGTTCTCGAGCTTGGAGAAAACGCCTGGCGTGCTGAACCGCCGGACCCCAACTCCAGCCCCAACCCCCCGAGCTTCGGCAGTGCGTTCCACCTCGGGGATGAATTCTGGGTGATCGATCCGCCTCCGCTTCCGCCCAGCGAAGTGATTCTGCAAGTTGCGGGGCGCTCGGTGCTCGCATTCCTGCCGGCGCTGGAGTTGGAAGTAGGCGCTTCCCAGTTGTTCTTCGTGATGGCGGATGGCTCCACCCAACAATACGGGGAGCATCGCGCTTCCCTTGGTGTCGGGGCCAGCCGACATGCAAGCAGCGGGGGACGCGCGGCAGCTGAGCAGCGAATCGCCGCTCCACATCGACTCAGTTTTGAACCGCTTCGCCTGACGCAAGTCAGTTTGGGCACTTGGTCGGAGCCGTTCGCCCTGGACTTGGAGGGCCGCGTTGCTTTGGATCCGCGGCTGGGACGCGTCGCCTTGCCGGCAACTTTGGCTCAGGGCGCGATCCAGGTCAGCTACTGGTTAGGGCGTCCCGACGAGATTGGGGCCGGAGCTCTGCCGGGCGACGGCAAGATCCCTGCGCAGTGGCTAGAGCCGGACCCAGGCTTTGGCTCCGCGCCGTTTCCAGGCATGGAGACTCGAGAGCGCGCCACGTCCCGAGTGTCGCCGAATCAGGTGGGTCAAAGCAACGAGACGCCGACGTTCGCAACGCTCGCTGAATCGTTGGCTGACGGAACGGCGTCTCGGCGGGTAACACTCGACAGGTCGCCGCGGCTGGCGAGCACCCCGGTTGCGCTCGGCGTCGGCGACCAGTTGGCGATCTTTCCCGAGGACAGCGCTGGCTACCCCCATGTCGAACAGGACGGCGGGCTGTCG
>JBNKZR010000560.1:0-4465 GCA_050301735.1 Polyangiaceae bacterium | reverse complement strand
GCTGGCCGCCGAGGGCAGTCCCGCTTTCGTCGAGCTGCTTGCCGGGAAAGAACTCGAAGGGTTGGTCCCCATCACGACGCGCGCCGGCAGTAGCTACGCGCTGGTATCCGCGATGCCCATCCGCGACGCGGCAGGTTCTCAGGTGGGTGCACTGGCCGTTTTCTCGCCGGTCACCGACAGTTACATCTCGTACGTCGCGCGACGAGTGGACGCGGACTTGGCGTTGCGAGTGAATGGACAACACGTCGCTGCCGTCAAGGACCACGCCGCGCCGGCGCTTCAATCTGCGGACGACGCCGTCGCTTTTAGGGAACGCGCTGGGCGACTGTGGGCGGTGAAGACTTTCCGTCCCCAGGCGTTGCAGCGTCCGGGGCTCAGCGCTGAACTGACCGCCGCCCACGACGTTACGGACCTTCGCGACCAGTCACGCGCTGCGCTGTGGAAACAGCTCGGGTTGCTGGGTGGTCTGACCGTGGCCGTGATGGCTCTTGCGTTGGCGTTCGCCGGTCGCATCGCACGAAGTGTCAAAGGTATCTCGGACGCGGCCAAGCGCGTGAAGGAGGGGGACTACGTGGTGGCGCCGGTGTTGCGAACCAACGACGAGCTGGAATCGCTCACGATCCACTTCAACGAAATGGTGGAGGGGCTCAAGGAGCGCGATCGTCTCAAGGAAACTTTCGGCCGCTATCTGACTCGACAGGTGGCCGACCATTTGATGAGTGGCGACCAACAGTTGGGCGGTCAACTGGTTCCGGCGACCGTTTTGTTCTCGGACATCCGTTCGTTCACTGCCATCAGCGAGCGCATGGAACCCAAGGCCCTGCTCGACTTCTTGAACGAATACTTCTCGGGCATGGTCGAAAGTGTGATGAATCACCAGGGCGTGGTCGACAAGTTCATCGGCGACGCCATCATGGCCGTGTTTGGCGCGCCGGTGCCCGATCCGAAGGATCCGCTGCGAGCCGTGTGCGCGGCGATGGAGATGCGAGGACGGCTGGCGAGCATCAACGAGGATTTTCGAGCACGCGGGTTGCCTGAAATCAAGACGGGCATCGGGTTGCACTCGGGGCAGGTTGTTGCCGGCAACATGGGACACTCTCAGCGCATGGAGTACACCGTGATCGGCGACACGGTGAACTTGGCGTCGCGGCTCGAGGGAATGACCAAAGAGCTCGCCTGCGACATCTTGATGTCGGAAGATCTCTACAATAGCGTCAAGAACGAGGTCGAGGCTGAGGCGCTGAAGCGAATCAAGGTCAAAGGTCGTGACCAAGAGGTAATGGTCTATCGCCTCATCGGACTCCGAACAGGCGTGACTGACGTCTAGGGAATGACCTGAGGAGGCACCACGAGGGGCGCGTGCAGCAGCGACCCGCAGCAAAGGGGCAGACGACCCGAATTGCCGGTTGCGGTTGCGCAGTGCCTCGCCGGCCAAGCGCCTCGCGCGTGCCCAGCTGCTCGCGTGCCTAGCGTCACGCTGCCTGGCCCGCCGACTTGGCGTGGGCGGCGAGCGAGCCGCCCGAAAGTCCTCGGCCGCCGCTGGACTAAATGCCCGAGCGTATTGGAAAACAGGCCCGATCCACCGGCGCGATCCAGCAGGTCACTGGGGCGGATGCGGAAAGCGCGCTAGCCTGGATGCGATGAAACTTGCCAGGGTCAGTCGGTGCCGTTCTTCCATCACCCCTATCCTGTTTGGCCTGTGCGCCGCGTGTAGCTCGGAGCCCAGTGACTCAGATGCCGACGCCGTCTCCGCTGGTTCCCCGTCAGCGACGTCAGGAGGCGTTGGCACCCCGGCGCAAGGAATGCCATCGGGCGCGACGCCGCCCGCGACGCCGCCCGCCACACCGGCCGAGGCGACCGCACCCGGCACCCCTACTGGCGCCCCCCAGCAGCCAGTCGCGACAACGCCCACCCCCACCCAACCACAGCTTCCCGAGGGTAACTCAGGGGGCGCACCAGCCGTGCAGTCCGGGGAACCAGTCGTCCCCCAACCCATGCCCACGGACCAACAGGGATCCGGGGGACAAGGCGGTGAGACTGCTGCGGAGCCAGCGGCTGAGGGCGGCATGGGTGGCGGCGGCGACGAGCCCACGCAGCCTGCTGCGACCGGATCCATCTGCCCAGATGCCCCGGGGACGGCACCCGCCGGCGCGGTGTCGAGCGCCGAGCTCGTCTGGGAGGTCGACGAGATGGACTACGACTTTCACCTCTACGAAGGCCCGGCGTGGACCAACGGCATTCTGTACTTCTCCGACATCAATCCCAGCGGTGAGGGCGCGGATGGGAGCCGCGGTTGGAACTCCAACATGTACGCCTTCGACCCCGCCAGCGGCAGCGCCACGCTCTTCCTGGAGTACGCGGGCACGAATGGCCTCGGCGTCGCTGCCGACGGTACGCTCTTCTCCGCCACGCCGGTGAGCCCGGAAATCTCTCGCTACAGCCTGAATCCCGCCATGCAAGAGCAGGTCTTTGGCGGCGCGCTCAATTCTCCCAACGACATCACCGTCGCCAGCGACGGCTCGATCTACTTCTCGGATCCCCAACAAGGCGAACTCCCCGCTGGTGGGCAACCACAGGTCGTGCACGTGCTCAAGGATGGCGTCGACGCGGTGTTCACTGATGCGATCCAGAGTCCGAACGGCGTGATTCTGTCGATCGACGAGGACGCTCTCTACGTCACCGGAGGCGGCAGCTTCGTCAGCCGGGTGGAGATCGTCGATGGGCAGGCCGGTGCCATTCAAGAGGTCATCGGCAACCTCAGTACCCCGGACGGTCTGACGAAAGACTGTCTCGGGAACCTGTACATCGCCGAGCACAACGCGGTGCAGATCACCGTCGTGTCCCCCGCGGGCGACTCCATTGCCACCATTCCCCTGGGCTCGGTACGTGACCAAGACGCACGTCCGACCAACGTGGCCTTCGGCGGAGCGGACCGAAGGACGCTGTACGTCACGGCCGCCTATTCGCTCTGGAAGGTGGAGTTGGACGTCGCGGGTTATCCGAACTGACGTGCTGCAGGCGGCAATCGAACACGCGCAACAGCGCGAAGAGCACTACCTGGCCCGGGCGATCAGTTGACTCGCATGCCGTGGCGTGCAGCGAACGTAATGGAAGAGACTTCCGTTACGCCGACGGGCATACAGCACATCACCCCGATATGCGGATCCTCGCTCTCGATGAAGGTCAAGCCGCGGGTGTTGACGGCAGCGTAGTACGATTGGTTCTTCGCTCCCTTCGTACGGGGCACCTGGGTGCTCAGCGCGATGCTCATGACCAGTCGGAGCCAGGGCGCCTGGAAGAAGCCGGAGCCCGTCGCCCTCAGTCGAGAGCTCGTGCCAGCTGTTGGCCCTCGTCGCGACCGTCGCTCTGTTCTCCCTGCACCCTCAATTTGCCGGGATTGCGCTACCCCGGCCCTAGTAGAATGCAGGGTGAGCTGGCGCAGGGCGCTTCGAGCCGCTTAGTCCCAGCCCGACTGTCCGCCGGTGTCGCCAAGGATCGCTTGGACGGCGTGCACTTGACCGCCAGACATCTTGATCATGTGCATGTCCAAGTGCCCGGTCGTCATGAAGTCGAAGATGGTCAGGCCAGCAGCAATGCCGCGCACCTCATCGACGATGATGACGCGTGGTTCGAAGGTGCCGCCTGGCCCCGGATCGCCGGCGCTGCACGACTCGCCGCAGGAGAAGTTGCCGCCCCCATTCTCCAAGCGCCGGCAGTCGGCAGTGACGTTGCAGACGCCAGAGGGGAAGGCTCGGAAGTACTTGTCGATCCAGGCGCTGAGCTCCTGGCGCGTGGCGCGCTCCGCTTCGGGTACCTCGTCATGCCAGCCGATTTCATCCGCCATGGAGATGATCGCTCCTGGGTTTGATTCGACGGCGAAGCTCGCGGTGTAGTCTCCTGGACGAACGACGAGGGTCTCGATCTCCGTCATCTCCGCCGCTTCCACTTTGATTCGAAGGGCTATCGGAAGGTTCGTCCCTGCTTCCGGAACGACCGCCTGGGCCGCAACACTGCACTGCTCCGTATCCAGTGCTCGCTGCGAATACACGGCGTCGCCAGCGTTCAGCCAGAAGTCCGTCGTGCCGATCTCCGTCACTTCGGCGTTTTCGGTGAACTCGAGGCTGGCTGAGAGGGGCAAGTTGGAGGGGTCACCCGCGCCAAGTGCCGCGAAATAGTCGTCGAGGAGACTGTCCAAGAGTTGCCGTGTGCACTCGTCGCTCGACGGCGCACCATCCGCACCCGCAGAGCCGCCACTGGTCGATCCGTTGCCGCCGGAGCCATCGCCAACCGAGCTGTCGCCACCGGAGCCGTCACCAGCCGCGCCGTCATCGATGGGGCCGCTCCCCACCGCGCCGCTGCTGTCCGATTCACCTGCGCCCCCCATGCCCACCGGGCTGGCTGGAGTCGTGCCCGCTCCCCCTGCGCCGCCGCTCGAGTTCTCATTGGGGGGGCTCGGCACTCCGGC
>JBNKZR010000559.1:0-4467 GCA_050301735.1 Polyangiaceae bacterium | reverse complement strand
ACTTTGACGGCGAGGACGCGTGCGGTTTGACCGCCACCGACACCCACGGTCGCGTAGATGCCTCCGTCGAGGCGGCTCGCGAGCACGATGGCGTTGCTCTTGACGTGTTTGCAGGCGGTCCAGCCGAACTCCATCGCAGCCAGTTCTTCTTCCGTGGGCTGGCGCTTGGTCACCACGCGACCGGCGCGGACCTCTCCCGCTCCGGTACGGTCGCGGTCTTGGATGACGACGCCGCCGCCGACGCGCTTGAATTGCAGGCCGTCGTAGTCGGCGGGCAGCCACTGGCCGGTGGCCAAGATGCGCAGTGCCTTCTTCTTGCGCAGGCGTTCCAGTGCTTCTTCGCCGAAGCTCGGCGCGATCACGCACTCGATGAACGTTTCGGCGATGACGTCTGCGGTGGCGACGTCGACCGGGCGATTGAGCGCCACGATGCCGCCAAATGCGCTCATTGCGTCCGCCTCGCGAGCTGCGCGGTAGGCATCGACGAGCTGCCCTGCCGTAGCCAAGCCGCAGGGGCTCGCGTGCTTGATGACGACGGCTGCCGGCCCGCTGAAGTCACGCACGGCCTCGAGCGCTGCCTCGACGTCGACCAAGTTGTTGAAGCTGAGCTCTTTGGCGCCGCTGCCCAGGCTCTCCGCCCGAGCCAAGGAGCCCGCGGGGGCCGCGCGTTCCCGGTAGAAGGCGCCTTTTTGGTGGGGGTTTTCGCCGTAGCGCAGCCCATAGCACTTCTCCAGCGCGAACACGCGGTTGCGCGGATGGCCGTCCTCTTCGCCTTGAGCGCTCAGCCAGGTCGTGATCATGCCGTCGTACGCGGCCGTGTGAGCGAAGGCCTTGGCGGCCAGCTTTCGGCGTGTTTCTTGGCTGAGGGAGTTGCCGTTGTCTCGCAGCTCTTGCAGCACTCCATCGTAGTCGTCCGCGCTACTCACGACGGCGACCCGCGTGTGATTCTTGGCGGCGGAGCGGAGCATGCTCGGTCCTCCGATGTCGATGTTCTCCACCAGGTCCTCGTACGAGGCGTCGGGTCGGTGCAGCGTGTCTTCGAAGGGATAGAGGTTGACGATCACGAGGTCGATGAACTCGCCGCCGATGCGTTGGAGATCCTCATCGTCCACGCCTTCGCGGGCCAGCAGCGCTCCGTGCACGCGGGGGTGCAGCGTCTTGACGCGGCCGTCCATCACCTCGGGCGAGCCCGTGTAGCTCTCGACCGTTTGCACCGGGATGCCGGCTTCTTGCAGTGTCTTGTAGGTCCCCCCGGTGGAGAGCAGTCGCACGTCCAGCTCCGAGAGAGCTCGTGCGAAAGGGACCAAACCAGTCTTGTCGGAAACGGAGATCAACGCGCGTCGGATGGGCATGGGATCTGCCCGCCTAGCCGCAAACGGGGGGCCGCGTCAACGCCAGCGGGACGCAATCCGGCGTTGTTTGGCGATCGCTGTCGTTCGCGGTGCGTGGCGTTCCAGAATCACGCGGCAACTCGCTTCCTCCTCCGGGCGCAAACTGGGGCTCGCCTCCCCGCGAGCCTGTGGCTACCATGCGGACCATGCTTGCCCCGCGTCTGAGTTGGTGTCGGAATTGGATGCGCCCCGCGCTGTTTGGCTGGGGTCTCGTTGCTCTCGTCGCCTGCACGGAAACGCGCACTGGTGGTGAGGAGAGACGTGCTCGCCCCGGAATCGTGCAGGTGGGCAGCGCCGACGGACCACTGCTGGACGAAGACGAGGCCTGCGAGCGGCTGTCGGAGATCCTCTCCGACGCTGCGGACACGCTGAGTTGTGACGCCGAGGAGGTCGAGATCGCCGCTTGCCCGGAGTTGATCCGTCCCGGGGGCAGTGTCGCTTGCCGGCGATTCTCCGAGGAGTCGCTCGACGAATGTGAGCAAAGCGTCGGCGATTACGGCTCTTGTGGCGACTTCATTTCCGAGCGCTGCATTTTGGTCGCGGTGCTCGACGAATTCTCGGAAGACTGCCAGATGCCTGGTCCGGCGGATTCGGGCGCGGACGAGCCCCCGTCCGAGGAGACTGATGACGCTGGGGAGGGCGAGGTCTCCACGGACGCTACTCCGAGTGACACAGCGGATGCCGCGGTCGCGATGGAGGCGGGTGCGTCGGCGCCTGGAGCGGTAGATGCTTCCGCCGTAGATGCTTCCACGGTGCCCTCGGCAGACGCGGCGACGTCGATGCCGGAGGCGGGCGCGACGTCCGTCCCCGACGCGGCCGCCGTGGACGCTGCACCCAGCACGGGGGATCCTGCCGCCCTCGACGGCGCTGTCGCTCCCTAGCTCGGGAGTGGCGTCAATCGACGTCAGGACTGCGCCCGCTCACCCGGCGCCAAAACTCGATCAGATCATCGGGCAGGGGGGCGCGGATGTCCAACCTCTGCCAGGTGAGGGCGTGCCAGAGCTCGTAGCGGTGGGCGTGCAACGCCTGGCGTGGCAGCTCCAGAAGCGCGCGGTCGCTGTCCGTGAGCTCGCCGTCGGCCGCCTTGGCGTGCAGCCGTTCGTCGGGGCCGTACAGCTTGTCGCCCACGACGGGCGTTCCTTTGGCGGCGAGATGCGCGCGGATTTGATGCTGCCGGCCAGTCAGCAGCTGGCACTCGACGAGGGCATAGCCATCGCAGCGGTCGATGTGTCTTATCACCGTTTGCGCTTCGAGACCGGTGCCAGCTCTGGCCACGCGCATCTTCACTCGTAAGGGGTTTACGGGGTCCCGCTCCAGGGGCAGGTCGATCAGTCCCTGCTCGGGAATGCCCCACGTGATGGCGCGGTAGGTCTTCGTCACTTCACAGCTCTTGCCTTCGGGCACGGTGATGGTCGCCTCCAGCAGCCGCTTGAACGCGCGGTCCGCGAGCGGCGACAGCCCGACCAACAAGACTCCGCTGGTGTCGCGGTCGAGTCGATGAATCAGGCTCGCGTAGCAGCCCGGGTGGCGGTGCTCGAGCATCTTGATGACGGTGTGGTGGTAGTGGCTGGCCGTCGGGTGCACGGTGAGTCCCGCGGGTTTGTCGATGGCGAGGATGTGCTGGTCTCGGTACAGCTCGGGCAGCTCCAGGCTTTCGTCCAGCTCGTCTACGGGGACGCGCCACAGGACGATGTGTTCGTTCGGGCGCAGACGTTGGTTGGGCCGCATCCGGCGGCCTTCGACGTCGAAAGCGGCCTGCAGAGCGATGCGTTTGGCTCGGGTTCGGCTGGTGCTGCGCAGCGTGAGGTGCAGGAAGACATCCAACCGAGTCCCGGCCAGTTCCGGCGGCACGCGCAGCATGCGTGCCGTCGCCTGTTCGTCCACCTCGGCGGGGCGGTCGAGATCCGCCTGCTTCCAGCGCGGCTCGCTCACCGTCCTCTGGCGAAGGGCGGGATCGAGGATAGCTCGTCGGAGTTGGCAGCTTCGTCGCCATGGATCTCGGTGCCGACGCCTCGATCGGTGAATATCTCCAACAACAGAGCGTGGCGCTGGCGTCCGTCGATGATGTGAACTTTCTCCACACCCTTTTCGACCGCGTTGAGGGCGCACCTCACTTTCGGGATCATGCCGCCGGAAATGACGCCTTCGGCGATCAACTCTTCCACACGCGTGGCGTCGAGGGAGCTCAGCTGCTCGCCCTGGCCGTCGCGCACGCCGTCGACATCCGTCATCAGCACGAGCTTCGAGGCCGCTAGGGCGGCGGCGACCTCGCCGGCGGCCGTATCGGCATTGACGTTCAGGGGGCGCCCCTCTGGGTCGATGGCGATCGGTGCGATGACGGGCACGAAGCTATTCGCGCACAGATCGCGAATCAGCTTGGGATTGACCCGTTCGATGGCCCCGACGCGGCCCAGGTCGACTTCGACGGGGCTGCCGTCCTCGGCCTTGCCCATGACGCGCTCCACACGGCGGGCTTCGAGGAAGGTATCGTCGCGACCGGACAGACCCATCGCCCGGCCACCCTGCCCGCAAATCAGGCCCACGATGTCCGAGTTCACCTGTCCGGCCAGGACCATCTCCACGACCTTCATCGTCTCAGCGTCGGTGACCCGCAAACCCCCCTTGAAGGTGCTTTCGATCCCCATGCGCTGGAGCGTCTGGTCGATTTGTGGGCCGCCACCGTGCACGACGACCACGTGAATGCCGACGTAGCGCAGCAGGCAGATGTCGCGGGCGAAGCTCTGCTTGAGCTCCTCGTCGGCCATGGCATGGCCACCGTACTTCACGACGAAGGTCCGGCCATGGAAGCGCCGAATGTAGGGCAGCGCTTCGTGCAGAACGGCGGCTTTTTCGATGAACTCCTGCATTTCGGTGGCGGAGGGTAGTCGGAATTGGGCTGATGGCCAGCCTCTTGTCGTGTTACGTCCGGGCGATGGACGTCCTGATGGTGACTGCAGAGCTGGCCCCCTACTTGCGGGCCACGGAGACGGCGGATGCGGTGGCCGCCTTGAGCCAGGCGTTGGCACAGGCGGGTCACCGGGTGACCCTCGCTCTGCCTCGATTCGCGGGGCTCGAG
>JBNKZR010000558.1:0-4473 GCA_050301735.1 Polyangiaceae bacterium | reverse complement strand
TTCGACGAGGGCGTGTAGTGGGGTTACCTGAGCACGATGGTTACCGCCCCCGGCGACTCGTCGGTGGAGCTTTACGTTCGCACCGCGGAGACGGAAGCTGGGCTCGCGGCAGCCAACTTCACCAAGGTTGCCGACATCAGCGCCGCCAACGGCAACACGGATTGCTTCAGTCCCGACGTCAGCGGCTGTCCGATGGACCTCTACGCGCTTCTCGGGGGCGTGCCTCAGGCGATGTATCCCTTCATCGAAATCGAGGCGACGCTCAACCCGACCTCTGACGGTGACCAAATGCCGCGCATCACGGACTGGGAGCTGACCTTCTCCTGCCCGGATATCAACTGACGAAACAGAGCCCGGGTTGCAGCCCCGGTGGGGCATCAAGTCCCTGAAATCATGTGACTCTTCTCGATGGGCTACGGTGTCGGTCCAGCCTCAGCGCAATTGGCCAAGAGCGGGTCAGATGACACGGGATGCGCTACTATTGCCCGATGAATGATTGCCCCGTGTCCGTCGGTGACCTCCTCGCCGACAAGTACCGTGTGGAGCGTGTTCTTGGGCAGGGTGGCATGGGGGTGGTGGTCGCGGCCTGGCACGTGGAGCTCGAGCAGCGTGTGGCGGTCAAATTTCTGCTGCCGCAGTTTGCCCAAGACAAGTCGGCTTCCGAGCGTTTCCGACGCGAGGCACGCGCGGCCGTCAAGATCCGAAGCGAACACGTCGCCCGCGTGATCGACGTTGGCACGATGGAGGACTGCGCCCCCTACATGGTGATGGAGTACCTGGAGGGCAAAGACCTGCAGACGGAATTGGAGCAGGTGGGGTGCTTCGAGATCCCGGAAGCGATCGAGTTCGTGCTGCAAGCCTGCTTGGCGATGGCCGAAGCGCACGCCAAAGGCATGATCCACCGAGACCTCAAGCCGGCCAATCTGTTCCGCACCACGCGTCCCGACGGCGCGAGTGTGATCAAGGTGTTGGACTTCGGTATTTCGAAGTCGATCCAGGGGAGCTCGGATCCGCAGCTGTCGCTGACTCGCACCGCGGCGATGATCGGATCGCCCTTGTACATGTCTCCCGAGCAGTTGGAGTCAGCGCGTGACGTGGACGAGCGTGCGGACGTCTGGTCGCTGGGCGTGATCTTGTTCGAGCTGTTGACCGGATCGCTGCCCTTCGGTGGCGAGACGTTGCCGCAACTCGTACGTGCCGTGCTCGTCGGTCAGCACCCCCAGGTGCACGAGCTGCGACCTGAGGTTCCGCCGGCGCTCAGCGCCGTGGTTTCGCGCTGCATCGAGAAGGACAAGAACGCGCGCCTCGCCAACGTGGCTGAACTGGCCAAGGCCTTGGCTCAGTTCCTGCCTGACGGCGAGCGCTATTCCGAGCGGGTTCAGAAGGTGCTGAGACTTTCGGCGCTCTCTTCGGCCGAGACCGCACCCATCGCTGCTGTCACGGCGCCGATCGTCGCCGTCACGGCGGCCAGCGCCGGCAGTGGCGTGGTTCCAAGCGCCAGCCCGGCCGTCTCCGCCATTGGCGACTCCGGTCAGGGGCCGGCTACCGACGTCGACCCGCCTCAATTCGAGTCCCGCGGGGGCACCGTGGAGGTGCACGTCGGCGATTCGGATCGGCCCGTATCCGACGTGTCAGACAAGAGCAAGACCATCGACTCATGGGGGGGGACCAACTCGAGCGAAGCGAAGAAGCGTTCCCCGATGGTCGCGATTGCCGTCGCGGCTGGCGTCTGTTTGTTGGGCGTGGGGGCTTGGGTCGCGTTTGCTGGACCTTCCGCCGAAGCGCAGCTGAGCGATGCCGAGGTGGAGGACGGGACCGAACACGCTGCGCCGGCCGAGGTCGAAGGCGAGCTCGTCGCGAAGCCTGCGGCGCAGCCCGTCGAGGTGGCGCCAGCGGAGCCCAAGGTCGAGCCGGCCACCGCGGAGCCAGAAGTGACGCCTTCCAGCGAGGGTGAAGCCGATTCTGAGAAGAACGGGCACGGGCCGACGACGAACGACGCGTTGTCGGCGGAGAACAACCAGCCCACGGCGGCCACCCCCGGGACTGCAGCTGCGGCCGCGTCGAGCAAGCCCACCGCCTCCGCCAAAGGCGTTCCACGCCCAGCTCAGCAGCGTCCGCGTCCCGCCACCAGGCCCGTCACGAAGCCGAAGCCGCCTCCCAAGAAGACCAAAGACCCCTCCGACTTCACGGACTTCGGCGGTCGTCGCTGAGTTTCTCGGTCCGCGTCGCCGAGTTGCTTCTCCGGCGTACAACCGGTTACGCTAGGCGGCGATGAGTCGCCTACTTTTTCCTTGGCTTACGCGGCACTTCCGCTGGCTTTGCGCGTTGGGGGTGTTGTTGTCGTCTTGCTTGCTGGGCACGCCCGCATGGGCGCAGGCGTCCGCGGAGAACAAGGCAGCCGCCGAGGCCCTGTTCGACCAGGCGATGGAGCTGCTCAAGGCCGACAAACTGGAGCAAGCGTGCGAGCGCTTCGAGCAGAGCCAGCGCATCGACCCAGCCGTGGGCACGCTGCTCTACCTTGCCGAGTGTTACGAACGTACTGGGCGCTACGCGAGTGCGTGGGCCACGTTCCGCGAGGCTGCGTCCAGCGCTGCCGCCTCCGGACAGTCGGAAAGAGCCACGATCGGCACGCAACGCGCCGCAAAGCTCGAGCCGCTGCTCTCGCGCGTCACGTATCAGGTCGGCGCGAACGCCGAGCTCGAGGGCTTCGAGCTCACGCAGGACGGAAAGTCCGTCAAGCGCATCGTCTATGGCGTGCCCATCCCCATCGATCCCGGCTCTCACCTGATGCAGGCCCAAGCGCCCGGTCATCAACCCTGGGAATTGCAGGTCCAGGTGCCCCAGCAGGCGAGCAACGTGGAGGTCACCGTGCCGCCGCTGACCCCCGCACCAGAACAAGCGGAGGTTGCTCCCGCCGCCCCACCTGCGGTGACTGCCCCTCCGCCGCCCGCACCGGCGACAGCGCCGCCCGCTGCCGGAGCTGAGCCCGCGGGCAGTGACCGCACTTGGGTTTGGGTGAGCGCAGGCGTCGGGGTTGCTGGCCTGGGTGTGGGAGCCGTGTTTGGCGTCAAGGCTGCCGGACACGACGACGACGCCGAAGAGTACTGCGATGACGCTCTGTGCTTCGATCCTCGAGGTGAAGAGGCGTCCAACGACGCTCGCGACGCGGCTCTGATTGCCAACATCGGCTATGGGGTGGGTGCTGCGGGGTTGTTGACGAGCTTGATTCTCGCGGTCATCTCCGTCGAGGACGACACGGCTGCCGGTGGGTGGCAAGTGGCACCGCGTGTTTCCCATGCTGGCGGTGGCATCGACCTGCGAGGTAGCTTCTGATGTCAGCACATAGACTATGGATACGATTTGGGGTGGCCTGCAGCTGCCTCTTGTTTGCCTCGGGCTGCCTCGTCGAAGAACGACGCTTCGACGAGGCCTACGCGCGCCAGGTTGCTGGTGAAGAGGAGACTGAAGCGAGCACGGACGACGTGACGGATGGCTCCGGAGAAACGGACCCTGCTCAGGAAACCGACACGGGATCCGACGACTCGACCGAGTGCGTCGAATACTGCGACCGCGTGATGTCGAATTGTACCGACGAGTTTGCCGTCTATGCTTCGGAAGAGGCGTGTCTTGCGGTGTGCGCTCTGTTGCCGTTGGCTGGCGACGATACGAATACCGTGGAGTGTCGCTCGGAGCAGGCGCGTTTGGCGGGCTCGACCGGTGAACCCAACGTGCATTGTCCTGCGGCGGGCCCGGGTGGCTCGACTCCCCGGGGCGCGGAGGGGTGCGGCACGAACTGCGAATCGTACTGTTATCTTCATCCGCTGGTTTGCGGCGATACGACGGAACTCGTGCTCGAGGCCAACGAGTGTTTGCGGCGCTGCCGTGTACTGCCCGACGACGGCAACTTCGACGTCGTGGAGGATCACGATGGGGACAGCGTCCAGTGTCGGCTCGTGCACGTCAGCTCGGCTGCCTTGGGGCCCAGCGCCGCGGAAACGCATTGCTGGCACACGAGCATCACCCCGCGCCCGGATAGTCCCTGTGGTCCGCTGCCTGAGACGACGCCGAACTGCGAGCACTACTGCGATGTCGCCACCACGGCGTGCGTCGAGGAGCAAGCGGTCTACGACGACGTCGACCAGTGCCTCGCGGCGTGCGAGGTGATGGAGCTCGGCGAAGTGACGGACACCGAGGAAAACACGGTCGGTTGTCGCACGTATCACGCCTACGCCGCCCTCGAAGCGCCCGACACCCACTGCACGCACACGTCGCCAGCGGGTGACGGGCATTGCGGCGAAGACAACTGCGAGACGTACTGCAAACTCGCCGCCGCCCTGTGCGAAACGCAGTTTGCCGAGAACTTCGAAGGTGAAGACGCGTGCCTGGCAGCGTGCGAAGACCTCGACGGCGCCGAAGCCGACTCGGGTTACGACATCGACAGCGCCAGCTCCGGCGATACTGTCGCGTGCCGCA
>JBNKZR010000557.1:0-4479 GCA_050301735.1 Polyangiaceae bacterium | reverse complement strand
GAAGGCGACGGCGCCTGTGGCGCCGGCAGCTGCGAGAATTGTGGTTCGCTCGGACAGCGTTGCTGTGAGGGTGAACGCTGCGGTGGCAGCGCAGGATCGAGCTGTCTAGAGGGTGGCGGCGGTGACCGAGGTATCTGCGGGGAGTGTGGCGGTGCCGGCCAGTCGTGTTGTGATGGTGACGTGTGCGATGACGGCCTGACCTGTGGCGGAAACGCGTGCCTCGAGTGCGGCGGGCCGGGTCAACCCTGCTGTGACGGCGAGTGCGACGACGGCCTCGCTTGCGACGGTTTTGGCGACAACGAAGAGTGCGTAGTCGTCGAGGAATGCGGCGCCGAAGGCGCGCCCTGTTGCGACGGTCGCGAATGTGGAGATGGCACCTGCGTTGGGACCGGGGACAATTCGGCCTGTTTCTCCGAATGCGGTGACGAAGGTCAGCCCTGCTGCGAGCAACAGGGTAACGACGGCTGTGGTTCGGGCCTGATCTGCTTTGGCGGCGAGTGCGCCGGCTGAAGTCGGCTCAGCCGTGACCGGGGTTCGACACGAGGGTGTCGGGCTCCGGTTCTCGGCGCGCTTTCCCGCTAGGTTTCGTCGGAGCCGGCAAGCGTGCGCACGCTGCGTATGCTGGCCTCATCGCCAACGACAATCAGGTGCGCTCCGGCGTGGAGGACGTAGTCGGCGCTGGGGTTGTGCTGGAAGTCGCCATTTGCTTCGCACACGCCGATGACGAGGGCTTCGGTCTCGCTGCGGATGCCCGCGGTCCTAAGATCCTTGCCGACCAACGCAGAAGTCGCGGAAATCTCCACATCCTCCATGTGGTAGTCACGCTTGACTCCTTGCATGCCGTCGAGGAACTGCACCGTGCGTGGCCGCACCAGCTCCGCCGCAAGCCGGTAGCCCCCGATCTGGTAGGGGCTCACGAGCTTGTCCGCTCCGGCTTTACGCAACTTGGGCTCGTTGTTCGCGTCGAGCACCTTACTGGCGATGGTGAGCGTCGGATTGAGATTGCGCGACGAGAGTACGACGAACACGTTGTCGCGGTCTTCAGTCAAAGCCGCGACCAGGCCCTTGGCCTGCTGTACGCCCGCCGCAATCAACGCATGGTCGTCGGTAGCGTCGCCGACGACGTAGGTCAGGCGCCCTCCGAACTCCTCCTCGCTGAGGCGTTCCAACAGCCGGGTGTCCTCGTCGATGACCACGACTGAGTGACCGAGTGCGTCGAGTTCACGAAGGCAGTGCCAGCCCGTACGGCCACACCCCGCGATGATGTAGTGGTTCTTCAATCGAGATAGTCGGCGCAGCATGCGTCTCCTCCGTACTTCTTTGCCGATCACACCCTCGACCAACATGGCGGTCATGGTCGACTCGAAAAACGCCAGAGCCACGACGCCGCTGACGATCAAACCCGAGACGATACCTCGCGTGCCTGCATAGTCGTGGAGCTCCGGGGGTTCGCCAAAGCCCACCGTGGAGACGGTGATGAGGGCGAAGTAGATGGTGTCAGCCATCGCGAAGTGGCCGTCCGTCGCGAACCACAGCAACACACCGCCGGTGCAGACCACTGCGAAGAGGATGATCAGCGCCAACAGCACTCGCTGCGACCAGTGCACGTCCACCTCGCTGCTGTACTTGACAATACCTCCGGCGTCGACTCCCGCGTGCAGCTCGCCCGGAGGACTCAGGCAAGGAACCCACGTGGGGTTGGGCTCGCCGTGCCCCGCGCCACAGGTCACACAGCGGGGTCGACACGGCGCAAAGGGGGGTTTAAGACTCCGCCGTGCCGCATCGACATTGGCTCAACATCTACCGTGCCCTGGCGCTGCTGGCTGTTCTTGCCAGTGCGCTGCTCTACATCCACTACCTCGACCCGGTGGATTCGAACATTTGCGGCGCGGCGTCGGGCTGCGAGAAGGTGAGGGGGAGCGGGTTCTCGTACTACAAGTCACCCTATGTGAACGTGCCTTTGGTCGGCATGTTGGCCTATGGCTTCCTGCTGTTGGATGCGCTGGGGCCCGCGACTGCCAGCCGGCTCAGCCGCGTGCGTTGGATGGCCGGCGTGGGCGGTATCCTCGCGCTGGGCTTGGTCGTGGTTCAGGCGCTCGTCGTCAAAGCCTTCTGCTGGCTCTGTCTGGTGGTCGATGTCGCGGGCGTGGGTGCGGCTTTCGCTGCCGTGTTCGCTCATGCCTCGGAGGCCGAACCGAAGGAAGTCTTGACCAAGTGGAGCTGGGCGGGACTCCTCGCCGCAGCTGTAGCGCTGCCGCTGGTTTGGTACGCGGTCAAACCCGTCCCCGACGTGCCGCGGCTCGTGAAGATGTACTACGAGCCAGACAAGATCAACGTCATAGAGTTTGCAGACTTTCAATGTCCGCACTGTCGCCGTCTGCATCCAACGCTCGAGAGTGTGGTCGAAGAGTACGGTGAGCGCGTTCACTTTAAACGGCTAAACATGCCCTTGCCCAGCCACTCCCAGGCGATCCCAGCGGCGCGCGCCTACCTGTGCGCAGACGCAGAGGGCAAGGGAGAAGAGATGGCCGATCGCTTGTTCGAGGGCGAACTCGGGCCGGAGCACTACGCCGAGTACGCCCGCGAACTGGGGCTGGATGGATCAGCTTTCGAGGCGTGCACCAAGGACGCCGAGACAGACAAGAAACTGGGGGTCGAAGTCGCCGTCTTCCGCCAATCAGGACTGCGGGGGCTGCCGACCACTTTCGTCGGCAAGCAGCGTATCGGTGGTGCTCGGCCACGCGCGGTGTACGTCGAGGCGATCGAGAAGGCGGCGTCAGCCGAGGAACCCTTCTCGCTGTCCGGACCGGCGGTCTTGGGCGGAAGCGCCATGTTGCTGATGGGGTTGGTGTGGTTCGGGCGACGCCGCGACCCATGACACGAGCTCTTCGACGCCGGCTTTGGGGGCCATCGGCGAGGCCGTGCTAGGCTTTGTCATGGCAGCTGGCGACACTCCGACTCTTCCGCTATCTGTCTTCGAGTCGCTTCCGAAGACAGACCTTCATGTGCACCTGGACGGCTCGTTGCGGTTGCAGACGATGCTCGATCTGGCGGAACAGGACGGCGTGGACCTTCCCGCCAAGACCGTCGAGGGGCTCCATGACGCGATCGGCGTTGGCAGGGACTGCGGTTCGCTCGAAGAGTATCTCCGCGGTTTCGCGATCACCCTGAGCGTGATGCAGACGCCCGGTTCTTTGCGCCGCATTGCTTACGAACTAGCTGAGGACGCCCACCAAGAGAACGTGCGCTACATGGAAGTGCGCTACTCGCCGATGTTGCACACGCAGCGCGGCCTGAAGCTGACCCAGGTCGTGGAAGAAGTGCTCGATGGTCTGGCCTGCGCCGCTGAGGACCTGGGGATCCGCTCGAGTGTGATTCTTTGCGGTATTCGGAACATCTCACCCGAGAGTTCGTACGAGATGGCGGAGCTGGCCGTGGCGTACAAGGGTCGTGGTGTGGTCGGTTACGACTTGGCGGGCGCCGAGGAAGACCACCCTGCCAAGCGCCACAAACGCGCCTTCGCCTTGGTTCGCAGCAATAACGTCAATTGCACGATCCACGCCGGCGAAGCCTACGGTCCAGAGTCGATCGCCCAGGCAATTCACGATTGCGGGGCCCATCGCATCGGGCATGGCTGTCGGCTCCTCGAAGACGGCGATCTCTTGCACTACGTCAACGACCATCGCATCCCGTTGGAGTGCTGTCCATCGAGCAACGTGCAGACGGGTGCCGTGCGCGACTTCGCCACGCACCCCTTGAAGCTGTACGCAGACCTCGGGTTGCGCGTCACCGTCAACACCGACAACCGCCTGATCACCGATACCACGGTGTCGAGGGAGCTGTGGCTGGTTCACACCAAGATGGGGATGAGCTTCGCCGACATTCGCGGGGTGGTCCTGGCGGGCTTCAAGTCCAGCTTCCTCCCCTTCCACGAGAAGCGGGCACTGATGCGTCGGGTTTCGGACGAGCTGGCCATGTACGCCGACGACGGCTCGCGCATCAGCGCGCCGGAAGCGAAACGACCCACGCCGAGCACCAAGCCGCCACAGCCCAATCCGTGAAACCGACGCTGCGGTCGGGCCGAGGCTAGCGCAATGCTAGGTCGGGGTGCTAACTGGCCAGCGTGCTCCGACTCCCGCTGAGATCCACCCGGAGATTGGTCCCCTGCTCATTGCTCGCCATGGCCCTAGTCGCGCTGTGGCTGTGGGGTTGCGAGCGCAAAACACTCCCCTCCGATGGCTCCGGGGTGATGTCCTCGGAAGCGGCTGGAGTGTCAGAGAAACCCGCGGCCGTCGCGCCGGTGGTGGATGAGCGCAACCTGCTCGATGAGGCGATCAAGAAGGATCAGGTCACGCAAGAGGAAGGAATGGAGTTCGGTGTCGTCAATCCTGACAGCGAACACGTCCTCTGGCCTTTCACTGGTGAGTACTGGCGTGACGAACTTGGGTTCTATCGTCAGGAAGTAGCGTCGGCCTGCGG
>JBNKZR010000556.1:0-4483 GCA_050301735.1 Polyangiaceae bacterium | reverse complement strand
GTTCGCCACCAGCCGTTCACCATCAACGAACAGGAACGGCACGCCGTGCTGTGCGGAGAGTGCGACGTGCAGCACAGCACCCTCGCTCAGTCTAGCTGCGGCCACGGACGCAACGAACGTCGGAAAGGGCGTCCCATTCGCATGAGTCGCCGTTACGACCAACTCAGGCTGGTCCGGGTCAGCGCTGGCTCGCAGCTCGACGCTGAGCACCACGTCGCTCTCCGCCATCACCTGCAGCAAAGAAAGCGCGCCGCTGGTCAGCGAGCCCTGGGTTTGCACCGCAATGGACACCGCGTAGCCCTCCGGCGCCGGGTGCTCATCCAGCCACGGCTCAGGCACCACTGGAGCCCGATACGCGCGCAACGTCGCGGCTTGGCTCCCGCTCACTCGTAGCCCTTCCACCTCGAGCATCGCAGGTGAGACGAGCTCGAAGCTGTTGCCCGTGAGGCGATCCATCGCGGACTGCGCGAACTCCGCCAGCACCAACGACGCGATGTTTCGGGGTTCTCCCTCCGTCAGAAGCTCAAGTGTCGTGGCGTCGGTATCTACGCTTTGGGCGAGCAGCGCGGGGCGGATCAGCAAGCCCCCGCGGGTCGGCACCAGCTGACTCCAACGTTCGAACATTTCGCTCAGTTGCTGCTGTGTGCTCGCCCACAGATCGAGCCGGACATCGACAGCCACGGCGGTTGGGGAACTCACCCGGTGGCGCACGATCTTGCTGGGTCCGTCGATGGCACCTTCGCCCAGACCGAGCGCAACTGCGAGCGGGGTCTCGAGGTTCAGCGCCACGCTGGACGCTCCCGACTCCCCCGGCGTCGCTACCGTGCCACGACGCCCAGAACTGATCACCACACGACGCTGAAGCTCACTCCAACGAATCGTCACGCGGGAAAGCTCTTCCAAGCGGGCAGTGTCGTCGATGGCGTTGCCGTCTATCGTGGCGCCGGCCGGCAATGCAGACTGGTCTGTGGCGCTGCTAGCGGACGCCATCGCTCGACCCACCGCGTCATCGATCGGCTCTCCAGCCAGAGAGCCAAAGTCCACAGAGAACGAGACCTCGGTGTCGTCGTCGAGGAGGAGCGACAGGTCCCCGTTCGCCGGCACGCTCGATGCTTCTGCGAGCGTTTGCCCCAACAAGTGACCAGCGCTGAGCGCCCAGACGTACCCGGCGCGCCCCGTGTCGCGTTCTGACTCTGTCTCGATGTTGAGAGGGCCGACAACCGAAAGGTAGGGGAGCCGAGGTGGACGATACTGCGGATCTGCAAAGCCGTGTCCTGCGGTCAACTGGTCCGCGTCGAGACGCAAACCGCTACGGGCCAACCACAAGAAGCCATGCAGCGCGGATGTCGTCATCCCCGCCTTTTTGTCGTTTGAAGTGAGCGCTCCATGGTGCCCTCCTGACGCGACGAACACGCTGGGTTGCAACGCGCCTCCCAACGCATCTTCCAGGTATCGGGTTCCGCGTGGCGGGTCAAGGGTGCGATGTGGGTCAGCACACGTTCATCGCAATCCTGACTACGCTTAATGAAGACTCTGACTAGCACCGAGCTAGTGCTAACTCCCAAGGCGACGGCGCACGTGACAACTGAGGTATCTCTTACGCGCACGTGACAACTGAGGTATCTCTTATACGCGCACGTGACGACTGGGCGAGCTCCCACGCGTACGACGCTCGTGCCAAAGCACGTGGCGACGCAGGCGCACCCAACATCGCGGAAGCCAGTCCGACCGCCACGAAGGAAAAGCCAACGACTCCGGAAGGTGGACGTCTCGAGTCGCCCTCCGAGATGCTCGCGTTCACTCCAAACGATTAGTCAAGCGTGATTACCCGCAGGCTACGGCAATCCGGGTCCGCTGCCCCAGGGCACGAACGCAGGGATCGGAGCGGCGAGCACTTCGAACACGTCGCTGGCCTTTCCCTCCTCTGCGGAACCGCTGTCTCCCAAGCACGAGAGTACCAGCTCGCGGCCCCGCTCGACGTCGTCGCGACGCTCGGCGCGCGCCAGCTGGTAGACCTTCGGGGCGAGCGCGCGCGCGATCTGGTGGGCGTCGAGCGCCCCATCCGCCAGACGCGATACCAGCCGTTGCCCCACACGAGCCAGGCGCTCGTCGTCGTTGGCGCCAACCAGGATCGCCGCCACACTCAGGTCCAGCTGGTCGTCACCGATATCGAGTAGCGCGTCGACCACCGCGCCGGCCGCCACCGGAAGCTCGAACCACCACGCCAGGGCTTCCAACCACGCGACGCGGTCCCGCGGGTCTTGGCTCTCGGTGACGACATGAGTTGCGCGTTCTGGGTCCGACTGAACGAGGCGGTCGAGTACGGCACGCGCTCCATCCTCAATCTCCGTCCGCCCCCACTCGTCTCCAAACTCGCGCAGTTTATCCAGCGCTCGCTCCAGATCCTCACGCGCCGCAATGCGCAAAGACGTGTCGCGGTACGCGTGTGAATGCGTAGGCTCAACGGTCGCAATCCGCTCCCACGCTCGTTCGGCAGCCGTGATTCGCTGGCCTTCGTCACGTCCGCGAATCACCAGTTCGGCGACCGTATCGATCGCGTTGGCACTCCTAGCGGGCGTTTGCGGCAGCAACGCGAGCAGTCGCTCGGGCTCCGAGACCGTAGCCAACATCCTCCCCGCGAATGCCCGCCCCGGGTGGCGGTGAGCGATCTCCGTCAAGCGGTCGGCACAGCGACTTCCCATGCGGTGACAGGCTGAATCGAGCAGCCGCCCCGCGTCGCCATCCGCTAGATGGGACTCCAGGTAAGTCAGCGCAGCGTCATCGTCTCCGGCCCCAGCCAGCGCCGCCACGGCCACGTGGAGCGCTTCCACCGCATCCCGCGGCACGGCGCAGGTCTCCCCGTACGCCCCCAGGATCCAAGCGCACGACTCGCTCACCACGAGGTCACGTTTGAAGCGCTGAGCGTGCAACTGCGCCAAACGGCGCGCAGGTTCGTGGGCATGATCGAAGCTCGGGGATGACTCAGTCATGATCTGTTCCTCCCGAAGCACGAGCGCGGATCTGCTCCGGGGTGATGGGGCGCAGGTCGCTCAAGGCGACCTTCAGCCGGCCACGGCCCATCGCCTGCGCGGCATCGGCATTGATGGCCATGACGTCTCGGTACCATTCCGGTCGCCAATCCATGAACCCGCCCGCACCCAATGTATCGGCGCCGACCCCAGCGACGACGGGTTGAAGTGACGAGCCATAGCTGTGTTCTCTGGAAGAGTCGTAGACCCATCCTTCCTCCCAAGTGTGATACGGATTGGCAAGAGTATACAGGTTGCGCATCACCCGGCTCACGCGACTGTAGTCCATCGGACTATCGTCGATACCCATGCTCCGGATCGGAGCCAGGAGTTCCCAGGCCCGGCGCAGCTGTTCTTCGGTCGAAGACATCGGCCGACCCAGTTCTTCGAGCGAGCCGGTCTCCAAGGCTGCGAGCTATGGCTTCCCGTCCGATCAATGAAGAGACCGCGCTGGGCACCGCGTCGGTAGTCAGCAAGAGCGAACTGCGAGCTTGGCGGACCGCCGTTTGGAGTGCCGCCTCCAGGAGGCGCAGCCGGACGAAGGACCACTCGTGTGCACGATGAGCCTCCTCCACGCGCTGGGCCAACAACACGGAGTCCGCCCAGGTCTCCTGCCTGCCCAATTCCGGCATGAGGTCTTTGGCTTCTGTCACTGCGGTGTCGTAGCGTCCTTGCAGCGTTTGAAGGCGGGCCAGCGCCGAGAGCGGATCCATCGCGTCGGAATCGAGCGGGCCAGTGCCGAACCCGGGCGTGGGCACGATCGGACCGTACACGCCAGCAAAAGCTCCTCCGCTCATCTCGTCGATGCGGCGCAGGTAGCTGGCCATCAACTGCTCCCGCGACCGGAGTTCCTCGGCGTACACCGAATGGGCCGCTGAACCCTCCGGGATCATCGGCTTCGGCCGCAATCCACCGCGCGAGCGAGAATCGAGGCGATAGCGCGCATTCTCCAGCATCTGCTGAGCTTCGCGGAGGTTCTCGAACACGTCGTCCCACTCCACGTTGCGATCGCTGGCCAGATACAAGTCGTCGTAGAGCTCGGCCAGCTTCGCGTCCAGCTCGGTCCACTGCTCCATGCCGCGGATCACTTCCGGCGCTGCGTCGCTGAGGTCGAGCCCCCGGTCCATGCTCAAGAAGCGCTCCTGGAACTCGCTGTGCGCGGTGTTGCCTCCCATGGCGAGATGGCGCAAGCTCGCGAAGCGGGCCGCCAGTACGTCGAGCGAGCGCAAGCCAACGTACGAGCCCGCCGCTCGCCGGTAGGCATCCTCGAACAAGCCGCTCAGCTCCCTCTCCTTTTCCCGAACTCGGTCCATGTGAAGCTCCGCCGTGCCCCCTGCAAGACCTTTCAGTAGCCCCGGGGCAGAAGCTCCCAAGGCCCCCAGCTCCTCTGGATCCCGCTGTGCCAGGCTACGCGCCCCGATGATGATGCGGTACTCGTCGAGCACTTCGTCGAT
>JBNKZR010000555.1:0-4507 GCA_050301735.1 Polyangiaceae bacterium | reverse complement strand
CTTTCTCACGCCGCGGTAGCACATGCAGAAGTGCTGGCACTGCAGGACGACTGCCACGCCCAGCGGGCGGAGATGTTCGGCGATGGCGCCGGCGATCTGTGCCGTCAGCTTCTCTTGCACTTGGAGTCGCTTGGCGAAGACGTCCACCACCCGTGCCAGCTTCGACAGACCGACGACCCTGCCGTCGGGGATGTACGCGACGTGGGCTTTGCCCACGAACGGTACCATGTGGTGCTCGCAATGGCTGAACACCTCGATGTCGCTGACCAAGACCAACTCGTCGTAGTCTTCGACTTCTGCGAAAGTCTTGGCCAAGTGCTCGCTCGGGTCCTGCTCGTAGCCGGAGAAGTGCTCCCGGTAGGAGCGCAACACGCGCGCCGGAGTCTCCTGCAATCCCTCTCGACTCGGGTCGTCTCCGATGTACTCGAGCAGGCCGCGCAGGTAGCCCTCGGCTCGCACGAAGTCGGGGGTCCTCTCTGCGCTCTTGGCGTCGTCACTCACTTCGTCCGCGCGCGCTTTTCGGATCCGGCGGCCTCCTTTGCTGGGCGGCTGCGACGGGCGCGTGCTCTTGGCGGGGGAGCTGGATTTTCTAGGACTCACGCTGGTTCCTCGGGTGGCGCCGATTCGTCGCCGATTTCCACGCCAGGGTCAAGCCTCGGGCCCGCGCATGTCGCCGTCGGTGCGTGTTGGTGACGGGTCTACAGCGTGCGCGCGAAGTAGATCCCTGGAGGATCCCCGGCCGGGGCGCTGTACAAGAGGCCCTCTTCGGGCCACGCGACCTCGATTGTCTCCGCCACCCCCTTCGCCACCTCAATCTCTTCGTCACGGTCGGTTCGGTGGAGCTTCAGCGTCGCAGTGTTCGTCTCTTGGTCGAGATCAGCGAGCAGCGTCACCATCGGAAGCAACGCAGTGAACTGGTAGGAGCCAGGTCGCACGTTCATGCTCATCTTGCGGACCTCTTTGCCTTCCACCAGCGCGAGTTGTCCCGCGGTGCCGTCGAAACGGTGCAGCAACAGAGTCCGATTCGTCTGCCCATCGTGGCGAATGCCTTGGATGGACACGTTCGACATCACGGGCTCGAGGCCCTCGGATTGAGTCAGCCGCTGCAGCAACCCGTTTTCGCCATCGAAGTCCGAGACGATGCCCGCAACCGTGTGATACGCGACCTTTTCGGCGACCTTGTGCAGCTCCTTGCCGAGTTGCCCAATATGCAGATCGCCACTCGTGCCGTCCCAATTGTCGATCAGTCGGACCCAGCCGCCACCGGAGATGCGTGAGTGGTGGAAGTTGCCTTCGTCCGAAAGCTTGATTGGGTCGTTCTGTCCCCAACGCGCCCAGAGCGTTCCTAGGTCTTCGTCGTCTTCATGCACGCCGGTCATGTACAGCAGCAAAGGACCCGTGTCGGTGCTGCCGCTGACCTTGTAGTCGTCGATGCCGTCGCGGATGGTGCGCAGCGTGTCCGTCTCCAGCTCGTAGACTCGGAGGTGACGGTCATCGCAGGGCGAGTAGTACAAGAGCTCGCGGCCGTGGTCCCCGTAGTTGAAGGTCGCGCCGCAGGTGTCTTCGGCGATCAGCTTCACGTCCTCGGGGGCGCTGGCCAGCACCGTGTACAAGGTGCGCTCGGAATCGCGGATGGCCAACATCGGGCCACCCATACCGCTGCTGCTATGCACGACGGTGGCGATGTCTTTGCCGGCGCGAAAGACCTCTTCGAACTCGCGGTCCCGCGCGACGATCTCCCCCTGCTCCAACGTCCACAACCAGGTCGCATTGCTCGCGCCCTGGGCGAACATCGCTAGATCGCCTCGGTTGATGCCTGAGAGGTTGTCTGCGATGAGAGTCGCCTCCTCCTTCCACGGGCTGACGAAGTACAGCTCACCGACGCTGGTTTGCGCGATGAAGCCCGGCTTGGGGCCGAAATCACGGCGCAAGGGAAGGCCGGCGTTGGGAATGGCGACGCTGTCGAACTCACATTCGAAGTTGGTGAAGCGCAACGTGTCCGGCGTATTGGCGTCACCCAACGTGACGAACGGGATGCGCGCGTTCAACTCTTCTTCGTTGGTGCTCATCGACTCCGTCGAGGCCCGGGCAGGGCCGGCGCTACAGCCCTCCGTTGCGCCGGAGAACGGAATGATGACGAGCTCCGTTCCTTCCTTGATCGCGATGACGTAGGCGCCGTCTGCAGTCGTGCCATCGAAGCGCAGCCGACGGAATTGGCCTTCGGCGATCAGGTTGCCCCCACTCTCGATCGTTTCTGCGTCCGGATTGCTCAGCTGCTTGGCGGCCAGCTGCAAGTCGTTGCCCAGTTCGCAGCTGGTCAATGTCATGAGCAGGCAGACCGTGAGCACACAGGTGGGCAACACCGACGGCGCGAATCCGCGCCGCATGAAAGGGGGTCGTCGGTCCATGGTTCGTTCGGGGCTTGCCGCGAGTTCCTTTCCTCGGGATTTCGCTCAGAGTTCGAGATAGGTTACAACGCGATGTGCACCATGTGTGCTTTCGCTCGAATAGCTTGGGATTTGGCGCTGGCGGCGTCCAGGGACTTCGACCAATAAAGTGAGAGCAGGATTGTCAGCGCCCAGGGCCAAAGCAGCAGCGATTGCGGGCAAGACGCGCCGCGCGGCTCTGATTTTGGCGTGTTACGCCGCGTTGACTCCGAGCTTGGCAGCCGCGCAAGACGGTGCAACGCCGGAGCCTGAGCCGGCAGAAAGCAGCATCGCGGAGGTCGTACGGCCAGAAGCGTTGCAGACCGACGTCGGGTACCCCGCCGGTGCAACCGGTGACGCGACGGTGCTGTTGCAGTTCGTGGTGGACGTCGACGGTTCCGTGCGCGACGTCGAAGTGTTGTTGGGTGACGAACCCTTCGCCAGCGAGGCCGTGAACGCGACAGCCCATTGGCGCTTCAGTCCCGCTCGCCTCGGTGATCGGGTGGTGCCGGCGAAGATCCAGTTCGAAGTCCTGTTCACGTCGGAGACGGTGCCGGCCGAGCCCACGCCGCCGCCGACCGAGCCCGGAGAAGTCCCCACGCCCAGCCAGCCGGGTGCTGAGCCCACGCCACCAGCGCCGGCAGCTGGCGGAACGGCGAGTGCACGCGTCGAGGAAAGCGTGGATGTGCTGGTGGAGGGCGATCGCCCCGCTGGAGTGCGTACGATCACGCGTGCCGAGGGTCGGCAAGTCCCCGGTGCGTTGGGCGACCCATTGCGCGCGGTGGAGACGATGCCGGGCGTCAGCCCGACGATTTCGGGCTTGCCGCTGTACTACGTGCGTGGCGCGCCGCCGGCGAACGTCGGCAACTACATCGACGAAGTGCGGGTGCCGCTGCTCTACCACGCGTTTTTGGGGCCCAGCATCGTGCACCCCGAGCTGATCGAACGCGTGAACCTGTATCCCGGGCCCTATCCGGCGCGCTACGGGCGTTTTGCGGGCGCCATCGTGGCCGCCGATCTACGCACTCCACGGCGCGAGTTCGGCTATCGCGCAGAGGTCGGCATCTTCGATTCAGGTGGCTACGTGGAGACGCCGTTCGCTGGGGACAAGGGCAACCTCTTCGTCGGCGGGCGCTACTCGTACTTGGGGGCGATCGTCAGTGCGCTCACGCCGAACACGCTGGAGTTCTGGAACTACCAGAGCCTGATCGAATACGACCTGTCGGGCCAAGACAACGTGCGCGTGTTCTTGCTCGGTGCGTTCGACTACCTGGAAGGACCGTCGGACGACTTCTTCGGCACTGAGTTTCACCGTGCCGACGTGCGTTACCATCACGACTTCAACAGCGATACGAGCGCCGAGTTGGGTGCGACCGTCGGTATCGACAGCACGGGTTGGGCCGAGGGCGAGATCCAGGACGAGATGATCGCCGGCCGTGCACGCCTCACGCACCGCATCAGTCGGCACTTGACCTTCCGCACCGGTGCGAGCTTCAACATCGACAGCTTCGACTTGAAGCTCGACTCGCGTTCGTCGGACTTCGTGGATCTGCGAGATCTGTTCCGTGCCCGAGGCGATTCAGCCTATGGCGGTTTCGCCGACGTCGTGTGGCGTCCGTTGAACTGGGTCACGGTCACCCCGGGCGCCCGAGTCGACTTGTACTCTTCGGGCGGCGAAAGTGAGGTGGGCATCGATCCGCGCCTCTCTTCGCGTATCGCGGTCAGCGATTCCGTCGATGTCGTGCATGGCGTGGGGCTATCGCATCAGCCGCCCAACTACGTGCCCAACGTGCCGGGCGCGCGGGTCGCCGGGCTCGACGGCGGTTTGCAGCGCGCGCTGCACACGAGCTCCGGTGTCGAGGCCAAGTTGCCCTACGACACGTTCGGCACTGCCGCCGTCTTCCAGAACGCCATCTTCGGCGTCACCGATCCGTTTTCGTCCACTCAGAGCTTCGCCATCAATGCCGCCGAGGCTAGGCGGCGGCCGCGGGCCCATTCCTATGGCTTGGAGCTTTCGCTCAGGCGACCGCTCACGCGCCGCTTCGGCGCGCTGATGAGTTACACGCTGTCTCGCTCGACGC
>JBNKZR010000554.1:0-4530 GCA_050301735.1 Polyangiaceae bacterium | reverse complement strand
AGCTAGGGACGAGGAGACGACCTAACAACAGCAAGCCCTTCGCCGTTGTCGTCCGTGTTGGGTGCGCCGCCCGTGCCTTCGTCGGGTGGGGGCATATCGCTCGTCGGGGGGGCCGTGGGCGGCGTTTCATCCGTCGGCGGCGGGCACTCTCCAGGCACGACATCGACACTGTTGTTCTCCGCCTTGCTCGGGGCTTCATGCCGTCGCAATCGTCGTCCGAGGCACACTCGACGCCCCCTTTGTGAAACGCGAAGGCCAGGTCACTGGGTGCGCGAGAACGCCGGGCAAGTGTCGACACGGGTCTCGGGTCTTGCGCAAGCGTGCGTCGACCGTGACCGTGCCTTTTCGCTCCGCTGCTGGCGCACGCCCCCAAGCGTTCGCCCGAGCAGGCTCAAGGACAGACGAAGCGCTGGAGCATTGGTGGCGATGCGGGTGCGTCCCCGTTGGCGGTGCCGTCGTAGCCGATCAAGCCCAGTGCGCGGCCGTCGACCGCGACGAAGGGATCGCTGCTGGCCGCGCGACGGCCCGCGAGGTCGTGCACGATGGCGGGGTCAAAGTGAACTAGCGTGTCGCCGGTGTGGATCGCGAGCTGCCATGTTGCGTCTGAAAAACCGAACTCGACGAAGTCGGCGCTCTGGTCACCATTAGCGTCCACCACGAATTGCAGCGGTAAGCCTGCGCCGCCACCCAGTTCACGGTTGTCCTGAGGGAAAAAGACAGGTTCGAGACCACCTGCCTCTATGAAGGAGCCCCCGGAGCGGAGCAACCAGACGACCTCCGCCGTATCGCTCGCCGTTTCGCTCAGCACGGCCAAGAGCGGTGGCCCATTCGAGAATTGCGCGCCCCACAGACGGCGCACCCTCGTCGTCGCCGCGCCGAGCGGTAGCGGTTCTTCGACGGAGTTCAGCGGATCGACCCGCCAGTCGTTGGATCCGGGAGTGTAAACCTGGAGCCAAAGTATGGCTGAGGAATCGCTCTGCTGTTCGATGGCAAACTCCCCGAAGAAGCCGACTTCCTGGACGTCGACGCGGTCCAGTCGCCAAGGGTAGGATTGCGCCAGGGTCAACTCCGAACCTGATGCCTTGCCTTCGAAGATCAGCACTCCGACTTCGACTTCGCTCACCCCGTCCGGTGTTCGGTCGTAGCCCACGACCAGATCGGGTGCCTCGTCGCCACTCACGTTGGCGACGCCGACCTTGACGATGGAGGCCCACCCACCAGGCATGCTTTGCGCGTAGCCGTGGACCAGGACCTGCTCGAAACCCGCTGGCGCGTTTCGCAGTGCGATGAGCCAGTTCGTTCCCTCTGCAACGAGGTCCGAAAACCCATCACCGTCGAGATCCAACACGTGGAGGCGACGCAACTCTGGGCCCACTTCGGGGATGGCGCAGCGTTCGTGCACGAAGCGCAGCTCATCACCAGCTAGGTCGGAGACCCAGAGATTGAACGGCTCCGCCTCGAGATCGCTGCCGACGGTGCGATAAAACAAATCGCCGATACCGTCCAAATTGACATCGTAGCTAAACGCGAGACGCTGCTCTTCCGTAACGTCGTCGAGTTCGAGCAGGATCGGCTCGGAGAGCGACGAAAGACAGCTTTGTCGTGTCCAGTCGATGGGCGGTGACACGAAGCCAGTTGCGTCGCTGGTGCGCGTCGCACTCGGGTAGGCGCAGTGACTCGGCTCGTCGCTGCTCGAGACTCCCGTATCAGGACTTGGCCCTTCGCCGGACGCTTCGGCACCCGAATCGCCATCGGTCACAGCAATGTCCGAGAGTGCAGCTTCGTTGGGTTCGGGTGGTTCCGGCTCGTCATTGCCCGAGGGGGACTCTGCGGCAAGGCTCGAAACGGGCGGTCCTGCATCGACGGAGTTGGAGTTCGGCGCGCTGCCATCTGCTGCCCCGTTCGCTGGCACTTCCAGGATCGCTTCGGTGCAGCGCTTTCGAACACACCTTTCGGCAGCTGGACAGTCGTCGTCCGTTCGACAGCTGAGCCAGTTGCTCTCCCCACCCGTTTCCGCTGTTTGACCACCGCAGCTCACGACCAGAGCGATAGCCTGCAACCACATTGCGGGACGAAACGTCCTGCGCGATTTCCTCGAGGAGCTTCGGGTGGATGCGTTTCGCGAGGTCCGCGCGTTCGCGTTTTTGCTGGCTTGGGATCTCATCATGTCTCCGAACTGTGCTCCTCGTCCTCCACCTCTTCGGGGCCGACATAGGTCTGCCCGACGTAGGCGGTGAAGCGACGTCGTTTCGTTTCGTCGGGGGCTCCGTGCGCTTGATTGTGCTGCTCGACACGCTGTCGCAAGTCCACAGCTTGGGCACGAACGCGCGTCAAGAACCCCGCCACTTCGTCGTGCAGGGGGTGATCGTCGGATACGTCGAAGCAGTAGGTGCTACCTCCGACCCAATCATTCGCGGATGAGCGCCTCTGCGCCGATTGAACCTTGCGACAAATCGCCGTGACGAGCGCTTGGTAGTGGTCGAAGACGGCGGCCTCCCAGCCCTGCTGATCGCCAACAGGAATCAAGTAGCGGCTCGATTCGTAGCGAGCAGTTCCTTCGGCCGTGGAGATCTGGGCGCGGCCATCGGCGACCAACTGAGCGAGTGCGGCCTCCAGTGCCATCTTGGGAGCGGGTACGGTTTCGTTCAGCGCCTGCGCATCGATGGGGCCGAAGCGATGGATCGCCACCCACAGCAGCGCTGCCAGCCGCTCCTGATCGTCCGGGTCATGGCGGGGTCGATCCTCGTCGGTGGTTGCCCGGTAACTCGTCGCATCACCTCGGCCCGTGCGCGTCAACAGCTGCGACTCCACGAGATCCGTCAGCACCGCGCGCACTAGGGCGCTGTCGTCTCCGCTGAATCGCTGCAAGACCCTGGCACGTAGCACGGGGCCATGCTCCTGCACGAAAGCGAACACGGCTTCCCAGATCGACTGACCGTGGAAGGTCGCGCTCTCCGACAGCCGTTGAACGCGGTTGTGATAAGTGCGGAGCGCGAGACCGAACATGTCCGCGATCACCTTGTTGCCGAGGCCCTGCTGTTTGAGCTCTTGAACCAGACTGATGAACACCTGATTGGCGGTACGCGCCAGTGGTGCACGAGTGCCCCCCGCTGTCGCCAACTGAGCGATCAGCACGGTGGTTTGGCGAACAATCGCGTCGATGAGAAGCGGGACATCCATGAGCGGGGCGCAGCCGAGGAGAAACACGCGCCCGATTCACCTCCGACGGTGCTCGGGCCAGGCTCGAAGACTATGGGGCCCGCACCCCAGTCGGGAGTGAAAAAACTGGCACGGCCACGGGGCCAGGCGCGGCATTTCAGCCCGCTTTGGCGGGTTGGCGCTCGTGCTCGACGCGCATCGACTCGATCAGAGCATCGAGTTCGCGTTCGGAGACGGTAGCCCGCTCGCTCGCATTGCCGCCGTCCAATCCAGCAATCCAACGGCTGCCCTCGCTGACCGTCGAGAAAATCTTCTGCGGGTACGGGTATCTGGCGACGAGCGAGATCAACGTCAGCGCGGAACGCACGGCTGCTGCGGCGAAACCAGTGCCTTCGACGACGTACGAGACACCCCGGACCTTGTCTTTGTGGCGTGTCATCACTTTACGGATTTCCGCCTTCGCTTCTTCCGACGGTGCGGGGGCCACTCGAGAAATCACGGTGCAAACTACGAGACTTCCACGATGGCGCACGATCCTGTCCGCCTCTGCTGCCCAAGCAGCGAGGTAGATCGCCGAAGGTGGAGCTTTGGTGAACGTCACGATCACGTCTCCAAGGGCTCGGACGCAGTGGTCGTCATCGATGTAGACAGGCTCCGACGGATGTAGTTCAGCGCGCATGTGGTTGACTCCCCAGACGTATACGGTCCCTGAGGCGCGCGACTTAATCGCGTCCTTCACCCGGGCACCCAGGCAACGGCTGCAATCGACGGCCGAACGGAATGGGTGGCCCTGGCGTGGCCTCAGCGCTCGCTGCCTGCAGCGTGAAAACTTGTCCGACGATGCGCAACCAGCCTACGACACCGATCTGGCCTGCGGGCGTACTCGGCATGCTGAGAGAACAGGAGATAGGTCTCGACTGCGGAGGCGAAGCGGCCCTCGAGTCGTCGCAAGTGCAACAGACTGTCGGGTCTGACGGGCGCGTTGCTTCTGCGGCAGGCGTCGATTCATCGATTGACCCCGCCCAGGCAGTGCCGGCTGGGTGGCTCTTGGCGCTGGGGTCGGGAAAGCCAATACAGCACGACCTGCGTGCACGTATGGAGGGGATGCTGCAGGCAGATCTGTCGAGCGTGCGCATCCACCAGGGAGAGCTGGCGCTGGCGATGGGAGCGCGGGCGTTCACCATGGGGGACCTCATCTGCTTTGCGCCGGGGATGTACGAACCCTCCACGCGGCGCGGCCTGGCGCTGCTGGGCCACGACGGGTGGATCGCCGCCGGACCCGACCGCCTCGTCGCCCGCAAGGACAAGCTGGACCGCCAGATCGCGCGGGTCTGCGAGGCCCTGGGCCCCGACGCCGACCTGCGGGTCTTC
>JBNKZR010000553.1:0-4545 GCA_050301735.1 Polyangiaceae bacterium | reverse complement strand
GGTCGGGTAGGGCCCCATGTCCGTGTAGTTGTCGACTGGTGCGAGCGGTGAAGCCGCAGGCTCGTCACCGCCGCTACCGCCAGCGGCGCCATTCATGCCGCCAGCGCCCGCTTCCCCAGTTGAATCGCCAGCTCCGCCAGCGCCTGCGCTATCCGCCATGCCGCCAGCACCCCCAGCCGGCTCTGGTTCGGGTTGTGCGTCGACTCCCGGGACTCCGCCCGCTCCTCCCACGCTTTCGGCGTCGGGCATCGAGGGAGGCTCATTGTCCGTGCCGGCGGCTCCCACAGCTTGGTCCGGTGTCGCGCCTGGGTTGACGGCGCCACCCGCGCCCTCGCTGCCAGCTGTCGTACTCGGCGCGCCCGGGCTGGCCGCTGCACCCGAACTCGCAGCAGCGCCCGTGGGCATCGCCCCGGGGGTTGCGCTCGGGTTACCTCCCGCGCTGGGGCTCGGCACCGTGGAGCTTGGGTTTAGCGGCACGTTGGCGCCTTCCATGGGCTGCTCTTCTTTCGAGCCACAGGCGGACGAAAGAGCCAGCGTGGTGGCTAGGGTTAGGCCAATGCGTGCAGCGCTGCGGGTCATGACAGTCTCCTCGAGGTCCGGATGCTCGTCGCTTCATGGCGAACACCAGCTCAGGCTCCGCGATGACCGTGGGCAGGGGACTGGCGCTCGAAGCGACGAACGGCTGAGCCTACCACCTGTGGGGCGAATTCCTACCGTTTCGTTTTCCCGGTCGCGTGATGCTCACAGCGCAACTTCTCCCCGCACGGGAAGAAGTCGCCGACCGTTCCCTCGCCAAGCGATCAGTACTGGGAAGCTCGATGGCGTGCTCCCGCGAGTGACTCGGTTCCGACTTGTTCGAAGACTTGCAGCCTTGCGCCGTTCCCAACAGGCACCTTCACGGGCGCCGCCTCAACTGCGCACCCGCACTCGGGACGCGCTGGTGGTGCGGAGGTTGCTCACGGCGCTTGGAATCGAAGCAGCAGTCCGCGGGTCAACCCCCGCGGCTGACCCGTTCTAGGGCGCGCTAGTCGGCCTGTCCGAACAGCGCCTTGTACAGGGAGCCCCCGGCGATACCGCCGACGATCGGAGCTACCCAGAAGAGCCACAGCTGCTGAAGAGCCCAACCACCAACGAACAGCGCAGGGCCAGTGCTGCGTGCCGGATTTACAGAGGTGTTCGTCACTGGAATGCTGATGAGGTGGATCAACGTGAGACACAGGCCGATTGCGATCGGCGCAAGACCCGCTGGTGCCCGCGAATCGGTTGCGCCCATGATCACCATCAGGAACACTAGGGTGAGCGTCACTTCGGTGATGAGGGCTGCGACCAGGTTGAAACCGCCGGGGCTGTGCTCGCCATAGCCGTTCGAGGCGAAGCCCCCGATCTCGCTGTCAGCTTTGCCGGTGGCGATCACATACAGCACGCCGGCTGCGAGGACGGCACCTGCGACCTGCGCGACGATGTATGGGCCAGCCTCTTTCGCTGGGTGGCGTCCGCCAGCGACGAGACCCAGCGTTACGGCCGGGTTGAGGTGGCAGCCCGAAATGTGGCCGATGGCGACCGCCATCGTGAGCACCGTCAGACCAAAGGCGAGCGACACCCCCAAGAGACCAATCCCGAGGTTTGACTCCGTGCCACCGAACGCTGCGGCGAGTACGGCACTACCGCAACCACCGAACGTCAACCAGAATGTGCCCAACACCTCAGCAGCCAGTTTCTTCGTCATCTCCCAATGCCTCCGTTTCAAAGATTCGGTTTGCGGTCACCGTGGTGACACCCGCTGGGGGGACGTGAGCAACTGGCGTGCCAAATGACATTGCCCTCATCGTTCACCCCGCTCCCCAACCCATGGCGCGCAGCGTAGCATGAACCCCGCAGACTGTGGGTTCCATACGACAACGGAGCGCTGCCTCGCCTGTCGAACGCTTCGGCAGCGTCGGACCAAGCCACTTCTGGGCGGTTTGGTTCCCGCAGTGCTGTCGGGTGTTGACCGAAGCGCGCGATCGAAATCGAAGCGGAAAGGTGGGATCCGTCGCTAGGGGGGCCACGCCGAGTGGCGTGGCCCCGGAGCATCACTCGAGGACGCGATATCTAGCGAAACGATGAGTCGTGGAGACACTTCGCTCGAACCAGCGCCGTCGAATCGACAGGTACTGCGGGTTGGCAAAGAAGGCGTCGAGCTTGGAAGCGGAGGGGAAGCGAATCGTAAACACTCGATTCACAGATTTGCCCTCGCCAGGACTCAGTACCTCGGAGACACGCGCATCGAGCCCGAAGCTGCCCCCGTGTTGCGTCAGCAGGGGTAACATCTCGCGTCGATACTCGGCGTATCCGGCTTCGTCTTCGACGCGCACCCCAACGAGTACGTCAATCATCACCTGGTCCCTCGTTTCTGTGGTTCACGACCACTTGCCCGCGTGTGCGCCGCCGTCGACGTGGAGCACTTCGCCCGAGACGAATTCCGCGGCGTCCAGGTACAAAAGCGCCTCCGCCATTTCCCGAGTCGTGCCGAGGCGCTTTGCCGGACTGAGTCCGGCAAGAAACTCGTGTGCGTCTTTGGGGTGCATCGGCGTGTCGATGATGCCAGCGGCGATCGTGTTGACTCGAATGCCGGACTCGGCGTACTCGATGGCGAGAGAGCGTGTGGCCGCCTCCAGGCCGCCCTTGATCAGAATGGGCAACGCGCTCGGCACGCCCACCACCGGTTGAACGGCGAGAGACGTGCCGATGTTGACGATGTGCCCGCTGCGGTTGGGCAACATCGCCCCCAGGGCTCGCTGGGTCATGGTGAAGACTCCCCCCAGGTTCGTAGCGACCAGGCGGGTGTAGTCTTCTTGCGAGTAGGCCGTGAACGGCTTGGCGATGAACACACCGGCGTTGTTGACCAGCAAGTCCAGGCGCCCAAAACGCTCTTGCGCAAGGCGCACGGCATTGTGAGCCGTTTCCGGCTCCGTGACATCACCGTCGAGGGTGATCAGCTGTTTCGAGCCCTTTAGCGCGGCACAGTCAGATGCGTGTCGCGAGGTCGCGACGACACGATACCCCCGGGCGACGAGGGTGCGTGCCATTTCCAAACCAATCCCACTGGACGCTCCGGTGATGAGTGCGACTCTAGACGTCATTTCGATTCTCCTATCTGTTGGTCTCATTTGGACGTCCACGGGGTCGTGGGCGTCCATCAGATAGGTCGCGATGAAGCTCTCCGTTACACCGAATGTGCTCACCCCGAACAGCGTCGCAGATGCGCACGGGCACGGTGGAGTAGCACTCGAACGTGCCCTGGTGAGATCCCGAGAGCGCTGGCAACGTCCTCGTGGGGACGTTCCTCGATGTTCGCCAACATGACGCGCTGTTGTAGAGCGTTCAGTTGTAGGATGCAGTCGCCAGTTCGTGCGAGCTCTTGGTTTCGCGTTGCTTGAGCTTCGCCATTGCGAGCAATGGCGTCGGCCAGGTCCACGGCTTCGGGGCTCTCGAGTTGCCGCTTGAGGTTCTTGCGTCGCGCGTTCTGCAGCCCGTGCTGCAGCAGCGTCGTCAGCAGCTTCAGCGCGCCCGGCCCCTCTCGCGGCACGTCGCGCGCTGCGGGGAGCGTCAAGAAGGTGACGAAGCTGTCTTGGACTGCGTCCATGGCGTCTTCGATGTCCAGCCCCCGTTTCGTGGCGTAGTGTAGGAGCCGTCGCCGGTGCTGTTGCACGAGGCGTGCGAACCACTCCCGTTCCTCGACGCCTGCGTGCGCTTCAGACATCTGCGTCCTCACTGCTGGCACGGGTGAGGGACGCGCGGTTCTGTGGGGCGTCGCCTCCGGTGGCATGCTCGTGTGTGATGTGACGCTCGGTGATGTGGCTCGGACAGTTGATGTCCCACGCTGCGACTCGGAAGACCAGCGCCCGTTCGACTGTCGCGTGGTAGCTCTCGTCCCGCACCTGGGCGAGTAGGGCAGCGTCGTCTTCGACGAAGTGTGCCCGGCCCCAAAGCTTGACCCGCTTGCGATTGGGGTAGTCCATCAGGAAGAGGAAGGCCAAGTCGTTTTCGCTGAGGTTGCCGAGCGAGATGTATTGGCGATTTCCAGAGTAGTCGGCAAAGGCTAGGGTGTGTTCGTCGAGCACCTTGATGAAACCTCTGGGGCCCCCACGATGTTGAATGTAGGGCTGACCATCACTTGACGCGGTGCCGAGGTAAGCGGAGTCTCTCTGGGCGATGAAGTCGGCCAGTGCGGGGGTGATTGTGTCTGACCAGTCCTTGAGCTCGAGTTTGCGTTGGTAGACGGCACGCGAGCCGCGGTCCGCCTGGGCGCGCTTCACTGCTGGTGTGAAAGCGACGTCGGCTCGGAGCTGCTTGCTTGCGTCAGGCATCGGCGATGAACTCGACCCGGATCCCACCGGGGATCAGGCACATCATGTGTTTCAGGTTGCTGGTCCCCAGGGGTTCTGGGGCAAACTCGACGCTGACCTCGGGATGAGCTGCCAGGCGCTGGTGGAGCTCGGCCAGGATGCCCGCGTCGGAAACGCGCAGCGCGACGTGGTGCAGACCGACGTGGTGACGTCGGTC
>JBNKZR010000552.1:0-4551 GCA_050301735.1 Polyangiaceae bacterium | reverse complement strand
GGGCAGCAGGGCCCACCAACACCGGTTTGGGGCGGTAGAGTTTGACCTCGGCGAGGAAGCGACGTTGCGCGCCGTCGTCATCCTGGCCCCAAAGCAGACGATCCGCCACCAACCCCAAGAGCAACACGACCACAGCGCCGGCCACGCCCACCAACAGCGCACTCATCTGGCCCGGGTTCGCGGTCCACGCATCCCACTGCGTCGCCAACGAAAGGCCGACGGCGAAGCACAAGGTGCAGGTCGCTATCCAGAGAAGACGGCGCCGTCGTTTCAGCTCACCCTCGGGTGGGCCGGACCCCTCGCGAAAATTGGTCAGACACAGCTTGTTGTGAGGAGTGAGTTGCGGCGTGACCGTGAGCACGACGTGTCGCGGTAGCGCCCGGACTTCTTCGACGTTCTTCCAAGGTACCAGCACTTGCGTGCCGGACGTGACCGCACCCGGTGCGTAGCCGTCGGCGTAGGCGCCGACGCCGAGGTAGACGATCAGCAGCCCGGCCGGTGCGCACTCGAGCTCGAGGCTGCCTACCGCATTGCTTTGATTACTGGGGGCAGCAACTGCGCGGATCCGCATGGTCAGAGGTCGCACCATAGCGGGGATCCACCCGCCGGTGCCAAGCGCCGTCAGCCCCCACTTGCGGCGCCACTCGCGAGCCCACGAATCGAGCGGCCGGAGCTAGACCAGCTCGGTGATTAAGTGTTCGACTTGACTGCGGATCTTCGGGAGGCATTGCCTCGGTGATACCTCGTCTAGGTCGGGCAAGTCCCAGTATTCGATCAGCTCCGAGTAGTCCGGAAAACGACGTTGCATCATCGGTTCGTGCTCTCGACGATAGACGGCGATGATGCGATTGGCCGTCTGGAACAGGCTTGGATCTGCATCCTTGGGGGAGCGGGCCTCGCCTCGGATAGTGACCTGGAGCGTTCGTAGTTCCTGGACGGTATGGGGTGAAATCGGACCCGTGTTCAGAGTCCAACAGTTCTCGGCCAAGCCCGCCGAATCAGCCTTCCAGGGAAGGCCGAGTACGGTTGCACGATCATTGAACCATTCCTCGGCGAAGCGGCTGCGATAGTAGTTGCCGGTGCACAGAAAGAGGATCGTACGCTGCATTGTCATCAGCATACGGCAGGTGGCTGCTCGGTTTTGAGTCAAAAAAACTCGAGCGCCTGATCGGAGCTCGGCGCCTTGGATGGGCCACGCGCGCGTTTGCTCAGTCAGACGCTTCTGTTCGGACAAAGCGAAACAACCGGTGCTTTGGCACCGGCGGTTCCAGCGGACGCGAAGAGAGCCGCCAGCGGCGGCTCCTTCACACGGTTCAGCTCTCCGAAGAGGCGAGCTTGTTGGACGTCTCTACTGCGCCGGGAGCTTCCGACGGGGGGCTGGCGTGACGGCCGCCACCGAGCTCGAAGGCGTAGCCGTGGCCACCGTGCTCGCCGTAGTCGAGTCCTTCGGTCTCTTCCTCGGCACTGACGCGTAGTCCCATGATGGCCTTGACGCCTGCGAACAGGATGAACGCACACACCAGTGTGAACACGGCGTAGGCGGCGACACCGATCAGCTGGGTGACGAAGCTGTGCTCGGGGTTGGTGGAGAAGATGCCGACTGCTAGCGTACCCCAGATGCCGCACACCAAGTGCACGGAGGTAGCACCGACGGGATCGTCGATCTTGAGCTTGTCGAACATCAGCACGGAGCCGACCACGAGCCCACCAGCGACGAGGCCGATGATGATGGCGCTCACCTCCGAGACTGAATCAGCGCCGGCAGTGATGCCGACCAAGCCCGCCAAGATACCGTTGAGAGCCATCGAGAGGTCCGGCTTGGGGGAAATGAAGCTGTAAGCGATCATCGCGCCAATGGCACCGGCAGCGGCTGCCAGGCAGGTGGTCACCAGGGTGAGCGACGTCGCGCCTGGGTCAGCGGAAAGCACCGAGCCGCCGTTGAACCCGAACCAGCCGAGCCACAGCAGGAAGACGCCGATGGCGGCTAGCGGTAGGTTGTGACCGGGGATGGGAGTGATGCGGCCATCCTTGCCGTACTTGCCTTTGCGGGGGCCGAGCATCCATGCGCCGACCAGTGCACCCCAACCACCGACGGAGTGAACCAGCGTCGAACCGGCGAAGTCGTAGAAACCCATTTGGTCGAGCCAGCCGCCGCCCCACTTCCAAGAACCCGCGATGGGGTAGACGAACGCGACGAACAGGGTCGCGAAGAGCATGAAGCTCGTGAGCTTGATGCGCTCGGCAACGGCGCCCGAAACGATCGTGGCACACGTTGCAGCGAACATCGCCTGGAACAAGAAGTCCGTGTGATACGTGTAGCCGCCGTCTGCGTAGCCAGGCGTGTTGCCATTGTCGGGCAGCGTCAGGCCGACGCCTGCGAAGCCGAAGTAGCCGTTGAAGTCGCCGGGGTACATCAGATTGAAGCCGACGACGAAGTAAGTCAGGATGCCGATGGAAACGACGAACGTGTTCTTGAACAGAATGTTCACCACGTTCTTCGCCTGAGTCAGGCCTGACTCCAGCGTGGCGAAGCCCAGGTGCATGATGAACACCAAACCGGCGCTCAACATCATCCAAACGTTGTTCGCCCAGAACTGGCCTTGAGTGACGGTTTCGTCATCGGCAAGGGCGATACTCGGCACGAGCAAAAGGCCCAAGAAGGTCATCAGCCAAAGGGTCTTCCGAATCATGATCTCTCCAGGGATTTGGGTTGGGGCTCCAACCGCGTTACGGGGCGATTCAGGTCGCCCGAAGTCAACTATTAACCCCTGCCATGTCGCGGCAGGTGAGATGCAGTGTTCCAGTCGAGTGTTTCGGCCCCATTTCGAGTAGGTTCGAGGAAACCATCGTTTCCAACTTTTCCTGACCCGATTTGATGGAGCGACGAAACGCGACTGAAACACTCTGAGAGCGACTTATCAGAACAGCTTTCGCTGTTTCGGGCTCTCAGTCGTCGGAAATCCCAAGTGATCGTAGGCTTTGCTCGTCGCGACGCGACCCCGCGGGGTGCGCCCGAGGAAACCTTGCTGCAAAAGATAGGGTTCGTACACGTCTTCGATGGTGTCCCGCGGTTCCGCCAGCGCTGCTCCCAGCGTGTCCACTCCGACCGGGCCCCCGTCGTAGTGCTCGATGATGACCGACAGCAGGCGGCGGTCCATTTCGTCCAGACCTGCGCCGTCGATTTCCAGACGCGTGCAGGTCAGCTCGACGATATCTCGCGTCAGTTTGCCCTCGCCTTCCACGTCAGCGAAGTCGCGCACGCGACGCACGAGGCGATTGGCGATCCTCGGTGTGCCACGGCTTCGTCGGGCCAGCTCCATGGCACCCGCCTCGTCACAGGGCAGCCCGAGCAGCCGAGCGCTGCGTTCCACGATGCGCTTGAGATCCGCCGGGGGATAGTAGTCGAGGCGAATCGTGACCCCGAAGCGTTCGCGCAATGGCTTGGTGAGCAGGCCCGCGCGCGTCGTTGCACCGACCAAGGTGAACGGCTTGATGTCCATCGAGATGCTCTCTGCGTAGGCACCTTCACCTGTCATCACGTCCACGCGGAAGTCTTCGATCGCTGGATAGAGGTTCTCCTCCACCGGTGCGCTCAAGCGATGGATCTCGTCGATGAACAGCAAGTCCCCGCGGCTGCATCGTGTGAGCAAACCCGCGAGCGCTCCTTTGTGGTCGATGGCGGGGCCACTGGTCAGGTGCAACTGCACGCCCATCTCCTTGGCCAAGATGTGTGCCAGCGTGGTCTTGCCGAGGCCCGGTGGTCCAGCGAACAGGATGTGATCTAGCGGCTCGTTGCGGCGTCGAGCGGCTTCGACGTAGACCCGCAGATTGTCCTTGTGACGATCTTGCCCGACGAAGTCGTCGAGGGTCTCGGGGCGAAACAGGCGGTCGAGCTGCTCGTCGTCGGTGTGCTTTTCGCCGTCGATCAACGAGTCGGAGCGTGACGGGCCTTCCATGAGGGAGTTCTAGCCGGCGATCGCGGGTTTTGTAACGGGGTTCTGGCCGACGGGCGAAGAGGATCACTCGACGTCGCTACCGGAATCGGGTGGCGGATCGGAGGAATCGGGGTCGGCCTCCTCTCCCAAGACGAAGAGCTTCTTCGGTTGAAGCGGCCGTGATGGCGCGGTTCGCAGCAGTGCCGCTGCCGAATTGGGCTTCGGCGGTGGATTGGACAGCCGCCTCGGAACCGGTGCGGGTTCGGGCTTTGCCGTCAGGCTCGTGCTTGGCGGTACCTGCGGCACGTGCGGCTTCGGTGGAGCTGGGATGGTGGACGGATCCACGGAGGGCGGCACGGAGTCCCGCGCCTGCGCGCGTCGACTATCTGGCGGCGGTGGGGGCTGAGAGAACGGGCGCGACGAGGGTGGCAACGGCGTCTCGCTGGGCGATAGCGGCCGGTGGGGCGCGATGGGCAGGGGTGAGACTTGGAGTTGGCTGGGCGGCACCGAACTCGGAAATGGCGGCGGTGGGGCGTCGCTTGAAGGCGGCGGCACGGGTAGGCCCGGCTCCCGTTCGCTCGGGGGGCGCCAACTACCCGGAATGCTGCTTGGAGCC
>JBNKZR010000551.1:0-4568 GCA_050301735.1 Polyangiaceae bacterium | reverse complement strand
ACTGCTGGCCTGACCGCGACGAACCCTGCTGGTCGCATCGACGCCGTTGGCGGCACGATGCTCGGACCGCTGGACGTGATGCTAGGTGTCGCCGGTGAGTACGACGACCGCAGCGGCTTGGCTCTGCCAAAAGAATCGCCGGCGCCGACACTGCGCACAGACAACGACGGCAGACGCATCGCCGAGAACTTGAAGCGGCGGTCCCTGGTTATGCAGGGCCGCGTAGGCTACCGCGACGCCGAAACTGGCCGAATCGTATTGAGTGCCTACGGGTCCGGGATCGAGCGCGGAGGAGACTTCGCGCACTGGGCACAGTTGACGAACGGAGCGGACGTCGATGGCGCCGAAGTGGGCACCGTGGTGGCGCTTCAACAGCTGCGCCTGAATTTGGACAGTCTTTTTCATGTGTCGTCCGAGTTCGACGTTGCGCTGCAGGGCACCTATTTCCGAGGCGGCCTGTTGCCTCAAGACCGGATCGAAGTCGCCAGCGATTTGTTCTACATCGAACGAGAGCAGCGCTACGCGGGGTTCGACTCCGTGTTGGAGGCCCGTTGGACGCCGGACCTGCCAATCAACGCCATATTTGGCGTCGAGACCGTTCTGGACAACGAAGAGCTTCCGCCTCCCCAACGCGTCAATCGCATCACAGGTGAGGCACAAGTCATCAGCAGTGCGACCGAAGGCAGTAACGTTCAGCTGTTCAACGTGGGAACCTTCCTGAGCGCCGGAGCCAAACTGTGGGACCCGTGGCTGAAGCTGACAGGCGGTGTCCGCTACGACCATCACAGTCAGTATGGCGATCAGTTGACCGGCAGGTTCGGAGCAGTATCGCGCCTCTCGAAATCGTTGGTAGCGAAAGTACTGTACGGCAGTGCGTTCAAGGCTCCATCCCCGTACCTCTTGTACGCAACGCCGCTGAGAGCGGGTGACGTGGTGGGCAGCCCCGACCTCGCTCCCCAGATCGTGCACACGGTCGAGTCGCAACTCTCCTTCAAGCCAAGCCGATTCTTCGGTCTCAGCACGGGCCTGGCCCACAATTGGCTACGCGACAAGGCCGAGTTTACTGCGCGCGGCATCAACCAAGCCGCTCGCAACGTGGCCAGCCAGCGCACGCTGTCGTGGGAAAGCAGGCTCGACTACCGCTACTACGACGACATTCGCACCTACCTATCCTTCGAGCGCGTGTGGTCGATACGTGACTTGGGGGAGGAGGGATTCGTCGCCGAGTTGATCGGATCAGAAAGCGTCGTCTACCCCGACTGGGTCGGGCGCGCAGGCGTCCTGCTCGACGTGCCAGCACCCGTCGACTTCCCGCTCGAGCTAAACACTCAAGGCATCCTCGTGGGCAAGCGGCGCGCCGCTGACACGAGCATCGTCCAAAACGGCGCCCCCTTCACCCTGGACCCGTATCTCATGCTCGATCTGGCGTTGCAGACTCGGCAGGTCTACCTGATCCCGGCACAAGAGACGCGCTTCGCACTGCGTTCGCGAAACCTCCTGCTCGCACGTGGACCAGACCCTGGCCCGGCGGGTTTCGAATATCCGCTGCGTCCTGCAGAGATATTCTTCGAGGTCGAGCACCTGTTCTAGGCCAGCCCGTCGCTGCCACATTCATCCGGGAGGGACGGGGTCCGCCTTCAAGGTGAGCCTGGTGACACCGTGGGAGCCGCAACAGTGAAGGGTTCTGCTCCGCGGGCCGTCGAGCGTCAGCTCCGTGGCAGAAAGAGCACAACTCTCACTGTCGTCGAACGACTCGCCCTCCTCGTCACGTTCGACCAGAGACACGGTAACGGGGGCTCTCAAGCTGTCACGCAGCAGAATGGCTTGGGCGCCGAGCTCGGCTCGGTCTCCAGCCACTACGGAGCCACGAAACAGGGTGACCTCGCTGATCCCGAGCCCGTCGTAGCTACCGCTTCCATCTTCGAAGCTAATCCAGACCTGCCACTCGCCCTCATCGTCGTCATCCTCGTCCGGCGATGCAGCAGCGCTGGTGTCCAAGGTCGCCGACAGCATGGCCGCATAGTAGGTCGACTCCCCACTGTCGATACTCGCGACAAGCAGCTCCGCCGATGAGTCTGCATCTCCCTCCGAGTCAGCCTCAACCCATGTCTCGCACAGGTCTACCTCAACCTCCGCGTAGTCCGAGCATCCCCAAGTCAACGAGAGCAGGATTGGTCCAATGAGTGCTTGCTTCATGGTGATTGCGGTCCGGCACGTCCGAGCAGTAACGAAGTGTACGCTCACCTGCACCGTGAGTCCATGGCATCACACCTGCGAAAGAGGGCAGCTCGAACCCACTCGCTCAATGTGGGTCGCTGCCCACCGCGCGAAACGCCACCGCCGCCCCTGCCACCAAGCTAAGCGGTCGATAGTACGATCAGGATCTAGCCAAAGTTCAAAACTGTGGCGCTTCTCCGCGCAAACCGGCATTCCGGCGATCGACCTGATTCGGGTCGGAGTAGGTCTGGGTTTCGCTGCGAGAGCGCTCAATGCGACCTGCGCGGAGTAGCTGCGCTCGGTGCAACGGTTCGTCGCTCGTCCCCGCTGTGCACCTGCGCACGAGACGGACGGACCTTTCCCCTGGCGCTCGCGCTAGGTGCACAAGCAAAAGGCCAGGGCATTGCGTGCCCTGGCCTTTCTGTTTTCAACTTGCGGCGATGACTACTCGAGGAGCTCGCAAGCGGGCAGCACCTGAGTGAAGTCACCCGACGACCACATGTTGTCCATCTGCGCGAAGTTGTTCGGACACACGATGTCTTCTCCAGAGTTCGTGAAGTCAGGATCGTACTCGGCACCGTTCTCCAGATGATCGTACACCATCTGAACCACGTCGAAGCCCCAACCCCAGTACTTCTGCCCAACCATCGCGTCGATCAATCCGTCGCGAGCCATGTCGATCTGGAACTGCAGCGTGTCGTAGCTGATGGTGTGCAGTGACCCACCGCGCATGGCTTCAGTCCAATCGCCAATCGCGTTGACGTCCGGATCCTTGTCGTAGGCAAACAGCGGCCAGAGACCAGTCAAGATTACCGCATCGAGGTCCGCATTGCCGTCGCCGTCTCGATCACGGAAGGCGACTTCTTCCAAGGTTTCGCCGCTGTCTTCCGTCTCAACCTCTGCATAGATCGTCGCGCACGACTCAGCGTCCCACGTATTCTGGCACTTCTCTGGCTCATCGCCATAGATGTGGAACTGCGCGTCTTCCGGAGCGAGGCTGTCCGGCCAACAGCGATCGAGTTCCCACTCACCATCAGCGTTTTCGTTGAAGCGACACGTATCCATTTCCTTGAGCTCGTCCCAAACCCCGGCAACGCGCTCCTGCAGGTTGGTTGCGACCGGGATACCACTGAGGATTCCGATCTCGTACGGCGACTCCATGTTGTCATCGTTTTCGAGAATCGCCTGCGTCAAGCGTGCCGCAATTCGCCCAGTGACTCGGTTGTCGATCCCGAAGTAGGTGAAGCGTTTGCTAGCTTCCCCGGAAGGGTGACGGCAGTCGCTGTCCCACGCCATGGTCGGAATGCCCGCTTCGATCGCCTTGTCGACCATCTCAGACACTTCCGGCGCCGAGCAAGAGATGGCAATCGCATCGACCTCCATGTCGATGGCTTCCTGCACGGAGTCCATCTGCCCTTGAATGTCGGAAGCGCTCTGCGGAGCTAGGTAGACGATCTCCACCGTCTTGTCAGTCGTCTGAGAAAGTTCTAGAGCCTTCAGCTCAGCACCATCCAAACCAACCTGGAAGACTTCGTTGCCCTTCTCTTTCGGGATCCACGCGATGCGAATGGTGTCGTTTTCTTCTGAGGTAGACGCGCTGTCGTCCCCGTCACCCGTCTCCTCGCTGCCGCCGCACCCAATGCACGCGACTGCACTCACAACTGCAGTGGCCAGAACCGCCCCTACTGTCCTCTTCATGTCGATCTCATCCCTTCTACGAATAGCCAATGAGGCTTGCTAGTTAGTTGGTGTTGGCTGGCGCTGTGAATTCTGAGCGACACGTTTAAATGTCTAGTCGCCTTCCAGCCTCCTTGGAGTCACGGTGTGGCCTGGAACGACGAGTCCGTCTTCGACCGTCCAGAACTGCACCAGCCCCGCGAATATGTCCCCGTGTTCATCCATGTCGACAAACCCAGAGACTCCTCGATAGTTGATACCGGCGTACGATGGCACGTTCTTCAAGCGAACCAACTCGAGCCCGCGCGCCAAGTCGTGCCACGACACTGACTTGCCTCGTGAGGTCGAAGAAACGTGTTCGAGGTGCGGCCGGATCTGGTGCGCCGTAGGAACGCCGATCGTGTCGTTCTCGATGTGAGCCTCCTCGATAGCGAGCAGGAGAACCGCCAGAGCGTCGTAGTTGAAGTAGGACGCAGGCAGTGGCGTATCGCCGTCCCATCTGTCCCCAAACTGGCTCAGAAAGACGCCTGCGTCAGCACGCGGGAACGAGTGAGAAGTTCCAATCGCCCCTTCAACGCTGTCGGGTGGAACATTCTGAATGAACTCCTCAGCGCGGAGCGAGTTGGAGAAGTACCACTTGACCCTCCGATTCAGCGAGGCCCAGTCGGAAACGA
>JBNKZR010000550.1:0-4595 GCA_050301735.1 Polyangiaceae bacterium | reverse complement strand
GCTGAATCGTGCGGCGGAGCCACGCCGGCGGCCGGATCTTCTGGTTTCGACCCAGCGGGCCGAGACTCGGCTCGTTTGGGCTCGGTGGGTTCGGCCTCGATCGGCTGGGCCGGACTCGTGGTGGACGGAGCGGACACGGTGCTGTCCTCGTCGTTGGGTCGGTTCATAGCAGCTGCTCCCCATCGAAAGTGAGTTCGACAGCGTCGCCGTCCGCTGCCACTTCGAGCTTTCGCTCGATGACCCGGAGCTGGTCTCTCCCTTCGCTAATCAGCAGCGCTGCGACGACGACGTCGCGCGCTCGACTCGGACCAGCTTGCTTTTGGCGTCGGAGTTCGATGCGAGCATCACCTTCGCCTCGCTCGAGACGAATGGCGGCGATGCCCACCGATCTGGCGTCGAGATCCGGAGACTGCTCAGCGTTTTCGCCTTCTTTCCGAATGATGCGCACGTCGAGGCCGTCGTCCGCGGGTGCTGATTGCACGAAGATGAATCCCTTGACGTCGGGAAGCGGTGTTTGCAGCAGACGTCGTTCGAGCTCCTCGCGAACGCTCGCGGGGGCAGCCTCGCGTGCGTTCGCCAAGAGGTAGGCTTGTGTGATGGATGCGAGTTCACCGAGGCGCCCATCGTCGCCTCTGCCTCCAGTTTGCGCGACGCGATCGAGCAAGCGAGTCGCGACGTCGAGCCGTCCTGCTCCAGCATGGGCCAAGGCCATTCGCAATGAGACACTCGCGTCATTGGGGATCGTGCGGGACAGACTGTCGTACGCCTCGCCGGCCTCGTCGAACAACCCTTCTGCGCGCAGTCGATCGCCGACGTAGGCGAGCGTCCATGGGTCGCTCGGTGCGCGCTCGAGCAGCTCCCCGAACGCACGGCGCGACTCTTTCGCCATTCCGATTCGTCGCAAGGCGGACGCACCAGCCGCCAACAGTCCGGCGTCGACGATGGGTTCCGCTCGCAACTTTCGGATCTCGTCGACCAAGGTGTCGGTGTTTCCCATCGCCTCGAGCAGCGCGAACAACCGCCGAAGGACATAGCCATCGTGAGGGGCGAGCTGAAGGAAAGTCCGCACGACCTTCAGTCGCTCCGGATCGGTACTGGCCTTCTCGTAGGCCTTGTCGAATTCGTCGGCCACCGGGGGCTCGTCGGCGCGCAGGATCCTGGTCAGTTGCCTCAGTTCTTCGAAGTCGTTCACTTGGCGCAACGTTTGCTCGCGCACGAAGCGCGCTGCATCGGCATGTCCGTCTTGTTCCAATTCACGAGCGATTGCGAGGCGCCGCTCGCCGTCTCCTTCCACCTCCAGCAGCAGCATCAGGTACCCGCGACGGTCGCGCCAGCGAGGTAGCTCGCAGCTCCGGGCTGCGTCGGTGTAGCCGCCCGCGCTCACGGCGCGTGCGCGCCAGATGCTCTTTCGCAGCGGCAAGGAGATTTTGGAGGCCTCGGAGCACTTGGTGCGGCGTGATGAACGTCCTTCGGCCACCGTCAGGTCGTGGGTCACGTCGACGGGCACGCCGACACCGAAGTACGGCAGCGCCCGGACGACGTTTTCGATGCAGCGCGCCAGGGCTCGGTCGTTGCGCCCCGGTGTGTCGACGAGAACGACACGCACACGCGTCGCCTTGCCGTCGGCATCCACGGCGAGATCGATGCTGAAGGTGCGACCCACATCGGGCCGTACGCTGGCGCGCGCATCGCGGCATGCCTGGACCGCCTTGCTCGCTTTGTCGAGGATTCGCCGCAGGGCCACCTGTGCCGCCTCTCGCAAGGACATTCGACGGTCGTCACCGTCGAACGGCTCCAGCAGCGTGGACCCTGGGCCCAGCGCCGGACCCAGGCGTGTGGCGAAGGCCGCATCGTGGCTCGGTGATAGTGTTAGAAGGCGCTCCGCGAACGGCCTCGTCCCTTGGTCGTCTGACGGTGCGCGAAAGAACCAGCCCGTCCACGGGGTCAGCAGTCCGGCTTCGCTTGCGAGCGCAATGGCTGGTTCGATGCCTTCGTCACGCAGCGCCATCTCTTCGACCCGCGCCGCCGCCCAGCGTTTCGGTAGGTCTGAGGCTTTGGGGCGTCGTAGCCGGCGCAGGCGGCGCGTTTCGGTCTTCAACTGCGCTCCGTCGCGATAGGAGAAGCCAACCGTCTTTGGTAGCTCACCGCGGAGTCTGCCGAGCACGGTGACCGTCGAGCCGGCGATGATTGCCCCCGAGTCTCGGGGGTAGATGCGGTCGACGTTCGGCCCCAGGTCGAGCTTCACGTCACGAAGTGTCGGGCGCAATGCATCCGCAAGCACGGCAGCACCGGCGCGCGCTGCGTCACTGCGGTCCAACACCGTGTGGACGGAACCAGTTCCCGCAACCAGTCTGGCCAACAGCCACTTGTCTGCGTTGGGGCCAGCCGCTATTGCTCCCAAACGTGGCATGCCCCCGGAGCGTTTACTCAAGAGGCGCCGCAGCGCGCGCGCGTCCGGCTCGCCCACGCTCGGACGTCCGTCACCGACGTAGACCAACATCCCCGAGCCCGCCCCGTCGCCTCGGCTCGGCGAGTCCAATAGGTCCGCCGCACTCACCAAGCAGGCCCCGAGATTCGACGCGCCGCCAGGGCGTAACGACGACAGGGCTTGCCGGATCTGCGCGAGTACTTCCGCTGTCGCGGCACTCGGCGTTTTCGGGCCGAGAGCATGCAGCTCGGTGTCTGCAGCCAGCACGGCGACGGAGTCCGCCGGGCTGAGTCCGGCCAAGATGGCGTCGACGACCGCACGCTGGGTTTCGAGCGGAGCCGCACCGATGCTCATCGATGCGTCGACGACGATGACGAGGCTGACGGACTGCTCCACCTTGTCCGGCACCTCCGTGCGCACCATCACGAACGCGTCTTCCTGTCCAGGGGGCTGCTGGGTGTATGCGCGCGCCACGCCTGCTTCGACGAAGTCATCCTCGAACTCGACCACGAGATCGCTGGTCGGCTTCGAGTCGGCGTCGCGGTAGCGAACTGTGTCTTCGCTGGCCGTCGCACCCGCGCTTGCCGAGATGAAGCGTGTCCTCTTGGGCGAAGCCGCTATCTCGGCGTTGAGTTCACCGATCAGCGGTGGAGCGTCCCCGCCATCCATCAAGAAGCGATAGCTGGTCGTTCCGCTTCGCGTCGGTAGCCACTCGACGTACTCGAGGACCAAGTCTGCCGTTTGTCCGGCAGAGACGTAGTCGAGTTCACCGCGGAGCCACCCGCCGCCCGCCCACTCGAGCCCCGGGAGCGCCGGACCTTGGCTTCGGGAAGGGCTGGCGGCTACGCGAACGTCGGCCTCGACGAACTCTCCGTCGTTGGTTCGTTTGGCGACGCGGCGGAGGATCGCACCGTCGGGCAATGCCAGGCGCACGGGGAGTCTGGCAGCGGAGCTGGAGCCGTTGAAGTAGCGAGTCGTGGCGCGAGTCAACGCCAGCTCACCGTCGAGTTGCACGTCGATGTCTTGGGAGCGGACGACCAAGGCCGTGCCCGCATCCGTCTCGTCCTGCACGGCGCGCACGACGGGTACGGTGCTACGACCACCGAGACCACTGGTCCACGGAACGGCCAAACCGCCCGTCCAATCTTCAAACGCCTTCTCTGGGACGATCGCGACGCTCTCTCCGTCGAAGGTGGCCGTCTCCCCGCTCTGGACACGGGCTTGCTGGTCCCCTGTTTGCACGACGAGCTCGCCGTTCGAAACAGTGAGTTTGCCCCCTTTCTCGGGATTGGCTTCGAAGGCGACGGCGCTGTCGGTGACCAGGGTGCTGGCTGCGCCGAGACCGACGCGGGTCGCGGCGTGAGGGCCTCCCTGCACGAAGATGCGCCCTGCGGAGAGTACGAGGCGGCCGTCGCTTTCGAGAGCGAGTTCCGCTTCGCCGTCAATCGCGATGATCGTGCCGTCGTCCAGTCGCAGACGGGCACGCCCTTCCTTGCCGGTGCGCAGTCGAGCTCCTTGCTCGACGCGTTGTTCACCTTTTACGGCATGGTCTTCCACGAATACGTCGGCGTGGACGGCTCGCAGATCCCCCACCGTCGTCACGAGCGTTCTCGAACTACTTTCGCAGGCGCTCAGCAGCACCGGCGACGAAGCGCACGCGAGCGACAGTGCCAGGCCGAATGCCCTCCAACGAGAGGTCTTTCCGAAACTGGCGAGGCCGGCAGGGTTCGGGTTTGGGCCATTCACAGCGTCACCTCCTCGAGCTTGGCGCCTGAGAGTTGGAAGCTCCGTTTTTCGACGGCTTTGCCTTCTGGATCGGTGAAGGCCACGTCGACCGTGACGATGTGTTCGTCCTGCTGGCCCTCGTTGCTGATCACGGTCAGTTGCGCTTGGGCGTTCAAGCGAGCCGCTGTCGCGGCGTCTTCGGGATCGAGTCGCAATTCGAGTCTGCGAGGCGTCGACTCTGGGACGAAGGCTTCGGCAACACCCAAGAGCGGCAGATTGTTCTGCGCTGGCATCATCGAACCAAGTGCGTCCGTCCACAGTTGGGCGCGCAGTTCCGGATGGGCCCAGGTCACGATCACGCGCGTACCTCGCCCGCCACTCGCGGCGGCCAGTCGAGCGGCCCTCGTCTTCAGGCGTTCGACTTCATCCAGATCGGAAGAGC
>JBNKZR010000549.1:0-4597 GCA_050301735.1 Polyangiaceae bacterium | reverse complement strand
ATCGTGCCGTCGGCGGTGCGCAACACCAAGCCACCCAAACGCTCCGTGACGAGAATGCGGCCATCCGGCAGGAAGGCAATGGCCGTCGGCTGCGCAACACCGACGATGAACTCGTCATCCATCTCCAGCTGGTCGCTGACGATACCATCCGCCAGCACGTCCGCCTGAGCCAGCAACGGAAGGCTCATCGCCGCACAGAGCGCAGTGGCAAAGACGAGACACCTCCCCATCAGAGTATCGACCACCGGTTGCCGAGAGCGAAGGGAGTGCTGCATGCCGCTCACCTATCTCATGCGGTCGACAACCACTAGTGCGGAGTGGCTGCCCAGTTGTGATCACCGTGGCACTGTATGTCAGGGACCCGCAGCAGCAGCGTAACCTCGTCGCGCTGCACTGCCGGAAAACCGCATTCGATTTCCGATCACTGAATCGACAGGATCCAGTCCTCGACCAACTGAACGCCCAGCTCGTCGATGATCTCCGTGCCGATGAGTGGCATGTGAACGCCACCTTCCGGCATTTGTGGAAATACGGGCGGCTGGACCATGCGCCAGTAGATGGCGCTCTGCTCGGGATCACCAGGCACGACGCGCAGCGGGGGCTCATCCACCGGTTTCTGAGAGGATTGGGTGTCGAGCCCCACGTTGGTGGCGAAGGTGTTGGTCTCTTCGTTGCTGGTGAGCGTCTCGGCTCGGAGCCAGAACTCCATGCCGAGATTTGCCTGCTTCGAGTTCGGGTTGTGGCAGTGGCCGCAGTTGGCATGCAAATAGCCGAGCGCGTCCGCCTGCTCCGCGGTGCCCGGCACCGATATCTGCACGCTCGGGGCCGCCGTCACCAAGTCTCGGGCAGCCAATTCGTCGAGAGTCATCCACCCGGGCTCTGCCTCGTGAGACAACTGCAAGGCGCTGAAGCCCAAGACCTTGTCCCACATCCCGCCGTGGCATACGTTGCAAGCAGCTCGCCCCGGCACGTCGTGCTCGGTGCCCATGGCATTTTCCCGGAGCACGTAGGTGTCTTCGTCGTCCGCCGGATCGGCGAGGGCGTCGGTCTGCTCCTCGTTCCAGATGAATGCGGTCATGAACCACTTCGTTTGGGTGTATTTCTGGATCAACCGCGTCTCGACCCGCACCATCTCGCCTGCCTCGTTCTCACGCGAGAACTGCTTCCACAACTTCGTGCCCGGTGGATACGTCCAGAAGTCCATGTCGGAAGTGTCGATCTGCGTACACGGCGGCAACCTCACGAAGCGTCGCTTGACCGCGCCGTCCGTCCAGAGCGCGTACTGGGGCGCATACTCGTACACGCCTTCGCCCAACTCGCCCGTCGCGATGTCCGCATACAGACCCGTCTCCGACAGCGCCGTGGGCTCCACGAATTCAGGCAGCGCGGGGCACGGCGACTCGCCGCTCGCATCCAAACCGCCCTCATTGCCTGCGTCGGCGACGGGGAGCGCAGTCGCCGCGTCGGCCATGCCCGCCGCCGCGTCCCCATCGACTGACTCGTCACCCCCGGAAGCGTCCGTCGCGCTGGGCTGTCCTTCGGGTGCAACATCCGTCTGTGTCACGGGTGAATCGGTGACTGGCACGGGCGTCGGCTCGGCCACGCTGGTCGGCTCGGGCTCGACCAGCGCCGAATCCGTCTGCTCCGTCGTGGCTTCGGACCCGGCCACATCCGTCGTCTGCCCCGTCGACTCGTTCGAGTCATCGCACGCCACACAGCTGGCGACGACGCCAATCGCCGCTGTCCACACGCGCCACCGAGCGCAGAACGGCGCGCTGCGGCTACCCCGCGAGTGAATGGGCCAAAGAAAACCGACACCAGCTACCATGACCAACAGCCTATACCGATTGAGCGGATCGACCGCAACGCCCTGGGTCACGCGTGCGCCGCAACTCGGTGTGCCAAACCCGGTCGCGGCGGGGGGATGGCCCAAGCTCCACAAGCACTGCTTGTGGGCGTTCGGGGGTCAGAGATCCAAATCGCCCGTGTGTAGCGGCGTATCCTCGTTGATGTAGCCGTCGAAGCCCGAACCCACGTCGAGACTGGGGACACCAGCCGCCTCGGCCGCGTCTCCCAGCGTACCGACGCTGCCGAAGGTGGTGTCGTCACCACCCAGCATGCGCAGCACTCGTGCCCAAACGTCGCCGAGCGTGCGGCGTTCTTCGACGAGGTGTCGGCCCTGGCCCGCCGCAAACGCCGAGGGCATGCCCGCGAACACGAGGGGCACGTTCCAGGTGAGGTGGTCGGAGCCGTAACCCATCTCACTCACCCACACGATGAGCGTGTTGTCTAGCAGCCGTGAGCCGTCCACGTCCTCGATCTCGGCAAGCCGCTGAACGACCTGAGTGAACTTCCTGCCCCACAGCTGGAAGGCCGTGGTCACGTCTCGTGCCGAAGGCGCGTTCTCGCCGGGACGTTGCAGCGAGTGCACGACGTTGTGCAGCTCTTGGTCGGGTTCGAAGGGTGAGCCGTCGGGGAACTCACTATCGAACGTGGGATCCGTTTCGTTGCTGAGCACCATGCTGCGTGCCACGTCGCAAGCAAACGCCTGCGCCAAGTTCTCGAGTTGGTAAGGCCAAGTCAACGCGTCTTGCCGCCCGCGGGACCACTCCGTGCCCTCACCGTACTCCCGCCACTCCTGGTAGTTGATCGGCACGACGCGCGGCATCCCGCTCTCGTCGGGGCGCTGGCAGGTGTTGGCTTGCAGCCTTGGGCCACCGCCCTGAAACTTCGCCTCGACCGAACGAATGAATTCCGCGTGTTGTTCCAGCCGTTCGCTGTCTTGGCGACTCACGCGCTGGCGCAACGTCTGCAGGCTTTCGTTGACACCATCGAGCAGGCTGCCGCGCCTAGCGACCAGGCGCTCGCGGTAACTCAGTGGTGCGCTCGGATCGTCGGCCATCTCCAGCATGGGCGGGCCAAACAACTCCTCGACGGCCTGTTGAGGATTGCCGCTGATGACGGTGGCGTCGGTGCCCCCCGGACCGAAGCAGCGCAGATCTTGATAGCTCGAAGCGCTGTACGGCGTGGCACTCGCGGGGATCACCAACGACGCCGGCATCTCGGGTCCACTCCGCAAACGTGTGCCCGCGACGTAGTCGAGCGAAGCCTCGGTCGGTCGCCACTGTTCGCCGGCCTGCGGCACACACGAGAGCGCCGTGACCAGCGCCGGGATGTGACCGTCTTGCATCGTCGTGACGTGACGCAGCAGGTTATCGACGCCATCGACGGTGACGATCTCGTCGCGAATGGGCGCGAGTTCGGCGAGCATGGGGCTGGGCGCAGTTCCCACCGCGGGCAAGGGGCCCGTGCTCGTACCGGGCGACCAGCGATCTTCTTTGGCATCCACGCCCATCATGCGCCCTTGATCGTGAGTCACGATCAGGAGCCGTTTGGGGGCGTTGGTCTGGCCACGGGCATTTCGCGGCAGCAGCGACTCGAGCACGGGGACCGCCAACACACTGCCCCCCAACCCCATCAGAAACCTTCGCCGCATCAGCAACGAGTGTGGCGTGCGTAAACCAGGAACAGCGCGCGTCTTCATGGTGCCTCCCGATGACGGAATGCTTCCCCCGAAGCGACGGCCAAGAGCGCCGCCCGGAGCTCACCGTCTGCCGCCAGCAAGGCCTCGTGAACGTCCGCTACGGCGCACGCCTCCCCACCGCTTTCGCGGTGGGCGGTGGCAAAACGGTAGACCTGCCGCGCGTAGCACTCGAAGGTCTTCGGATCGTCTTGCAGAGCTGCAATCAGTTGCAGGTGATCGGCGAACTCGAGCGCAGGCTCGCTAGCGCCGAGCAGCGTTCCCGTCGTGTCGATCCTTCGACCCGAATCGTCTTCGCTGCGATACTGCCCGATGGCGTCGAAGGATTCGAAGGCCAGACCGATGGGGTCCATCAGTTCATGGCAGCCGGCGCAGCTCGGGTTCGCACGCACGGCCTCGGAACGTTGGAGAGCGGTGGGATCTTCTGGCAGCTCGAACTCGGTACTCATGGCGTTTGCGGGTGGGGGTCCAAACTCGTTGCACAGCAGCCGCTTCTGCACGAAGCGACCGCGAAAGACGAAGGAGGTGTCATCACTGTGCGCAAGGGACGCCAGCCACGCGGGCTGGGTGAGCAAGCCTCGGTAGATATCCTGGTCGAGAGAAACCCGCTCCCATCCCGAATCTGGGGCTGGGACTGCAAAGAAACTCGCCAGACGTTCGTCCACCCACGCGTCGCCCGACGAGAGCAACTCGCGCAAGGAACGGCCACTTCGCACCGCATCGACCACCAGTCGATCGAAAGACTCGTTCATCGACGCTGCCAGCTGGGCATCGAACTCGGGAAACGACACCTCGGACTTGTTGCCCGGAAACAAGGTCGATGCCTGAGTCCATTCGCGGAAGAAGCGCACCAGGGTGGCATCGGCCCGCTCCGACGAAAGCAGGCGCTCGGCCTGCGCTCGCACGACACGGGCATCGCTCAGCTCGCCGTCCTCGGCCGCAGCAAGCAACTCCGCGTCGGGCAGCGAGTCCCAGAACAACAGCGACAGTCGGTGCGCCAGCTCGAAGGGCGACAACTCGCGGCGCTCCGGCGCGGCATCTTCGACGACGTAGAGA
>JBNKZR010000548.1:0-4602 GCA_050301735.1 Polyangiaceae bacterium | reverse complement strand
GGGCAGCCCGAGCGCACGCACGGAAAGCGGCTGCCCTTCCGGATCGGAAATGGCGAAGGTGATCTCCAGACGTGCGCCATGCTTGACGTCGAACTGCGGTCGATTGAACTCCTGCGGGATGACAGTGTCGAACCGCGGCGGTTGATTGGCCGCCGGATGAGACGCGAGTTCGATGGGCTGCCGAGCCACGGGAATGACGCCTCCAGTGCCCTCGCCGGCGTTCACTACAGGCGGCGTTTCAGAGGGTGGGGCTTCGCTGGGGGAGTCGATGCCGCGCTCGGGGGGCGCTGGCTTCGGTGGAGTCGCGTGTGCCGTGGAGACGAGCAATGGCCACCCGGCGACCACCGCTACCGCTGTTCGAAGCCAAAGGGTCGTCGAGTTCATTCAGTCCATCCTCTCGTCACACGCTCGGTTTCGCCAGCCGTCATCCAAGCACGCAATGGCGTGCCGACAAAGCCCCGCTATTGCTTTGGCTGTTCGACCCACTCGACCTCGAGCTTGGAAGCCTCACTCGAGCTCCGGTTCGAGCTTGCCGGAGTGGACAGCGCAGATCGCCGTGTCGGGGTCGATGCGCAACAGTCCACCCAACGACCGACTGTTGCCGAAGCTCAGCCGACTGGTAGCGATGAGGGATTTCTGTCGCGTGCCGTCGTCACTGTCGCTGTAGACGACACTGACTCGACGAAGCGGTGTCGCGAAGTCCAACTTGAAGACGAGGGCCTCCCCTACCTTCGCCCGTCGTACCCGTACGGCCGTCGGATCTGGACTCGAGAAGCCACCGAAGACACTGCCGTCCTCGAGCTGCACCCCCCACTGCTTCGGCTTTTCGCCAGGCATCCGCTCGCAGCGCTCACTGCTTTCTTCAGGCGCTGGCCCCGTCCACACCTCGAGATGATCGCGAAAGAGCGTGCGAGGCGCATCGAAGACCCAACGGTCGTCGGTCACTTCGACGATGAGGGTTGTCGGCGAAATCCCGACCACGCGAAGCGTGGCGTCTTTCGCCCCTTCATGCCGACCGTGAGTCACGAACCCCTCGATTTCCCCCTTCGAGTCGGGTCGCTCCACTCCGACTCGAACCGAGCACCGACCCAAACGCGCGTTGCGCCATCCCTCCTCCGCGTACTGGCGAGGCACGGTGACCACCGGGATCGGTAGCCACGCATACGAAAACCGGCTGGGATCGAGAGCGAGGGGGTCTGCAACCGTGTCGAGTACGGAACAATCTGGGACTTCGATGGCTTCGTGCCCACTAAACGACTGCCAGTTCCAGTGCGAAAGAAGGTAGGACGGCCCCACCGTCCAATGGCTCATCTCCATCGCGTCGACGATACGGCGCGGGAAGAGCTGCCATTTTCGTGAATTGCCCCAACGCCACGCCGAACCGCCGTATTGCCGGTGATAGACGTGGTTGTCTTCAACCTCGATCACGTCCTCCCCAACACCGGAGGCGCCGTATCCGTCATTGCAGAGCTCCAGAAGGCGCTCTGCATAGGTGATCACCCCACCACGGCGCTTGATCAGCCAGAGCTCGACAGGCTCACAGTTGCCGGCAAAGCGCTCCTCGAAGCTGACCGGGCCAGCAGACAAGGACAGCTCGAGCACGCTCATCGTCTGGCCGGAGGCGTCACGACCCGCGGCACGCTCCGTTAGCTTGCGACAGACAGTTCGCCCGTCGCACGCAACATCCTGGGCGTCTCGCCGCGGCGCCCCGACGGGGTCGAGCCTGAGGCGATATCCGGGGCTCGCCTGTCGTGGCGGCCAATGTTCGGGTCCGGAACTCGCCGAACTCCCGCTCTTGCTCTTGGGCTCACTGACGACAGCTGGCGGCGCGCTCGTCGCACCGGGTTCCCGAGTCGACGCAGCGGCCACGCCCGAGGTCGTGTTCGGGATGGGCGCCCGGGTCGGCTCCGCCGGCAACCCCGCACTCTCGGACGGGTGCGGGGCGTGGGTCTCCGAACGGCTGCAAGCCATGCCGAGCAGCAACGTCGCCCCGACAAGACAGCTGCCCACACAGCGGGCGCGTGGACTCGAAAAGCACGCGGGGTCACCCATCCGTAGACAACGCCTATACGCTCGGACGTGTTCCGCGCCAAGTCGAGTGCGACCAGGCGGTCAATCTGCAAGAAACTCCCGGCGGCACGAGGAACGACTCCGTTGGTCGTGATAGCGTGCGGCTGGTGATGGGGCTTGCGAGGTTGCTCCGCGACGGCACTGCCATCGGCCACCCTTGCCGGCTTGTGGTGAAGCAGAAAACGGTCAGCGCTTCATCGCCCACGACAGCGCCATCATCACAGGCTGTGAGGCAGAGTCCACGTTTCCTCGTGAACGCAACGTGGACGGCTTGGCAGCCTTCCCCCAGCGCAGGCAGCTGGTGCGACGATGAGCCCCGCGGGCCCTGGGGAGTGCAGATATGCGCGCGTCGTCGCGGCGCTGCAAGCGGCACCCCTGACGGACCAACCACACCCTGACCTGACACGAGCACCGCAGGGCGAAGTTCGTGCTGGCATTCTGCACCGCGACACGAGCGGAATCGCTTCCCCTGCTCCTTCGTTGGCCCGACCTCGACCGTTGGCCCGATCTCGACAGAAGTTTCCTAGCTCAGTCGACGGGGCCGAGTCATCCCAACGCGCGACGCCACAGCCCCCGGGAGGCCCAGAAATCCACTCTTGAAGCTTGGAACTCAGGGGTACATGCTGCGCCTCGCGAGGAGTCATACACCATGTCCAAGATGAAACGCCGCACGTTCAACACCAACCTCGGGCTCCTGGGGTCGGCATTGCTCGCCGGATGTTCCGACGAGAAGTCCTCGTCGACCGCTCCCTCTGGGAGTGCCACCGCTGGAGGCTTGCCTGCATCAACAGCGCCTGCAACCCCTGGAGCCACGGCTCCAGCGTCCCCCCCCTCCCCAGCCCCCCCGTCCTCCCCGGTTCCCGCGACTGGAACCGTACCGATGGGCAGCAGCGGGCTGGAGATCCCGCGCCTCGCGATGGGCACGGGAACCGCAGGCTGGGAAGGAACATCCTCCCAAACCGAACTCGGCCCGGACGCCTTCGTGCGACTCATGCGTCACGGCATCGACCTGGGCGCGAGCTTCCTGGACACGGCTGACCTCTATGGCTCCCACCCTCTGGCCCGCTTGGTGCTCCAAGAGGTACCCCGGGACAGCCTTACGGTCGCGAGCAAGATTTGGTGGCGCGACGACGGCGGCCTGCAACCCGCGCGCACAGCGCGGCCGGAGGTCGAACGTTTTCTCACCGAGCTCGGTACGGACTACCTCGACATCGTGCTCATCCATTCGCTGCTAAACGACACTTGGCAGACAGACCTCGCACAGATGCGCGATGAGTTGTCCGAACTGAAGCAGCAAGGCGTTGTGCGGGCAGTGGGTTGCTCCTGTCACACCTACGCGACACTTCGTCAAGCGGCGGAAGACCCGTGGGTCGACGTGATCTTCGCACGGGTCAACCCCGCCGGAATTCGAATGGATCAGGACGGCAGCATCGACGAGATCACGGCCGCCCTGCGCTTGGCACGCACCAACGGCAAGGGTGTCGTTGGCATGAAGATCTACGGCGACGGCGGCTACGCCAGCCCGGAGCAGCGGCTGGAGTCGCTCCACTTCGCCTTCGACAACGAGTTCGTCGACGCGATCACGATCGGGCACATGTCGGAAGCGCAATTCGACGATACGCTGGCCAACATGCAGCTCGTACTCGGCTGAGCAAGCCGCACTCCGCGTGCTCCACGCGCTGGCTTCTCTCCCGTTCGGCGCGTCGTTTGCCCTCGTACTCGGAGCGTGGTCCGCAAGACTGCGCGGAACGACGAACTTCGAAGGTGGGAGAGGGTACGAGACGGTGGGAATCGCGGTCTTGCTGTGTCCACTGCTTTGGGGGCTGTGTTTCATCGGCTACGCCTCCCTCCTCGGCGCGCCGTCTGGGTATTGCCATTCTCTGGCTCGCAGCCGGCACCGTGCTGCCGTGGCTGTCGTTCTGACCCCGTCCCTGCGCAACGAACCGTCGTGCTCGAGCGCTCCCGCGCGGAGTGTCGACCTCGACCCCAGAAAACGGTCGTGTCAACTTTCGCCGCACCATGACGGCACGCCGCGTGGTCAGGCTTTCCAGCGGCATCGCCGTGAAGACCTACGCGACGAAGCCCATGCTGCTGGCGCACATTGAACTGGAAGGGTTTTCGTGGGACATCCCTTCAGGTACGACGAGCCCGTACAACGATCAAACAGCGCCCCTCCCCCAGAATGACTATGAAGAAACCGAGTGCCCTTCTCACCGCGCACGCCACCTGTGTCGGCGCCCTGCTCTCCATCCTGTCTCTCTTCGGCTGCAGTAGCACCCCAGCGGTCGATACTGGTGACGACCCGGTCGAGACTCCAGATTCGGGTTTCGGCGACAGAACCGACGTCACTGTGGGACCGAGCGCCATGATGGAAGTCGTTTCGGACGACGACCTCATCGACGCCGAAGAGGACCCTTCGGACGAAGAGAACCCCTGTGACTTGGACGCCGGCTGCCCCGTGCTCGTGGACGCGGGCCCCGCGTGCGGCGACGGGCGCCGCGACCCGGGTGAGCAGTGCGACGATGGCAATTC
>JBNKZR010000547.1:0-4611 GCA_050301735.1 Polyangiaceae bacterium | reverse complement strand
AGACATAATTCTTATGCCCACCATCAATTCAAGTTATGGAGCAAGCCTGAGAGGCTTACCGTGAATCTGAATCAACTTCGTGTTTTTAAAGCGGTTTCCGACGCCATGAGCATCACGGGGGCGGCCCGCGTGTTGCGTATCAGTCAACCCGCTGTTTCCAAACAGCTCGCCGAGCTGGAACAGAGCCTCGGTACCCCACTGGTCGACCGACTCTCGCGTGGGATCCAGCTGACCGCAGCAGGCGAACTGCTGTCCGTCCACGCCCGACGGATCTTCCAGGCAGAGCAGGAAGCCGAAGCCGAACTGGCCGAGCACCTGGGCCTGGACGGCGGCACGCTGGCGGTCGGTGCGAGCACGACCATCGGCAGCTACTTGGTGCCACGGGTGCTGGGGGATTTCCACACGCGTCATCCTCGAGTGAACGTGCAACTGGTGATCGGCAACACCCAAGCCATCACCGAAGCGCTGCTCGACCGTCAACTCGACGTGGGGTTGACGGAGGGGCTCATCCCCGGTGAGTCACTGGTTCAGGAAGTGCTCACCCACGACGAGATGGTGCTCATCACCAGCACCAATCACCCCTTGGCGAGCAAGCCACGAGCCAGCCTCGTCGACCTCACGAGCTACCCGTTAATCTGTCGCGAAGAAGGCTCCGGTACGCGAGAGGTGATCGAAGCGGCTCTGACACGACAAGGCCTCGCGATCGAACCCGCGATGAGTCTCGGAAGCACGGAAGCCGTCAAGAACGCAGTGCTCCACGGATTCGGCATCGCCATGGTCTCGCGCTTGACTGTCGAGTTGGAGCTTTCGAGCCGGCGTCTGCGCGCCCTCGAAGTCGAAGGGCTGCACATTCGCCGTGCCCTGCATTTGCTGACCCTCAAGGGCAAGCACCCGAGCCCTTCGACGGCGGCTTTCTTGCAGCTGTTACGCGCCTATTATCGCACAAGTAGTTGAGCGCGGGCTGCTGGGGCGAGTCAGAAGGCAACCGAGGGAGGCTGGATCAACTCGGTGTTGTCCTACGGCCGGGATCGCGGCGGGGCTCGTCCGGGGCGGCTGGCTTTGCCATCAGACGAAAAAAGTATGCCCGAAATCGTGGTGGGTCGATGCACCCACGTGTGTCACCGAGTGGGCCTCGCGAAAGGCCGGGATGCGGGTAGGCGCGTTGCTAGACTCGCCCGACACCGAATGAAGACCACCATTGCTCGCCACCTCCGAAGTCTCTCACTTTCTGCGCTCGGGCTCAGCCTCGCTGCCTGTTCGAGCGACGGTGGCGCTGGCGCTTCATCGGCGCCCGCCACTCAGGCCACCAACAACGGGGGTAGTGCGCAAGGGGTAACGACGCCAGCCGCCGGAGAGCCGGCGGTTGCAATGCCCGCCCAATCCGGAGCCGTGCCGCCCCCTGCGGAGAGCCCCACGCCTGCGCAGTCCGCACCCGCAGGAGGCGGCGTGGTGCAGGAAGACGACGTGATCTTCGTGGAGGACACTGGTGGCAGCGAAGATCCGTTGGGTGGCTTCGTGCCTTCGGAGAAGGTGGACCTCCTGTTCGTCGTCGACAACTCGAGTTCGATGGCGGACAAGCAAGAGATATTCAAGCAGGCGGTTCCCGACTTCATCGACCAAATGGTCAACCCGCCGTGCGTGGTGACAGAGACCAAGGAGCTCGTGCCCTATCCGGAAGGAGCGATAGCGTGTCCCGATGGGTCGACCCGCATTTTCGATCCGGTCAACGACATCCACATCGGGATGATTTCGTCCAGCCTGGGCCCGCGGGGCTTGCCACCCGAGCAGGCCCCCTATGGTTGCACTGACGTGGCAGGTGAGAATGACCGTGCCTGGATGTTGGGACGCGTGCGGCCCGAGCTCAACGCGGACAGCTACCAGGGCTGGGGGTTCTTGGCTTGGGACGCCAAGTCGGAAGCTACGCCTCCAGGGGACAGCAACCTGCAGACCCTGATTGCCAAGTTCGAGGCCCAGGTCGATACGGTGGGGGAGTCGGGCTGTGGTTTCGAGGCACCGCTGGAAGCCGCGTTCCGCTTCCTGAGCGATCCTGATCCTTACGAAAGCCTGCAGATGGTGCCGTGTGCGGGCAACGAGAATGCTCAGTGTGTGGAGCCAGTAGGCGTGGACATGGACCTCCTCGCGCAGCGGGAGGCGTTCCTACGTCCCGACTCGGTGGTGGTCGTGATGTTCCTGACCGACGAAAATGACTGCTCGGTGCGCGCTCAGGGTCAGGGTTACCTGACGTTGCAGACTACGAACCAACTCGATAGCGGCACCAACGCATGTGACGTCGATCCCAACGGCGAGTGCTGCCTGCCGTGCGGAGCTCCCATGCCCGCCGGCTGCGACGCCGACGAGACCACCAACGGATGTGCCCAGGCCTCCGACGACGTCAACGAGGCCAAGCCGCTACGGTGCTTCGACCAACAGCGCCGTTTCGGCATCAGCTTCCTGCGCTCGACGCAGGTGTACACTGGCGGCTACATCTACACCCAGGTGGCTGACCGCAACGGCGATCCGCAGCCCAATCCTCTGTTCACGGACTCCCGCGGTCGCGAGAAGATATTCGTGGTCGGCATCATCGGTGTTCCCTGGCAGGACACGGCAACGCCGGAGACGCTCGCTGCCAACGCCGAAGGGCGCTTCGATCTGATCGAGGCGTCGCAGGTCGATTGGGCGCGTTTTCTGCCGAGCGCAGGGGCAGGCCCCGCTGATCCGTTCAACGTCGAGACCATGGGCATGCGCAGCGGCACGCATCCTCTGACCCAAGAGGCGCTGGGTGGACCGGGAACCTGGAACAGCATCAACGGCCACGATCGCGAGATGCTGCCTGACGATGGCTTGGACGACGACCTCCAGTACTCCTGCATCTTCCCGTTGCCGGCACCTCGGGATTGCTCCACTGAAGACAGCTACGACAGCTGCGACTGCGTCGTCGTGGGCGAGGGCGACCGGGTGGAGAACTATTACGAGGGCAACCCGCTCTGTTACGATGCTGCGACGCAAACCTACGGTACGACGCAGTACTACGCCAAGGCGTACCCCGGGCCGCGGCTGCTCGAAGTGCTGAAAGGGGTTTCGTGTCCCGACGAAGGCGAAGACTGCACGGATCAGAGCGTGCTCGCGTCGATCTGCCCGCGTCAGATCACCGACGAGACCAAGCAAGACTACGGCTTCCGTCCCGTCATCCGCGCGCTGCTACTCAACGTCGCCAAGCGCATCGTGCGCTAACCGCCACCAGCACGGCGCGCATGCTGACCCCGTGCGCCACTGTTCGCGAACTCGGCCTCAGCGCATGATCTCGACGCCGTTGGCAACGATCTGGATCTCGTTGGCGCTGCCATCGGGGTTCTTCGAGGCAAATACGGCGCCCTCTTCTTCGAGGTGTTCGACGCGACTGGCGCGAACCTTCTTGAGCTGGACTTCGCCCTCGAGCACCGCCAGGGCGCCAGCTGAGTCCGTCGGAACGAAGAAGCCGTAGTCCTTGAATTTCACGCGGCACGCGGGCGCGTCTGCGCTGCTGGTCGTCGCGAGCTCCATCCAACAGCCTTTGCGCTGACAGACGCGACGCGCGGTGCCGGACACCCGCACCGTCTTGCCCGCGAACTCTTCGGGACTGGCGATCACCGTGTCCAAGGGCGTTTCGGCAACGTTCGTCAACGGCGCGCCGAAGATCTCGGGCGCGACCTTCGTCGCGGGCGCCTCTTCTGCCGGCGGGGAAACCTCTCTGCTCTTGCAGGAAGCGGTGAGGGCCAGAGCGAGCAACAGCGCGGTCGTCTTCATGCCCACGAGTATCGGAGCGCTCCCGCCGGCGCGCAAGCGGCAGGCTGTCACCCCACGTCCGCATCGAGCGCGGCCAACGGCTGGGCGGACGAGGCACAGAGTCGAGCCACGGCGCGCCGATCCACCTTGCCCGTCGCATTGGTCGGCAGTTCGTTCACGAGGGCGATCCGCCGCGGCAGCTTGAAAGCTGCCAGACGCTGCGCGAGCCACGCGCGAAGGCCTCGCCAGTCCGACGTCCGGGGCACGACAGCGACCGCAACCAGTGCGCCCCAGCGCGCGTCGGGGACGCCAAAAGCGCAGCAGTGTGCCACTCCTGGGTGCTCACCAAGCACTCGTTCCACTTCCAAGGGATGAACGTTCTCGCCGCCGCTGACGATGACATCGTCGCGTCTGCCGTAAACGAAGAGCTCACCCTGCCGCAACTCGCCGCAGTCCGAGGTCCGGAAGTAGCCGTCCGCCGAGATCGGCGCCAGCGCGTGGGGGAAGTAGCCACTGAGCAACGAGGGCGAACGCACTTCGATCGTCGAGTCGACGATGCGGATGTCCGTACCCGGCAAGGGCGGCCCGGAACTGCCGGCTTGGGGCTCTTGACCGGGCCGCTCCACAGTGACTTGGGAGCAGGCTTCGCTCAGACCGTAGGTCGCCAGCAGCGGCCAGCCCGCGTCCCGGGCGCGGGCGAGCAGTGTTTCGGTGGCCGCTGCCCCGCCAACCAACACGGCGCGCAGCGAGGCTGGGCAGCGTTCACTCGCGTCGAGCAAGCGGCTCAGCTGCGTCGGCACGACGGAGAGGCGCGTGATTCTCTGCTGCTCGACGCAACGCAGGGTCCGC
>JBNKZR010000546.1:0-4628 GCA_050301735.1 Polyangiaceae bacterium | reverse complement strand
GCCAGGTTCGTCTCGAACTCTCTCGAAGAAGTGCGCCATCCCGCGTGGGTCGATGCCTGCTCGAACCAGCAGCGCCAGGCCGGCTTCGTCCGCGCTCGCCTCCTGATCCCGATCGTACGCGGTGTTGACCAGGCCGGCGAGCAGCGCGGCCGGCGCTTCGATATCGGTGCCTCCGAAGACCACGGACATCAGTGCCATCGAACCCAGACCGCGCAGGATGCGTTTCGTGCCGTGGCGTTCCGTCACGTGAGCGAGTTCGTGCGCGAGCACACCGGCCACTTCCTCGCCGCTGCCGGCCTTTCGCAGTAGCCCCATGTTGACGGTGACAAAACCGCCGGGCAGTGCGAAGGCGTTGACGGAATCGTCGTCTGCGACGACGAAGTGGAAGGAGAACTCGGAATCGACCTGCACCGTCAGAGCATCGGCAATGGTCTTGACGTAGGCATTCGTCTCTTCGTTGTCGCAGCGTTTGGAAACTGGGGCCAGGGAGGTGAAGGCTTGTTCTCCCAGTGCGACATCGACACTCGTCGGCACCAGAAACGAAAGCCATCCGGCCAAGCTACGCACCAACCACAAACCACCAAAAACCAAGCCAAGCAATACCCCGACGATGAGGGTGAGTTCGGCTGCGACACGCCGCCTGCTGTGACCGAACCCCGTCTGCGGTGGCTGCTCCGAACCGTGCATCGCCGCGCAGCATAGGCAGGTGCGGCGCTCGGAGCCAGCCTGCTGTCGGCCACACGTCGAGGTGGCCATCACCCGCTGCATGGTGGTATACGGCACGGGGAGGATGAACTACTCGATCGAACACGGGCCGGCTTTCGCTTGGCTCAAGGTGCAATTGAATCCCGGCGAATCCGTTTGTGCGGAGGCCGGGGCGATGGTTCGCCAAAGCCCCCAATTGCAGATGGACACGCGCTTGAATGCGGGCAAGAGGGCCGGCTTCTTCGTGACTCTGTGGGGGATGTTGACCGCGCTGCTGCGCAAGTTCCTCGGTGGCGAAACGGTCTTTATCAACGAGTTTCACGGCCCCGCGGGTGGGGAAGTGGTGTTGGCGCCGTCGCTATCGGGCAACATCATGCACAAGTCGTTGGCCGGCGGGCGCACGCTCTTCGTGCAAACCGGAAGCTACCTGGCCAGTACGGACACGATCGATACGAAAGTCCGTTGGGGCGGGTTGCGAGCGTTCTTCGGTGGCGAGGGATTGATCCTCCTCGAATGCACGGGCGATGGTGAGCTCTTCGTCAACAGCTACGGCGGTATCGTCGAAGTGCCGATCAACGGGCGCTTCGTCGTGGACACCGGGCACATCGTCGCGTTCGACGGCAGTCTGGATTTTCGGGTTCGCAGCGTGGGCGGCGTGAAGTCGTTCCTGTTCTCCGGTGAAGGACTGGTTTGCGAGTTCTCTGGGCAGGGCACCATCTACGTGCAGTCGCGAAACATCAATGCGTTGGTGGGTTGGTTGACGCCCATGCTGCGAGGATAGGCGGAGGAACACGAAGCGATGCACTACGACATACAGTACCGGCCGGCGCACTCGCTGGCTGTCGTCTCCCTCGAGCCTGGCGAAAGCATTCGAGCGGAGGCGTCGGCAATGGTGAGCATGACCTCCAACATTGCGGTGGAGACGCAAGCGCGAGCTGGCTCGGGGGGCATTCTCAGTGGGCTCAAGCGAAGCCTTCTCGGCGGGGAGTCGTTCTTCACCAACCGCTTCACGGCCCAAGGAAGCGGCGCCCATGTGACGTTGGCGCCGCAGTTGTGCGGTGACATGGTCGTGCATCAGCTATCCGGCGGGCAGCTCTTCATCCAGGGGTCGAGCTACGTTTCGGCACCCGACAGCGTGCACATCGACACGAAATTTCAGGGCTTCAAGGGCTTCTTCAGCGGAGAGTCGCTCTTCTTCCTCGCCGCCAGCGGGCATGGACCGGTGCTCTTGAACGCCTTCGGTGCGATTGAGACGCTGGACCTGAACGGTGAGTTGGTCGTGGATACCGGGCATCTCGTGGCCTTCACCGAGGGCATCGAGTACTCGATCGACAAGGCGGGCCGAGGCTGGATACAGAGCTTCCTCAGCGGCGAAGGTCTCGTGTTGCGGATGCGCGGCATCGGCCGGGTCTACATTCAGAGTCGGAACCCGAGTGAATACGGCAAGAGTGTCGGTCCTAAGTTACCTGAGAGGAGTAGCTGATGCAGTACGGTATCATCGACGCGCCGGACTTCGGCATGCTCAAGGTGAAGTTCGATGCTCCTGGCGAACGTGTTGTGGCCGAGTCGGGTGCGATGGTCGCCATGGGCACGGAGATCGACATACAGACGAACATGCGCGGGGGAGTACTCGCCGCCGCCAAACGCAAGATGTTGGGTGGAGAGTCGATCTTTCAGAACACGTTCACCGCCAAGGCGCCCGGACAGGAGCTATTCTTGGCGCCGCCACCGGAGGGGGATCTCAAGGCGATGGAGCTGGGGCCCGGGCAGGAGTTCTTCTTGCAGAGTGGCGCTTACGTGGCTCACATCGGTGACGAGATGCAGTTGGACACGAAGTGGGGTGGCGTGAAAGCGTTCTTCGGCGGCATCGGTTTCTTCATGCTGCGCGTCGTGGGCCCAGGGACGGTCTTCTACGCTGCCTATGGCGCGATTCACGCGCAGGACATCAACGGCAGCTACACCTGCGATACTGGTCACATCGTTGGCTTCTCACCCCAGCTGACGTACAGCATTCGCAAGTTTGGCGGCTTCAAGGGGCTGTTCCTGAGCGGGGAGGGACTCGTCTGCGAGTTCAACGGGCAGGGGCAACTGTTGCTCCAAACCCGGAATCCGGCGAGTTTGGCGAGCTTCCTGCACCCCTATCGTCGAGTTCGCTCCCGCAATTGAGGGAGCTGGTGGCCCCGTACCTGCAGGGCTGGGGTGGCGCACCGGCTGTCGCCCGTTGATGCGGCATCGCCGCGGAGCGGGTCTCGAGGGCCCGGGACGCAGCTCATGCAAGTGAATGTCAGGTGTGCCGAAGCGGTGCTCGGCCAGCACCGCGCAAATGTCGCGCTCTCTATCTGGTAGTCAAATAAGTTGAATGATATCAGTGACTAGAGAGCTGGTTGCCTGACGGTGGAAATCTCCGCGGTAAAATCGTAGTTGAAAGCGGGTTTCAACTGACTATCTTCAACGGCGGAGCTTGAAGAGCCGATGCTGGTCTGCCACTGCCACCGAGTTTCTGACCGAGAAATCCGCGCGTTCGCGAAGTCCCACGGGGGCTCGCTGAAAGAAGTCTGCCGTAAGTCGGGTGCAGGTACCTGCTGCGGTGGGTGTATGCCCCTGGTCAAGGACATCGTTCGTAGTGAGGCCTCTTCCGCCTCGCAACGCCCGAGTGCGCTCGGCTCGCGCATCGCCGCTGCCGGCATCTACCGCTGAGTCACTGACGTCTGCACCGCCACTACCCGGCACCGATGCGTCGGGGGCTCGTGTCATTTGGCGAGCTGCCTTCACCGCGGCCTGCTACGAATTTGTCCATGGCTGGACTGACGACGATCTCCCCAGTGGATGGGCGTGTGGTGGTGGAGCGCCAGTACCCGAGCGATGCCGAGATCCAAGGCAAGCTCGGGTTGGCCGTTTCGGCACAGGTGGAGTGGGGCAGGCTTGCGGTGAGCGAGCGGGCGCGGTTGTGCACTGCGTTCGTCGATGCCGTGCTCGACGACAAGCAATCGATCGTGGAAGAACTGACGTTGCAGATTGGACGCCCGATTTCGCAAAGCCCGGGTGAGCTGCGCGGATTCGAAGAGCGAGGGCGCTACATGATCGAGCTTGCCGAAACGGCGCTGGCGCCGATCGAACCTGCCCCCAAGGAGGGGTTTCGGCGGGAGATCCGGCGTGAGCCTCTGGGGGTCGTGTTGACCCTCGCACCTTGGAACTACCCGCTGTTGACGGCGGTCAACTCTGTCGTGCCGGCGCTGATGGCTGGCAACAGTGTCGTGCTCAAGCACTCGGCGCAGACGCCTTTGTGCGCCGAACGCTTTCTCTCTGCGGCCGAACGAGCCGGATTTCCGAAAGGCGTGTTCCAGATCGTTCACTGTTCTCACTCACAGACCGCCAACATGATTGCCAGCTCCGAGGTGGCTTTCGTGGCTTTCACTGGCTCGGTCGATGGGGGGCATGCGGTGGTCCAGGCGGCGGCCGAGCGCTTCATCAATCTGGGGCTGGAGTTGGGCGGCAAGGATCCGGCCTACGTACGTGCGGATGTGAATTTGCAGCACGCGGTGGAGAACCTCGTGGATGGCTCCTTCTTCAACTCCGGGCAGAGCTGCTGCGGCATCGAGCGCATTTATGTCCATGAGCAGCGCTTCGACACCTTTGTCGACGCCTTCGTCGAGCTGACGAAGAAGTATCGCCTGGGCAACCCTTTGGACGAGGAGACCACCCTGGGGCCCGTCGTGCGGACCTCGGCTGCCGACCACGTGCGCGCTCAGATCGAAGAAGCTGTCGGCAGAGGCGCCCGGTGTTTGATTGATGAGGCGACGTTTCCTGCGTCCAAGAAGGGTACGCCATACCTCGCGCCGCAAGTGCTCGTCGGCGTCGACCATGGCATGCGATTGATGACGGAAGAGAGCTTCGGTCCGGTCATCGGCATCATGCCGGTCGCC